>DAIPIC010000007.1:0-14744 GCA_036771025.1 Solirubrobacteraceae bacterium
CCGTGTGGGCTGGGCGGTGACGATCGCGACGTGGTCTCCGACGCGGTACCCCTCGTGCATCGCGGTGCCCTCGTCGAGCACGACCTCCTCTGAATTGATCGGCGGGTTCCCCTGCACGAACTGAAGCCCGCCGAACGGTGGCGGCAGGTACGACATAGCCAGCGTCGGGGAGCCGGTGTTCTTCAGGATCCGGCCGTCGCGGCCGACGATCGTCGCCACGTCCGACACTTGCCCCCGGGCGGCCGCCACTCCCTGGAGGGCACGGATCCGGTTCGCCAGCGCTGCGGGCACGGTCGCCGGCTGGGCGTTGGCCGAATACAGCCCCTGGCGGCTTCCGACGACCACGTCCGCGCCCTTGGCAGTCGCCGCGAACAGCGTGCGGTACGCGGCGTTGATGGTGTCCGTGAACACGAATGCCCCCGACACCATCGCCACGCCCAACAGCACCGCCAGCCCAGTCAGCGCCGCTCGGCGGCGGCGGGCCAGCAGGCTGCGAAGCGCGAACGTCAGCATCGGGTCTGCTGGTGGTCGTCACCGTAAGTACGGTCGCACCGAGAGGCGTCGCTGACGGATGACTGCCAAGGACGCAGGAGGCGACGCGCAGCAGCGCTGCGCGAGCCTCCGAGGACGAAGGCACACGCCGCCAGGGGCGACTCGAATGCGAGCGTATCTGCGGGGGGGACCACGAGCTCAGGGGTTTGCCAGCATCGCCGCGCGCCGCGGCAGCCGACGGCCCCAGTACCAGACCGCCGCCGCGAGTACCAACAGGTAGAAGGCGACCATCTCCGGCGAGGTCCCGAGCGGGATCGCAAGCTGCCCGGTGGGGATGACGATGAACGCCGAGGCCACGACCGCCAGCGGGATCACGCGCGAGAACTGGATCCCCGGGCAGGCGGCCAGAAGCGCGAGGCCCCACGTGAAGTACCACGGCCAGGCCGCGGGTCCCCCTATCGCGATCGCCAAGAGCAGCCAGCCGAGCCGCCGGACCATGTTCTCCCATCGCGTCCGGTACAGAAGGAAGATGCCGAAAAGACCGGTGATGGCGAACGTGATGTGGCTGAGCGTGGCCTCGAACTGCTTGCCGTTCAGCGGCACGCCCACGCCGTGCAGCGCGTGGGCGATCGTGTAGCCGACCGCGGTAGCCGGGGTGATCGCCAGCCGCACGCGACCGGGGGTCGAGAACAGCCCGGTCGAAATCCAGGCCAGGCTGAGCCCGGTGATCGCCGTGATGATTCCGGCCGCGGCGACGGTGACCAGTGCGGCCTTGCCCACCGCCTTGAACCGGTCTTGGCGGCTCGGCAGCTCCCGCGCCCATGCCACGACGATGAACACGATCGCCGCCACCGCCGGCACCTTGACCGTCGCGGCCACCGCGCACACCGCGATCCCGATCAGCGGCTTTCGTTCTACGGCCAGCGTTACGCCGGCGACCATCAACCCCACCATGAGCGCATCGTTGTGAGCGTTCGAGACGAGCTGGAGCCAGACGAGGGGGCTCAGCATCGCCAGCCACAAGGCCCGCCTGGGATCGGCGCCGAGCGCTCGTGCGAGGCGGGGAGCGAAGACCGCCAGGACCACGATGCCGATCAGGTCGAAGAGACGGACCAGCACCGCGTTCAGGACCAAATGCGATCCCGCGGCGCCGACGATCAGGCTCACCACTCCCAAGAAGAGCGGTCCATAGGGCGCCGTGGTCTTGCGCCAGAACGGATCCACACCGTCGAGTACGTGGCGGTGCCCGAGATGCCCGAGGGCGATCGGCGCCTCGTGGTAGGGGCTGTGGCCGAGGTGGACGAGCGTGCCCTGGGCGATGTAGCTGTACAGGTCGTGGCTGAAGAGGGGCGGGCCGAGCAGAAACGGCAGGCACCAGGCGGCGCCCACGAACCACAGGGACTTGGGCGAAAGGCCGGAGGACCGGTTGAGCGTCATTCCCAGCCCGAGCCAGGCGCCGCAGAGGGCCACCACCCCCGCCCAGAAGAGCACCTTCGCTGGTTCGTGTCCAGACGGGACCGGGGCGTGGAACCACCACCTGATGGCATTGCTGCCGCCAGTGAGCCGGGTGCCGGCGTACGCGGTTACCGCCGCCCCGATCAGCCCGAGCACGGCCCAGCCGTACAACGCTGCGCGGGGCATGCGGGGGGCTTTTGCCGCGGACGCTTGACGCGCGTCCTCGGGACCCCGAACGTGGTCCTCGACCAGCATCGGCGCTGATCGTAGTGTGATGGGTCGTCGCTGGGTGCTCGCCCGCGTTACCGCTCGGTTAGCGGCGGGCGAAGGCCGCCCATGCTCGGCCCAGGGCGTAGCCGGCGGCACTGGCCGCGCCCACGAAGAATCCCACCGGGTAATTGGTGGCATAAGAGCAGGCGATGGCGGTCCAGACCGCGATGAGCGCAAACGCCACGGACAGCGCCATGGCGATTGAGGGACGGTCGGTAAACGACCGGGCGGCCGCGGGGGGGCCGATCATGAGGCTGAAGATCAGCAGCGTGCCCACGACCGGGACGGTCATGGTCGTCACGAGCGCGATCACCGCGAGGAAGCAGACCTGCATGACGGTGGTAGAGATCCCGCGCGCCTCCCCGACATCGGGCAGCACGGACGAGAGCATCAGCGGGCGATAGAGGACGAGCACCGCGGCGACCGCGGCGGCGGCGAGCGCCGCGGTCGGAACGACTTCATTGCTCGAGATCCCCAGCACCTCTCCGAACAAGAGCGAATAGACCTGAGGGGCGTACTCGTTGCTGAGGCTCAGGAACAACGCGCCCAGGCCGAGCATGAGGGTCAGGGTCAGAGCCGTGGCCACGTCTTGACGCCCGCGGCGCCCGAGCGCACCCGTACCGAGCGCGCCGAGGAACGAGAACACACCGAGCCCGATCAGGGCGTTGACTCCGATCAGCGCCGCCCCCGCCGCGCCGGCGAAGGAGCCGTTGGGAATGGCGTGGGCGGCGAAGGCAGAACCGCGCAGGACGGCAAAGAAGCCGACGATCCCGGCCACGACAGCCACGATCGTGGCCACCGTCCAGGCGTTGACCATGAAGCCCGAGAACATCTACCGACCTCCTCGAACCGTTGCCGCCAGCGTTGCGAGCAGGTAGCCGATGAGTACCAGCGCCACGACGAAGAAGCTCAGCGGCCACCCGTGGCCCTTGGGCGGCCAGTAGAAGCTGTCGTAGGCCAGCACGATTCCCAGCCAGGTCGCGGCCACCCCGATCACCCCCGCAATCGCCACCGCCCGTCCCGGCCTGCTCGTCAGTCTGAGCGCGGTCGCCGCCGGACCGATCAGCAGTGCTGTCCCCAGAATCGCGCCGATCGTGAGCGCTGCGAGCGCCACCGCCACCGCCAGCGCGAGCAGGTAGGTGGCGCCGATGAGGCGCACTTGAACCCCGCGGGCCGCCGCCAGCTCCGGGCTGAGAGAGCTCAGCAGCAGCGGCCGGTGGACGAACGCGATCAGCGCCAGCGCGAGGACACTGAACGCCACGATCGCGGGGATGGTGCCGGGATCGATTGCAAACAGGGATCCGAACAGGATCGTCACCGTCGCGCCGGTGGTGCTTCTGACCGTGGTGGCCAGGTACAGGAGCAGCGCCGCAAGGCCGAGGCTGGCTCCGAGCACGATGCCGGTCGCCAGGTCGCGGCCGCGTGGGCGCTGGATCCCGATCAGCTCCATCACGGCTGCCGCGCCCACTGCCGACACCAAGAATCCCCACAGCGAGCCGACTCCCGCCAGGAACGCGGCTGAGCCCCCCGCGGCCCCGATGTCAGACAGCGCTTCGCCGGCGAACGCCTGGCCACGGATTACTGCAAAGACCCCCACGGCGCCAGCCACGAGCGCCACCGCAGCGCTCACCGCGAGCGCCGTATGGACCGACCCGCTGTGGAAAAACCCATGACCGAAGACCGTCGCAGGCGTGATGCTCATGCCACGGCCTCGATCGCGATCAGGCCAGCACCTCTACCGGGTGCTCGGACTCTCCCTCCGGGCCCGCGTCGGCGGCTCCCGAGACGACCAGCAAGCGGCCGTGGACGCGCAGCACATCGACGTGGTACCCATACAGGCCGCTGAGCACGTCGCCGCGGACCACCTCGCCGGTGGTGCCGCTGGCTGCCCGGCCCGCGGCCAGGTACACGATCCTGTCCATCACAGCGAGCAGCGGATTCATCTCGTGCGCCGAGATGAGAACGGCGATGCCCTGCTCCGTGGCGATCCGCGCCAGCAGCGCCACGATCTCATGGCCGGAGCGCAGATCGAGATTGGCGAGGGGCTCGTCGAGCAACAGCAGACGCGGGCGTGAGATGAGGGCGTGGGCGATCAGGACGCGCTGCTGCTCGCCGCCCGACAGATTTCCGACGCGACTGTCGGCGAAGCCGTGCGCGTCTACGGCGCCCAGCATCTCCTCGATCCGCTCGGCGCGGTCACGCGAAGGCCGGCTTATCCCCAGCCGGTGCGCGTCAAGCCCGAGTCCCACCACATCGCGGGCGCGCAGGGGCATGTCGGCGTCCAGCAGGTAGCGCTGTGGCACGTACCCGATGAGGGGCTCGCGGCGGGAACGGGGGCGGCCCTCTATTCGCACGCTGCCGGCGCTCGGAGGGTGCAGGCCGAGGACGGTCTTCAGGAGCGTGGTCTTTCCCGCCCCGTTCGATCCGATCAGGCCCGTGAACTCGCCGGCGCGGATCGCAAAGGTGACCTCGGACAGAACGTCGCGCCCACCCAGCCGCACGCAGAGCCTCTCGACCGAGAGGACCTCATCGCGGGCGGCGCCGTTTGGTGCGCTCACAGCCGCTCCGTCGAGGTCCCGTGGACGAGCGCGTTCCGAAGCGCATTCACCTCAGCCACCATCCAGGACTGGTAGTCGTAGCCGCCCGTGGGCATCGTCTCGTACAGACCGACGACGGGGATCCCGTGCGCCCTGGCTGCTTTCAGCCATGTCTGGGTCAGCGAGTCGGTCACCTGCTGGTTGTAGAGGAGGACCTTGACCTTGCGCCCCGAGAGCAGACCGTTCTGGAGCGTGACGGACTGCGGAGCGGGGTCGACGCCATTCATGACGGCGGCCTGCAGCGAGTAGGGCGTGACAACCGCCACCCCCGCCGCCCCGAGCATGTAATCCCCGACCGGTTCGGTCGCGGCCACCGCAGCGTTCGGGTAGCGATCGCGGAGCTGTTTGATGGCCGCATACCACGCCGACAGGGAATGCTCGAACGCCGCCTCTTTGGCGTGGAACTGGGCCGCGTGGCTCGGCTGGAGCTTGGACAACTCCGCGGCCACCGCCTTCGCCACGGCCGGCATGGTCCTCGGGCTGTACCACAGGTGAGGGTTGCGCGTGGAGTCGGGCAGACCGAGAAGGTGCTGCACGTCGATCACCTTCCGGTTCGCGTTCGGCGTGGCGGATTCGATCTTGCCCATGAAGTTGTCGTAGCCGACGCCGTTCTGGACGACCAGCTGTGCCTGGCTGACCGAGTTGGCCACGCTGGGGCTGGCCTCAAAGGTGTGCGGGTCGGTGTTGGGATTGCTCATGACCGCGCTGGCGTGGACATACCGGCCGCCGATCTGAGAGATCACATTCGCGTACTCGTTCTCGGCGCCGACGGCGACGATCTGTCCGGCGCTTCCGCCGTTCGCGGCGGCGGCACCGCACCCGGCAATGGCGAGCGCGGCCACGCCAGCGATCGCCGAAGCGACGGCGATCCGCCCGTACGACTTGGGCGACTTTTTGTTCCGTATAGGTCCAAAACCTCGCCCCAGTGGGGCAGGGCGGCGCAATCGCTGCGAGATCGAACGTCTCTGCACAGCGCGCTACGATACCAGGAATGAGACTCAGTCCTATTCTTGCCCGGGCCGGTGGTGGCAGCCGCCCAGCAGCCTCCGCTGATGCCGATACCCGAAGCTAGACTGGCCGCGATGGCCCCCGCGAGCGGCGAGAGCTGGTCCCAGCGAGCGCAACGGGTACTGGCCGAGTCGCATCACCAGTCGGGGGGCGCGCGGCGCGCGGTGGTCGAGTTGCTCGACTCGCAGGCCTGCGCCCTGTCCGCGCTCGAGATCGAGGATGCCCTTCGGGCAGGGGAGCGGCGGGTGGCGCGCGCCAGCATCTACCGGATCCTCGACGAGCTGGAGCGGCTACAGCTGGTCCAGAAAGTCCAGGTCGGGCAAGCGATGGCGCGCTACGAACCGGTCCGCGACGAGAACGGCCACCATCACCATCTGGTGTGCGACAGCTGCGGCGCGGTCATGCCGTTCACCGATCCCGAGCTCGAGCGCGTGATCAAGAAGACTTCGAGACGGGTGCCGATCGACGTCGCCGTGCACGAGATCGTCCTGCACGGGGCGTGCGCGGACTGCCGGCGATAGCCGCCTGACGGCGGCCCGCGGGGTGCGGGTCCTCGCGCCCGTCGCTCTCAAGTGCCTCCCACAGGGCCCGCATGGTGGGACCGAGGTGAGCAATCTCCTCGACGTGCGCTTCCGCGAGCTCGTCGAGCTTCTCGGCGCCCAGCGCCGTCAACGTGACCCGGACGACGCTCTTACTTGAGGAGTCCGGATTTCGCTTCACCAAGCCGTCGCTCACCGCGCGGTCCACGAGCCCCACGGCGCTGTGGTGGCGGAGGACGAGATAGTCCGCTATTTCGCCCACCGTGGGACCACTGGGATCGGGGTGGCCCTTGATCGCCAGCAGCAGCTGGTGCTTGGCGGGGGTCAGTCCAGCCGCATGAGCCTGCTTCTCGCTCCAGCGCAGAAAACGCCGCAGACCGGTGCGTAGCTCCAGCAGCTGTTCGAAGTCCTTGGGCCTGAGCTGCATATCGCGCCACGATATCGTATCCGGAGGATGAGGATCAGATCAGAGGCGGGTGGCGCGGTGATGGCCACCGGGATCGTCTCGGTGGCCATCCTCGACGAGCAGGCCACGACGCTCTCGCGCGTGCTGCTCGCAGTTTGCGCGGTCACGTGGGCAATCCTGGCAGCGCTCCTGGTGGCCGCGGTGCTATTCGACTTCCGCCGTGCGCGCGAGGAGGCAACGCGGCCCGCCGCACTGACCGCGGTCGCCGGCACCGCGGTCCTCGGCGTCAGGCTGACGGTGCTCGGATGGTCGTGGGCAGGCTGGGCGCTGCTTGCGATCGCGGCGGCACTGCCGGCGCTCCTGTTACCGGCCCTGGCGCGCGACGGCCCGCTGCCGAGGACCGGGGGAAGCTTCCTGGTCGTGGTCGCGCTGCAGTCGCTGGCGGTGCTCGCCGCGACGATGGCCAGCAGCACGTTCCGGACCTGGCCGGCCCTCGCCGCGCTCGCCGTGTCCGCCGTCGGGCTGGTCGCGTATCCCGCCGTGCTGGCGCGCTTCGACGTCTCCGAGCTGCGCTACGGCGCCGGGGATCACTGGGTCTCCGGGGGCGCGCTCGCGATCTCCACCCTGTCCTGCGCGCAGATCGCGCACGCGGTCTCGGTGACGCACGGCCCGGCTGGGTTCCACGAACCGCTTCGCGTCGCAAGCCTCGTCCTGTGGGGCGCCACCATCGCCTGGCTGCCCTTCCTCATCGCCGCCGAGATCCGCTGGCCACGCCCGGGCTACGACGTGCTCCGGTGGGCGACGGTCTTCCCTCTCGGGATGTACTCGGTGATGAGCACGACAACGGGGAGGGTGGCCGGTGTGGATGGGCTGGTGCAGTTCGGCCGTGTGGCGGGCTGGGTGGGGCTGGCCGGGTGGGTCGCCACGGCCGTTGGCTGGGCACGGCATCAGCTGCCGTTGGTGCGGCGGTACCTGCGGGCGGCGCGCAGCGCTAGCCGGCGGGGCCCCGGCGTCGCGGCGCCAGATCCAGCGCCCCGCTCTCGTAGGTGACCCCGATCGGCCCTAGGACCACCCGGCGGGGGCCCTCCCCGACCGCCCCGGCCAGGTGTGCGGAAAGCCCGAGCTCCGCGGCCACGCGCGCGACCTCCTGGCCTGTGCCCGCAGCCGAGTAGACGGCAAAGCCGCAACCCATGTTGAAGGTGGAGTAGGCGGCGGCCGGCGACATCCCCGCCCGCTCGACCATGAACTGAAGGACCTCCGGCACGGGGGGCAAGCTTGTGATCGTGTAGGAGAGCTCACGCCGCGGGCGCATCAGCTTCAACAGCCCGTGACCGGTGATGTGGCTCAGGTAGCGGAGGTCCACGCCGGCTTCGAGCAGCGCCCTGACCAGCGGCACGTACATGACGCTTCTGTCGAGCAGCGCCTCTCCGAAGGACCGGCCGCTGGGGAGTGGCGTCTCGTATCCGCGCTCCAGATGCCCGGCGATCATCCGCGCCAGCGAAGCGCCGTTGGCGTGGAGGCCCGCGCTCTGCACCAGCACGATCTCGTCCCCGACCTCTAGGCCTGCGCCCAGAATCGGGCCTCTGCCCTCCGGGACCACCCCCACCGCGCTCCCCGCGAGCTCGAGCTCCGCCGGCTCGATCAGCTCCGGCAGGGTCGGGGACTCGCCGCCGCCCCACGTGGCCCCGGCGTCCACGCAGGCATCGCGCCAGCCCGAAAGCAGGCCGGCGTGCCGCGCCGCGTGCTCGTACCAGGCGCCGGAGCCGGTGGCGAAGTAGGCGTTTATGACCAGCGGCAGGGCGCCGACGCAACACAGATCGTTGACGATCGCCGCCACCGCGTCGTAGGCCACGTTGTCGAAGGCGGCGATTCCGAGCTGTTCGGAGACCTGCCGGGCGATGACCGACTTCGTCCCCAGCCCCTCGACCACGAACGCCAGCGTCCTCCCCTCGAGCTCGAAGACGAATGCCGGCTCGCCGCGAGACTCGTCGATTGCTCTCCCCCCCAGCGACGCCATGAGCGTTGACGTCGCCAGCGCCTCGCTCAGCGCGTCGCGCTTACCGGCGTCGAGGGCGTCGTAGTCGACGCCGGCCGAGCCGTATGCGGAACCCCGCCCGTGTGGGGAGCCGGTCACGCCCGGAAATATCGCGCATCCCTACGACGCCGAGTCGCCAAGCTCCTCAAGGCGCGCGGGTGTCAGCTGCTCGATCCCGTCTAGCACGAGCGCGGCCCGCGAGAGTGGTTCCTCGGCGGGAGGAAACTCGGAGTTGGGTATGGCGATGACGGTCATCCTCGCGGCGGCGGCGCTCAGCAGCCCATTGGCCGAGTCCTCGACTGCGGCGCACCGGTCCGGCGCGATCGAGAGCCGTCGGGCGGCCTCGAGATAGACGTCGGGTGCCGGCTTTCCCCGCGGGACCTCCTCGGAGGACACCGTGGCCCTGAAGCGGCTGCGCATGTTGGTCAAGTCGAGGACCAGCTCGATTAGCGGCCGGTTGGCAGACGATGCCAGGGCCAGCGGCCATACCTCCGAGCAGGCCACCACCGCCTCTCGGGCACCGGGCAGAACAGGCACCCGCTCTCGGTACAGACGCTCCAGGCGAGACACCACGGTCTCCGAGATCTGCTCGGGGTCCATGGCCACACCGAGTTCATCGTGCATGTAGCGCGACCACTCCAGCGAGCTCATGCCCATCATCGCCCGCTGCGCCTCCTCCCGCCACCGGCCGCCATGCTCCGAGGTGATCTGCACCCGGGCCTGATTCCACAGGCCCTCTGAATCGATCAGGACGCCATCCATGTCGAAGATGACCGCGGCGATGCGCGCCATGGGCGTAGTCTCGTCAAACGGTGCCGGGACAAGCGTTTTTCTCGTCGTTGGCGGACGCCGAGCTCGGCGGGACGGCCAGCGACTTCGTGATCGTCGAGTGGAGCGACTCGGGCCAATCGGGCTATGACTGGATTGCCCCGCTGCACGTGCATCACTCCGACGACGAGGCGTGGTACGTGCTCGAGGGCGCCCTTCGCTTCCGGATCGGAGATGACGTCTTCGAGGCCGGACCCGGGAGCGCCGCCCTGGCGCCGAAGGGGACTCCTCACACCTACGGTAACGCCGCCGTCGGCACGCCTGCCCGCTATCTGCTCGTGATGACGCCCCGGCTCCGAGCGTTGGTGCGAGCGCTGCACGAGCCCGGAGCCGGCGATTTCCCGGCCATCTTCCGGGAGCACGACTCCGAGCTGCTCGGCTGAGCACCCGCTCGCCGCGAACCGCCGGGCCAGTCAATGGCACGCGGCAGGACGACTTGACACGTGGCATGTCGCTATGGCATGCTACATGCCGTGACCTCGGTCAGCCTACGCGATCAACATGCCGAGCTGACGCGCCAGCGGATCCTCGGCGCAGTCGTGGACTTACTCGAGCAAGGCGAGCTCCAAGAGCTGACCGTGCCCGCTGTGGCCGAAGCCTCGGGGGTATCGCTGCGCACGATCTACCGCTACTACCCGACCCGCGAGCAGCTGCTCGAGGCTGCGGGACGCTGGATCGGCAACGAGCTACTGGGACATCCGTACCCGCGCGATCTGGATGAGGTAGCCGACCTCTTCCAGGTCGGATCGCGCGACTTCGACGAACGGCCTGGGCTGGTACGGGCGTTGGCGCTCTCGCAGCTGGGGCAGGACGTTCGCGGCTATCGACGGCGCGAGCGACTCGGGGCGATCCGGCGCGCGCTGCGGGCCGAGCTCCCGGCGCTGAGCGCACAGGAGCTGAAGCGTGCGGAGGCGGTGCTGGCCTACCTCCACAACATGCTCGCGTACACCACCATGCGCGAGGAGAACGGGCTGTCCGGCGAGGAAGTGGGCCGGGCGGTCGGTTGGGCGATTCGGACATTGATCGAGGAACTACGGAAGCGAAACCGCGACACGAGGAGAAACAAGTGAGCGAACAAGTCGTCGTCAGAGGACCGGGAGAGGGGCGCACGCTGCTCGTCGGGGGTGGCGATTACGTCACTTACAAGACGCGCAGCGCTGACACCGACGGCGCCTACTTCTGCTTCGAGGTGTCGACCACGCCGGGCTTCGGCCCGCCACTGCACACCCACGCTTACCGCGAGCTGTTCTATGTCCTGGAGGGTGAGTACGAGTTCACCCTGCAGCGCGGCGAACGGCTCGAGACGATCTCCGCCGGCGCTGGCACCTCGGTCTCGGTCCCGCCGAACATTCCGCACACGTTCAAGAACGCCACACAAGGACCGGCGCGCCTGCTGTTCGTTCACCTGCCGGCCGCCCTGGAGTCGTTCTTCGAGGAATTCGGCATCCCCGTCGAGGAGCCGGGGCACACGCCGGACGACCTCGAGCCACCGGACTTCGGCGCGATGGCCGCGGCGCTCGAGCGCAACGGAGTGCACGTCGTCGCGGACCGGGCGTCAGCTGCATGACGCGGCCGGACCGGCGACCGGGAGGGGCGCCCTAGCGCGAGATCGACGTGACGCCCGGCTGGCGTCCGGCCGGTGTGTGACCGCCTGCACAGAGTTCGGCCTTGACAGGCCGGTACTCGCAAGTATCGTACGCGTGGTACGTGTGAGTACCACGTCTGCCCCTTCGAGTCCTGTGCCCGCGACGCTCGCCCTTCCCGCCTCAGCCGACGAGTTCCGACTCCCGCCGGGGCCGCAGTCGCCAAAGCTCCTCAACGGTCTGCTGGCCCTCTTCGCCCAGCGGGCGTTCATCCGTCGCCTCCAACGGCGTTACGGCGACGCATACACGATCGAACTGCCAGCCATCGGCACGACCGTGGTGGTGACCCATCCCGATCTTGTAAAGGCGGTCTACACCGCGAAGCCCACGGTCCTTCACGGCGGAAAGAACCCGCTGGGCGTCCTGCTCGGTCCGGGCTCGCTGTTCTCGATGGACGAGGAGCGCCATCTCGCGGAGCGCCGGACGCTGCTTCCTCCGTTCCATGGCGACCGGATGCGCTCGTATGACGGCCTGATCCAGGAGGAGGCAGTGCGCGCCATGCGAGCCTGGCCGGAGGGCAAGCCGTTTCCCACGATCGACACGTTCAAGCGCATCACGCTGCGGGTCATCCTGCGGGCGGTGTTCGGAGCAGAGGGAACCGAGCTGGCGGATCTGGAGGAGCTGCTGCCCCGGCTGACGGCGCTGGGCCAGCGGCTGGGCACCGCGCCCGTCTTGCGGCGAGACCTCGGATCGTGGAGTCCCGGCCGCCGCTACCGGAAGATGCGCAGCCGCTACGACCAGATCGCCACGGCGCTGGTCGAGGAGCGACTGGCCGACCCCGGGCTCGGCGAGCGGATCGACATCCTGTCGTTGATGCTGTCGCGGTTGCTCGACGACGGCGGGATGATCAACCGCGCCGAGGTCGCGGACGAGCTGTTGACGCTGCTCGTCGCCGGTCACGAGACGACAGCGTCGTCGCTCGCCTGGGCTGTCGAGCGTCTGCGCCGCCATCCCGACGTCCTGCGACGGCTCGAACAGGAGGCCGACGGCGATGACTCGACGCTGCGGACGGCGACGATCCTGGAGGTCCATCGCGTGCGTCCGGTGATCGGGACCACGGGGCGGATGGTGATGCAGCCCTTCCAGCTCGGTGAGTGGCGGCTGCCACCGGCGACGCGAGTGGTTACCCAGATGGCAGCGGTGCATGCCGACCAGCGCTTCCACCCCGACGCCGGAGCCTTTGAGCCCGACCGCTACGTCGGCCGCAAGCCGGATACGTATTCATGGATCCCGTTCGGGGGCGGCGTGCGCCGCTGCCTGGGCGCCGCCTTCGCGCAATTGGAGATGGACGTCGTCCTTCGCACAATGCTGCGTCACTTCGAGCTGGTTCCGGCCGACGCTCGCGGCGAGCGCGAGAGCTTCCGCGGTGTCGCATTTGCCCCTTCGCGCGGCGGCGTGGCGGTCGTCCGCCGCCGCCGGAAGCCGCTCGGTAATGATCGGGCGAGCGCCGCCCCCGCACGCGCGTGCCCGGTCGACCACGGGGCGACGAGGATCCCCGCTTCGTCAGGGGTGCATCGATGACGGCAGAGCGACTGGTGGACGTTGGCGGCGGGATCGAGCTCTGCTGTCGCGTCGACGGCGATCCGGTGGATCCGGCGATCCTGCTGATCGCGGGTCTGGGGCAGCAGCTCAACGTCTGGCCGGCGAGCTTCGTCGACGCTCTGACGGCCGAGGGCTACCGCGTGGTGCGCTTCGACAACCGCGATGTCGGTCGCTCGAGCCGGTCAGAAGCCCCCATACCGCGGCGGTGGCAGCTCGTGAGGCGACGGTTCAGCGAGGCGCAGTACACGCTCTCGGATCTCGCCTTGGATACGGCTGGCCTGCTCAACGCGCTTCAGATACCCGCAGCCCATGTCGTCGGCATGTCGATGGGGGGCATGATCGGGCAGACGCTCGCGGCCATCGCGCCGGAGCGCGTGCTGACGTTGACGTCGATGATGTCGAACACCGGGGCTCGTCGCATAGGGCGTCCCGCTCTCTCAACGCAGTCGCTTATGCTGCGGCGTCCGCCGCGGTCGCGTGATGCCGCTGCCGATCGGTTCGTCACGATAATGCGCCACATCGGATCGAGGGGATTCCCGTTCGACAAGCAGAAGGCGCGGGAAGTGGCGCTAGAGGCGTGGGATCGAAGCGGCGGTGCGAACACCGCGGGCGTCGTGAGGCAGATTGCGGCGATCTACAAGTCGGGCGACCGCACCGATCATTGCCGGCGCATCACCGCCCCGACGCTCGTGATTCACGGCGATCGAGACCTGATGGTGCACCCTTCCGGCGGGCGAGCCACGGCGGCCGCCATCCCCGGAGCCCGCCTCGAGACGATCTCCGGCCTAGGGCACGACCTGCCCGCCAACGCGTGCTCGCAGCTCGTCGCGGCGATCGTCCGGCACGCCGGTGAGGCGCGGCCTGTCGACAAAGAGGTCCCGGCCTGATGGCACGAGCCAGGAGTCGGCCTCTGGCCGGCCAGACCGTGGTAATCACGGGAGCCGGTTCAGGAATCGGTCGCGCGCTCGCTGAGCGCCTGTCCGCCCACGGCTGTCCGGTGGCCATGGTGGACGCCGATACGGAAGCCCTGGAGCAGACCGCTGCCACCCTCGGCGGCCCCGTCCTCTCCCAGCAGCTCGACGTGCGCGACCGCCAAGGCCAGCTGGCGTTCGCAGCCCGAGTCAGGGAGTGGGCGCCGGCGCCGATCGGCGCGGTGTTCAATAACGCCGGGGTGGCGGTCTCGTCAACGGTCGCTGCGGCGGCGGTCGAGGACGACGAGTGGCTGCACGCGATCAACTTCGAGGGCGTCGTTCACGGCGTTCGCGCGTTTCTGCCGATTCTGCTCGAACAGAGCTCCGGCGTGATCGTCAACACCTCGAGCGTGTTCGGCCTGGCCGGAATCCCGCACCAGAGCGCTTATTGCGCCTCGAAGTTCGCGGTTCGCGGTTTCACCGAGTCGCTGCGCCACGAGCTGGAGGGGACCGGGGTGCGAGCGGTGACCGTCCATCCCGGCGGGGTCAAGACCAACATCGCGCGCCACGGTCGCCTGCATACCGACCCGCGAGGGCTCGGCCGCTCGCGGGACGAGATGGCTGATGAGTTCGAGGCGCTGGTACGTACCACGCCGGAGCGAGCCGCGGAAATCATCCACCGGGGAATCGACGCCGGAAAGGCCCGGATCCTCGTCGGCCCTGACGCCTACGTATTCGACTTCCTGACTCGCCTGACCCCCTCCCACTACTGGACGGTCCTGAGCGCGCTCGACCGGCTCATCACGAGCAGAGCGGCGCGCAAAAACAACACGAAAGCGCGCACATGGCACCAGACGTCGACGTCCTGATCATCGGCGCCGGGATCTCGGGAATCGGAGCCGCCGCCCACCTGACGCGAAAGCAGCCGGGCAAGAGCTACGTGATCCTCGAGGCGCGGGAGGCCATCGGTGGCACCTGGGATCTGTTCCGCTATCCCGGCATCCGCTCTGACTCCGAC
>DAIPIC010000007.1:14765-22402 GCA_036771025.1 Solirubrobacteraceae bacterium
GGCCATCGCAGACGGCGAATCGATCCTCCGTTACATCCGCGAGACCGCGACCGATTACGGGCTCGAGGAGAACATCCGTTTCGGCCACAAGGTCGTCTCGGCGGAGTGGTCGACGGGCGACGCCTGCTGGACGGTGGAAGTTGAGCGAATGGCGGACTCGGAGTCGGTGCAGTTCACCGCTCGGTGGCTGTTCTGTGCCGGGGGCTACTACAGGTACGACAGCGGTTACGTGCCGGAGCTACCGGGGATCGAGCACTTCGGTGGCGAGACGGTGCATCCGCAGTTCTGGCCAGAAGACCTTGACTACGCGGGCAAGCGCGTGGTCGTAATTGGCAGCGGCGCCACCGCGATGACGATCGTCCCGGCCATGGCGGAGCGGGCCGAGCACGTCACCCTGCTTCAGCGCACACCGACCTACGTGGTGTCGGTGCCTGCAGTCGATCCGCTCGAGCAGCGGCTGAAGAAATGGCTGGGTCCTGTACGGGCGCACCGCATCGCTCGGCGCAAGAACGTGGGCCTGCAGCGCTTCGTCTGGAATGCGTCCAAGCGGCGCCCAAAGCTCGTGCGCAAGCTGATCCGTGCCGGGGCTGTCCGCGCGCTCCCCGAGGGCTATGACGTCGACGTCCACTTCAATCCGCCCTACAACCCCTGGGACCAGCGCATGTGCGTGGTGCCCGACGCCGATCTGTTCCGCGCCATCAGCGACGACAGCGTGTCTGTCGCCACCGACCAGATCGAGACGTTCACGGAGACCGGAATCAAGCTTCGGTCAGGAGCGGAGTTGGCCGCCGACATCGTCGTCACCGCCACGGGGCTCCAGCTGCTGCCCCTGGCGGGCGTCTCCTACAGCGTCGACGGCCGTCCGGTCCGCCTCAGCGAGACGATCACCTACAAAGGCATGATGCTCACCGGCATCCCCAACTTCCTGTACGCGGTGGGGTACATCAACGCCTCTTGGACGCTGAAAGTAGACCTGATCTGCGAGCACTTCTGCCGGCTCCTGTCGCTGATGGACGAGCAGGGGTACGTGTACTGCGTCCCCGAGCCTCCGGACCCCGATGCGCCCACGCGCCCGCTGCTGGATTTCGGGGCGGGGTACGTCCGCCGCTCCATGCATCAGTTCCCCAGACAGGGGGCCACGCCGCCCTGGGAGCTCAACATGGACTACCTGCGCGACCGCAAGCTCATGCTGGACGGTCCAGTGGGCGACCACATGCGTTTTGGCAAGGAGCGGTCCGAGGCGAAGCGTGATGCGGTCGCCGTCGGTGCTCGGCGCGCTGCGTGACGGCGCGGGTGCTCGCCACTTTCTGACCAGGCCGGCTCAGCGAGCGGTCGCCGGCTGGCCGGCTAGCACGGCCTTCATGAACCCCTTGATCTCCGTCGCGGTGTGATCGAGGTCTTGGCCGCGGGCGACCGCGCGGATGATCGCCTGCTGGACCCCGCTGACGACCATGTATGCCCGCTCGAGGGAGACAGGTTCGACGTCGGGGTCGCGCTCGGCGTCCACGGCAACCACCGACACGAGCAGCTGCGCGTAACGCTCTAGCCCTTCCCGCTGGGCAATGATCACCCGCTCCCCCACGGAGGGGCTGGCCCATGTGGCCGTCAGGTCCGGTTCGCCTAAGAGGATGTCGACGTAGGTGTCGATGGCCTGGTCGATCTGGACTGCCAGAGGCGCCTCGCGGTCGATCGCTTGGCCCACCCGCTCCAGCAACAGCATCGACATCGCGTCGGTCAGCTCCACGAAGCACGAGTCCTTGTCCGGGAAGTGCTTATAGAACGTGCGTCTAGAGGCCCGTGCGTGGCGCACGATGTCCGTCACCTGCGACTGCGCGAGTCCCTTCTCCCTGATCGACACAGCAAGCCCCTCCAGCAGGCGGGCGTGCTGCGCCTCGTAGACGTCATCGACGTTGGGGGGCATTCGGTACCCAAGAGTACCGGGGTTCTCGCGGGGCTCGACGAGGACGCCGGTGGTACGTGACGCAGGTTCCTTCAGCGGCGTTGCATTTCGGCCTCAAGCTTGTCGAGCGTCTGCGCCCAGCCGAGCTCAATGCCCGCGACTGCCGGAGCGGCTTGCGCCTGCACGTAGCTCACCCGGACCCTGAGTTCGAGTCTGGTCCGCCGCCCGCGGGGCGCCAGGCGTACCTCGTTGATCGCGGAGAGCAGCGGTTCGCCGCTGGGATCGAGCGGCGCTAGCTCGAACGTCAGAGAGCGCGGACGGCTCAAGGCGACGAAATGCCCCGCCGCCTCGTGCCGCGTGCCGTCGCCCTCCGCCATGACGATGCGGAGCGTGCCGCCGGGCACCGCGTCGACCTGGCATTCGGCAACCTCGAAGTGCTCAGGACTCCACCAGCGGCGCACGACGGCTGCGGTCGTCCACGCACGCCAGACCCGCGGTGGCGACGCGGGGAGGTCGCGCTCGAAGTCGAACGTGCGCGGCGCCCGCCGCTGCTGCTCGCTCAGCGCCTGCTCGGCCTCGATCGCGGCGCGGTAGCGGACGAGCACGTCCTCGGAGGGATGATCGACGGCAAAGCTAGTCAGCCAGTCACGCAGAGCGCGCAGCTTCTGACGGCGGAGCGCGTAGATCCGCCGCCGGCCGAGCGGGTGCATCTCGACCAGGCCGACCCGCTCGAGCGTTTGCAGGTGCTTCGTGACCTGCGGCTGACGCAGGCCGAGCCTGGTCGCGATCTCGCCCACCGCGCGCGGCGACTTCCCTAGCAGCTCCACGATCCGAAGGCGATTCGGCTCGGCCAGCGCGGCGAGCACGTGGGAATCCATACCGGGAAGTATCCTCCGGAGAACATATTCTCTTAGGAGAATGTATTGTCACCAGGATGAATGCCGCCCCTATCGAGGAGGAACCGTGAACACCGCCGCGCAGCCCAGCCCGAACGCCACGCGCCTAGAACGAACCTACAACGCCCCGCCAGAGCTGATCTGGGAGCTTTGGACCACGGCCGCCGGTATCGAGGAGTGGTGGGCACCCGACGGCTTCGAGAACCACGTGATCGAGCTCGAGCTAAGGCCGGGCGGTCAGCTGGTGTACACGATGACGGCGTCAGCGCCCGAGCAGGTGGAGTTCATGAAGAACGCCGGCATGCCGCTCTCGACCGAGTCGCGCAAGACCTTCACCGAGGTCTCAGCGCCAACTCGGCTCGCCTACCTATCGCTGATCGACTTCGTGCCCGACCACGAACCATACGATCACCTGACCGTCGTCGACATCACGCCCGCCGGCGGCCGCACAGAGGTGGTGATGACGGTCGACCCGATGCACGACGAGACCTGGACCGAGCGGATACTTGCGGGACGCCACAACGAGCTCGACAACCTCGAGGCCGCGATCGGGCGGCGCGCCTAGGGGCGCGGAAAGCGCGCAATTCGCTGGGCAGTCGCGGGCTGCGCCGCGAGCGCGGCTCTCGAGCTCGAGGAGAAATGCTCAATCGTTCGCTTGAGGCCCTCGCGCAGCCCGACCAGCGGTTCGTAACCGAGCTCGGCCCGGGCTCTGGACAGATCGGCTTGCGAATGGCGGATCTCTCCGGCACGCGGCGCCACGTAAACGGGCTCGACGTCTGATGCCAGCAGACTGCCCAGCTCGGCCGCGAGCCGATTGATCGTAACCCGCTCGCCGCAGGCTATGTTGTAGACACCGCCCGCTACTCCGGGGGCGTTCATCGCCAGCAGGCTGCCGTGTAGGACGTTCTCCACGTAGGTGAAGTCGCGCGACTGGTCGCCATCGCCGAAGATCACCGGACGGTCGCCGGCCATCAGGGCGCTGATGAAGTTCGGAATCACGGCCGCGTACTGCGAGCTCGGATCCTGGCGCGGTCCGAAGACATTGAAGTACCGCAGAGCGACGGTCTCCAGACCGTAGACACAGTGGAAGCTGCGAGCGTATCCCTCGCCGGCGAGCTTCCCCGTCGCGTATGGCGATATGGGCGCAGCCGGCTGATCCTCCCGGTTGGGCAATGTCTGCATGCCAGTCCCGTACACGGACGAAGACGAAGCGCAGACGACTCGGCGCACGCCATGGTCACGGGCGGCGAGCAATATGTTCAGCGTTCCGGTCACGTTGGTCGCGTTTGTCGTCAGCGGATCCTGGACCGAGCGCGGAACCGATGGCAGCGCCGCCTGGTGGAAGACGACCTCACACCCGGCGACCGCCTTGTTTGCCCGCTCGTAGCTCTGGATGTCCCCTTCAATCAGCTCCACCTCGTCGTCGAGAGCAGTCACGTTGGAGCGACTGCCGGTGGCGAAGTTGTCGAGCACACGAACGCTGTGGCCGCGCTGGAGCAGGGCAGCTGCCAGATGAGAGCCGATGAAACCCGCCCCGCCGGTCACTAGCACCGTCGTCATCGTGCCCCGGTTAGACCATCGACGGCGTGGACGCCGCTCACGTGGGAATTCACCGTGCCCTTCTGGCGCGCGTCAGAGCTGCGCGAATCGTCGGGTCGCGCGGGTTCAGCGCGAGCGCACGAGCATATTCCGACGCCGCAGCGGAAAAACTCCCGCGGCGCATGGCGAGATCGCCGAGTAGTGCGGGCGGGGTGAAGTTGTGAGGCTCCCGTGCGGCGGCGGCCAAGAGCGACGCGCGGGCATCCGGATAGTCGTCTTGCCGTGCGTAGGCTGCCGCGAGCGCGTATCGACTGCTCAGCGAATATGGGTCGAGCGCGATCGCGTCGCCGAGCGGCGAGAGCGCCGCCCGCGGTGCACGCCGGACGTCTGCTGTACCGAGCTGCGCATATTGGCTTGCCGCATACTGCCGGCCCACGGCGGCAGCGCCGAGAACGATGACCCCGACTCCTATGGGCGCCCACACGGCGCGGCGTGCGCCGCCCATCCGGCGAGGAGCCCCTGGGGGACGCACGACCAGTAGCGCTGCCGCGATCATCGCCATCCCGGTCAGGCCTGGGATGTCATACAGCCAGTCGACGCTGGTACCGGCCAGCCAGGCCGCGAACATCCCGCTCGCTCCGACCTTGACCAGGCGATCGCTCGACGCGAACGTACCCCGGGTGGAGAACGCCGCCAAGCCGATGGCGCCACAGAACAGAAGCAGAGCGACAATGCCGCCGATTCCGAGCTCCGCAGCCATCTGCAGCTCGAGGCTATGCGGCTGAAGCACATACTCCGGATTGCGCCGGAGCCGGTAGTACTCGACGTCATAGTTCCCCGCACCGAGGCCGGCGATTGGATGCCGCTCGAATTCCTTCGCCGCCACCCGCCACAGGTCGTAGCGATAGCCGCCAGCGTCCAGGATCCGTATCGACGCCGTGTCGGCGGAACGCATGGAGGTGAACGAATGCACCCGGCGGCTGATCGACGGCGCCGCCACGACCGCGCCGGCTACGAGCAGCGCTGCGGCCACAGCCACCAGGGCCATCCCCAGCCGCCGCTCTGTACGCCTCGCCCGTTCCGCACCGAAGCTCTCGATCCAGCGAGACAGCGCCAGCTGGACGAGCGCCGCTCCGAGGGCTGAAGCGACGATGGCGATGGCCGCGTCGCGCAGCAACATTTGCCCTGGAGGAAAGGATCGCAACGCCGCGCCTCCGGTCGAATAGACACGGAGCGTCCAGGTGAGGCCGGCGGCGACCGCGGCGCCGACGAGGATCAGGTTCAGTGCCCGCCTGGTCCTCCTCGGCGCACACGCGAGCACCAGTATCGTGGCCGCAAGAGCCGCGGGAACCATGGCCCGCGACTGGGTCAGCACCAGGCAGCCGGCGATCAGCGAGGCAGCCCCGAGCGCGAGCGCGCGTATGGCTCCTCGCTTGGCTGTTTCCGCGAGTCCCACCCATGGCCAGATGCCCATAACGAGCAGCCCCGCGTCCGCATTGACGTAGCCGATCGGCCAATCCAGTCGATGTCCCGGGAAGTATCCCCGCGCGGCGCCCACCAGCATTGCCCCGCAGAGCGCGAGGCTTGTGATCAAAGCTGCCGAGCCCAGTGCGAGCATGATGAGCCGCGGCGTCCGGCGGTCCTTGACCGCCCCCACTACCAGCGCGAAGACTGCGCAGTAGAGAGCGAGGCGATTGGTGTCCGTCCAGACCGCCTCCTTCGACTCCGCCCAAAGCGAGGACGCTGCGCTCAGAGCGAGCAGGAGGCCGAGGCCGACGGCGGCCGTAGCCGCAGACCCGCCAACCGTCGCCGGATGAGCCAACAGGAGAACGACAATGAGCGCCAGAAGCGCGAGTTCGATGGCTCCCCAGACCTGGAAATCGAAGTAGCCCTGGGCGATTGGCGACGCCGCAACGGCAGCAGCGACGACCAGCGCGGACCATTCCGTGTGCATCGGACGCGACGCGTCCGGCGGCCGCGACTTCGGTGAGGGCCGTCGATCAGTGGTGGCCTCGAGCGTGGTCCCGGCGACGGAATTCACCGCATGGCCTAGTCCGCCCCGGCGCTCGGTCGTCGAGAACGCCGGATAACCGCCCAGGCCCCCAAAGCTCCAACCACGAGGACTCCCGCCACAGCCGCGAGCGTCCAGGCTGCAACCAGTCCCGTGTTCGCGGTGGATGGGAGACGAGTCCCTGGCTTCAGATCCGCGGAGCGAGCAGCCGATGAGGACCCGGCTGCCGCGGCGTTGGCGGGCCCCCCGGGCGCGCCGGCGGCGCGGGCAGGCACCGCTGTCGATGCCCTACCGGACCCGGACAGGGTGCTGTTCGGCCCGGTCGCGTCCGCGCTCCCGGTCCCGTTGCGCGTGATACCCGCGCCGAAGGTCCCATTGTGCCCACCGATGTTCCGAGCGCCCCCTAGCGGGAAGCCGTACTCCTTCCCGGCTGGGCTGCCCGGCTCGCCGTGCACGCCCGGTTCGAGCGCGAGCGAACGAGCCGATAACGGGCTGAGCAGGAGCGTGGATAGAACGAGGCATAACGCTCCGACCGCTCCCACGAGCCGGCGTCTCCAATCGGCTAGCCGACCGTTGGCTCGCCGAGGCCCTCGCGCATTCACCGCGTCAACCTGCCGGGGTTTCAAACCGCCCCCGAGAGAGGCCGAAGAGGTCGATGGCTGAGCGTCGTACAGCGCCACTCTCGGGACGCCACTCTAATTAGGGCTCTCGCTATGAGCAACCGTCCACGAGCTCGATGATCTCTCTGGGCCCGTCGTCGCCTGAATCTCGGCGATCACGGTCGGACGCGCATGAACCATCGCGCAAGCCGAGCGAAGGCCCTCCTCCTTATCCGCAGGTCCTAATGCAGGCTATGCTCATTTACGCGGCGACCCAGGGTCGGAAGGGCGAGCGACCTTCTGCCGCCAGGGCGCATTGGTCTCGCCGAACGCAAGCTGTGCAAAGAGCCCACTCGCTTTTCTACGCGCTCGTCGCCCTTGCGCGCCCCCGAACGGTGTGCGACGTCGGCTCATGCGACGGCACCGCCGCGTTCCGCTTCCGCAAGCTCCGCCGCGGGGGGCACGTGATCGCCTTCGAGGCGAACCCCAGCAACTACGCGGCCATCTGCGCAGATCCGCGGAGCTCCAGTATCGAGGTACGCGCCCAGGCCGTGAGCGACGAAGACGGCGAAGCAACGTTCTACCTGCTTGACGTCCCGCCCGGGAAGCAGTGGGCGAAGGGAGCGTCGTCGTTGAACCGACGCACAGCTGAGATCGAGTGGGGAGTGACCGAGCATCCGATCCGAGTGCCG
>DAIPIC010000007.1:22412-42323 GCA_036771025.1 Solirubrobacteraceae bacterium
GGGGGCGGCCCCGACCCCCCGACCCGGGTGCCGGCGTGCCGGCTCGACACCGCTCTTCAGGATGCGGCTGCACCGATTGCATTGTGGGTGGACGTCGAAGGCGCCGCCAAGCGCGTGGTCGACGGTTTCGAGGGGATCGCCGACAGAGTCTCTTTCATCTGCATCGAGCTTGAACCGCGAGCTCTGTGGGCGGGGCAAGTCGAATCCTCCGCAGTGCTCGACAAGCTGGCTGCCCTCGGGTTCCGCGAAGTGGCACGTACCCTCGAGTGGTCAGACGGCCGATTGGGGCAGATCAATGTGGTGCTGACGCGGGATATCCGCTCAGCCATGCTTATGGCCGCCGAAATTGTGGCCGCTGTGGCGCGTACTGCCCGAGCCGTGCTGACGCGACTGCGGACTCAGGCATAGAAGATGCACTGTCTCCCACGCCGCACCGCAAGGTCACGGACGCAGCCAATCCGTCTTGATGCCACCGCGATACCCGCGGATGATCTCCTCGTCGGGCAGAGGGTGGTCCCGTCGACGGCCGAGAAAAAACGTCCCCGACGCAGCGTCGTAGCCACCAGGCTGATCCACCAGGTATGGATCGAGGTAGGTCAACCAAAACACGAAGAACGGAACCAATGTGCGCGCAGCTGCTCGAGCCACCCACGAGCGACCCGCAAGCGCGGTGAAGAACCCAACGACAGACCAGGCCAGGGCCATCCCCGGTCCGCATTGCACTCCCGAAGCTATGCGGTCGAATTCACGAAACAGGCGGAGGTGCCCGACATGGGTGTACCGAGTGAAATCGTAGGGCCCTAGGTTGACGCCCTGCAAGAAGCTCGTCTCGGAGTACACGAGCCCATTCGGAGCCAGGACGCGGTGGATCTCGGAAACGACCCGATTCGGATCGGCGACGTGTCCTAGAACCGCCTGGCACACGACCGCATCGAAGCCGCCATCGGCGAATGGAAGATCGTGTGCGTCACACACCACCTGCGTGGAGGGGCCCAATATGACATCTGTCTCGAATATTTCGAGACCCGGAGCAGCGAGAAGCTCCTCAATACCGACGCCCCTGACAGCACCTCCAACCACCAAAACGCGCTTCGTTCCTGACTGCGACGTCAGGTGCCGCGCGAGTTCGCGGAAGTTTTGTCGGCCCTTCACATTTCGAGAGATTGAGGGGACGACTCGTGTTCTCGCCGCACGCAATGAAGCGCCTCGCCTTGCATGGCGAGTCGTGTCGGCGGGACTAGGCGAAGTGTGCGCCTCGGGCGCAAAGAGGCTTCGGCCCGGGGCGATGATGATTGGCACCCCTCTGGAGACGGGATAGCGTCGGGTTCCGTCGCGCGTGACGAGCGACTCGTCCTGCGAACTTACGAGCTTCTGCCCTGTCACGGGGCAGCGTAGGACTGCCAATAGCCCCGAGCCGTCGAGTCCAGCCGACGCGCTCATTTCGGGAACCCGAGCACCAGTCTCAGCGATACTAGGCGATCAGCGCGACCGGCAGCAACCTTCGCGGGCTACCAACGTGAGAGTGATCTCGGATGTCCATCGGCTCTAGCCCGCGTGGTGGCCCTACCGACGCGTCCGAACTGGCGGTCATCATCCCGACGCAGGGGGAAGGGGGGAAACTGCGAATCACCCTGCGGGCCCTGGAGCAGCAGACAGCACATGGGTTCGAGACCATTGTCGTAGCCGACGGGGCAAGCCCGGGAGTTCCTCCGCTTTCAGGCGCGCGCCTGCTGAGGCAGGACCTTGCCGGGCCCGGTGAGGCTCGCAATCGGGGCGTTGCCGCCACCGATCATCGGCTGATTCTCTTCATTGACGACGGCACCGTCCCGAGGCCTGATCTCGTGGCTCGGCACGTGGCACACCACCTGCGCGAGCCGGCCGAGCAGGTCGCGGTTCTCGGGAGACTCGTGTGGCATCCCTCGGTGCCGAACGACAGGCTCCGTCGATGGCTTACGTGGTCGGGTGCCCTATCCGGGTCGCCGGCGAGCGTCAGCGGGGCTAAGAGTGATCCAAGCTGGAGACGGTTTCACTGCCGCAATGTCTCGATGAAGCGCGGCTTCTTTCTTGCCTCGGGCGGGTTTGACCCTGATTTTGCTTTCACCTACGAGGACCTGCCGCTGGCTTGGCGCCTGGCGCAGTGCGGCGTGCGGCTCTTGTATGACCCTCGCGCGGTTGTGGAGGACCTCGATCTCGTGGACTGGACGGGCGTCACCCGTCACTACGAAAGGCTTGCCGTGGCCGAGCGCCTCATGGTGAGGAAGCACGAGGGCTTTCCGCCGCTGTGTTTGAACGAGATGTCGGCGCTATGGCGTGAACCGCGGGTGTCGCGCATGTGGACCGTGGCGGCCGACTGGATGCCGCGGTGGATGACGCTGCTTCGCCGCAAGCTGGAACGGCGCGCTGATCGGCACTACCGTCAGCGCCTGGCTCTGTCCTTTCTTTCCGCCTGGAATGCGTCCGCACCGCACGAGGCTACGCGTTTGAGTAGCTCGACATAGCGCGGCCGGAGACGTTCCCAGCTGAAGCGCTCGTATACGTGACGGTGACGAGCGGCCGCTTGCCCCACGATTAGCTGACGATCGGACGCCATGAGCGCTCGCAGCAGGCCGGCCAACGAACCAGGCCGGGCGAGATTCGCGAAGATTCCATGCTCGCCAAGGGCAAAATGCATAACCGGTGAATCGTGAGCGATGCACGCCAGGCCGTGACTCATCGCCTCGATGACAGACCTCGACTGGCCCTCGACGAGGGAAGGAAGCACAAATACGTCGCTTGCTCGGTACATGTCGCCGACGAGCGACGCCGGCACCGTGCGCATGTCAAAGCCGTCCGAGCCAAGGCACTGGTTAGCCAGTGAGCGCACAGTCGGAGTTTCGTTG
The DNA here is from genome assembly GCA_036771025.1 of Solirubrobacteraceae bacterium. Taxonomy (GTDB): domain Bacteria; phylum Actinomycetota; class Thermoleophilia; order Solirubrobacterales; family Solirubrobacteraceae; genus Palsa-465. Next base: position 25,292 of record DAIPIC010000007.1, read on the forward strand.
TCGGGCTCCCCGACCAGCGTTAGGAAGGGTCGTGGCGTGGGCAACACTGCGAGATCCCGGATCAGGTAGTCGAGGCGCTTGGCAGTCTGGTTCAGTGCCGCGACAGACAGCACGATCATGCGGTCGCCCGGTAGCCCCAGCTCGGCGCGCAATGCGGAGCGTCGGGCCGCCGAGGTGGGGCTGTGGTCGGCCGGGATGCGAAACCCGAGCGGAAGCATCGTATGCCTGGTCGGCTCGGCGCCGCGCTCGAGGACGTGCTCGTGGACTGCCGGATTCAAATCTTGGACGTGGTCGAAGTGCTCGTATCCGTGTAGTGCGAGCGTCCCATTGCAGAGCAGGACCTTGAAGCGCTGCCGGCTGATGGACCGCACTGCAGCCAGCGCACGAGCGGTATCCCACTCACTGAGGTACACGAGATTGGGCTTGCTTCGGGCAATTACCGGCAGCAGGCTGAATGCGAATGCAAGGGCCTCGAGCCGGGCCGGGGGCGTGTCGAGGAGACCAGCTACGGCTCGAGCAAGCGGGTGGTCGCGACGCAGCGTGCGGATCGGACGCTCCCCCGGCGCCCGGGCTCCACTTCCCTTCGCCAGTTCGAGACTGAGCTCCGGCTCGTCGCGGAGGGCCTCAAAGCACTCCCGGGCAAAGGTCTCAAAGCCGCGGCGGGTGTGGTCCAGGCCCGCGCAAGCGAGCAGGACGCGCGTGCCGGACAGGCGTCGAGGTCCGGGTGTGCGCTGAAAGTTGCCGACGCCCGACGCCATTCAGTTGGGGTTCAAGGCTGCACCAGGTGATCGGGCCAGCATGTGGCTCGCGATTGTCAAAAGCGCAGGCCCGAGCCCCAGTACAACCCAGAACCTGACCTGGAAGCCGTCTCCTTCGACCCCCGTGACCGTCAGTACCGCCAGCCCTGCGAGCAGAGCCGCCTGGGAGAGGCGACTGAGATCCGCTCGTCCCGCGCGGGCAAAAGCCGCACCCGCCCGCTGGGCAGCCGCAAGGCAGGCGATGGCGACCGCCATGAAGAGGCCGAGCCCGATTGGACCCGTCTCAGCCAACAGCTGCAGGTACGTGTTGTGCACGTTGTGCCCGGAGTCGATCTGCTCGACGTAGCGAAGCGCCCCTGGGCTACCCACGTAGTAGGGAGCCACGATCCGATAGTTGCTCAATCCGACCCCTTCCGGCGCGTGATCCTTGCTCATCCGCCAAGCCACCAGCCACAGCGTTGAGCGCCCCGCGCCGCCCTCGGCGAGGCTGACGACGCGGCTTCGTGCAGAGGGAGAAGTGGCAAGCCAGATCCCACCGAGGCTCGCGATCAACGCCATCCCGAGCAGCACCCGTCGCCGCATGTTCGGGCGAAGGATGGCGGCGCCAAGGACCACAACACAGGCGGCGAGGAATCCGCCCCATGACTCCGTGGCGGCCAATGCAACGGTCAGGCCGATCAGCGCCGTAATCAGCGCCGCTCGCACGGCCCTGCGGCCGGCGTCCGCAAGCAAGGCGGCGGCAAACACAATCGCGGGCACCAGCTGCCCGGCGAGATCGTTGGGATTGTCGATGTACCCAGCGAGCCGGCTTGAATGATGTGGCGCGGGAAGGTCTGGTGTGGCGACGGGTGCCGGCTGCGGATGGAGGATCCCGAGCAGCGCCGAGAGCAGGGCACCGGTTATGAGCGCGAGCATGATCAGCCTGACGTGGCGCGCGCTGCCCATACTCGTCGCGACCACGATCAGCGCCGCCCCGGCCACGAGCCACGAGCGCAGCTCCTGCCAGGTCACCTCCGGGTCCGTCGCCCACAGAGAGCTCAGGCACAACCAGGCCATGAGCAGCGCCAGCGCGCCGACGAGGACACGCTGACCGAGGAGAACTCGACGGAGCACCGATGGTTTCGCGATCACCGCTCCAATCCAACCGGCCGCGATCAGCAGCTGCATGACCGTGATGGCGAGCCCCACGATCAGGAACAGAGACACGACCCAGATCGCGATGCCGATCGAGAGACTAATCGCGAGAAGCGGTAGGAACACAAGTGCCCCGACGCCGATCGCGCCCAACAGGGGCCGGATCGCAAAGGCCGCTCCGAAGAGAAATCCACTGGCGCCTGCGATCCCCGCGTAGAGCGGCCCCAGCCCCTGGCGCGCCCTGACGGAGAGGGTGCTCATCTTGCCGATACGTCCTCGCGGCCCGAAGGGCGCGATACCCCGAGCTTCACGACGTCCGCCCGGCTGCTGCCGGGTCGTAGAACAAAATCGACCAGCAAAGCTGCACCGATCCCCAGCACCAGCCCCGCGAAAAGGACCAGGGTCAGCGTTCGCCAGATCGGCCGCAGGGCCCGGGGGTCGGGCGGGGCCGCGGCGTGCAGCAGGGAGAAGCTTGGGTCGAATCCCGCCGATACGGCGATGAGCGGATCGAGCTGTGCGGCCGGGGGACGCTGTGGCCCGCTTTTCAGTCGATCAATCAGCAACTTCGCATCGGCGCTTAGCGTCTGCCGGCGCTGTTGGAGCGCTGTCGTCACGTACGTGTTAGCGATTCGAGCGGCGAGCGACCCGTTACCGGCGGTTGCTTGAAACGCGAGCGCGTTGGCACCCCCGACAGGAATGACCCTTACAGCCTTCCGCACCGCACGTTCCGTCCACCCAGCACCCAAGCTCGACGCCGTGGTCGCGGCCGCCTGTGGCGAGCTGAAGATGGCTGCCGCGGTCTCCATTGCTCGTGTGGGGTCTGCCGATATATCTCGCACGATCGGCAGGCCGGTGTACTGCTTGTCGTCGAAAGACGCCGGGGTGACAAGCACCTGGGCCTCGGCCCGGTAATTGCGAGGTCCTAACGTGATCCACGCTGCGGCGCCGGCGACAGCCGCCAGCGCGACCATCACCACGATCAAGGGGTGCCGTCGCACAGCGCTCAGGTATGGCGCAAACCCTCCCTCCCCCAGCGATGGCGCGGACCGCGGTTGCAGATCTGGCGCCGACACTAACTAGCTGTCCGGAGGAGTCGCTTCCGAGCGCTGGCCCAGCCAAGAAACCGGCGGCGGTGCGATGCATACCGCCAGTCCCGGGGCATGGACCGCCACGTGAGCGGCTCCAGCCGATCGAGGACGAAGGAGTCCGGATTCAGCCCCCGATGAACTCTTTAGCCACGTGGCGTGGCTCGTCACGCGCGATGAGGCTACCACAGCACTCTGGCCAGATCGGGACGCGCTAGCACCCACACGCATTAGGCTTGCGCGGAGGAGCATGTCACCCGCTGAACCAGCGACGTTTGCGGCTCGCGTCGTCCGCGGTGTGGCGTGGTCGTACGCGTCGCTTGTGGGAGTTCGGCTGGCCACGCTGGTGTCCACGGCCGTGCTCGCGCACTTACTCTCGCCGCGCGACTTCGGCCTCGTCGCGATCGCGCTGGTCTTCACCACACTGCTCGACGCGATAAGGGACCTCGGGCTCAACCAGGCACTCGTAGTCACCCCTCACGAGAAGCTGCACGATCAAGCTTCCAGCGTTTTCGTGTTCTCGATCCTCGCTGGCGTGGCGCTGGCGGGAATCCTTGCGGGAGTCAGCCCCCTGGCGGCCGACTTCTTTCGCCAGCCTGGCTTGCTGGCGCTGCTTGCCGTTCTCGGCGTGAACCTGCCCCTGCGATCCATCGGGCTGACCCACTACGCGATCGCACAACGAGATTTGCGCTTTCGCTCGCGCACGCTGGCTGAGCTAGGCGAGGTCATCGTCCGCGGTGGGGTCGGCCTGGGGCTCGCCCTGACTGGGTTCGGCGCCTGGAGCCTTGTGGCCGGCTACCTGGCGGGAACCGCGGCCTGGACGGCAGGACTGTGGATCACCGTCCCGTGGCGGCCGTCGATGCGCTTTCGGGTCCACGATCTGCGTCGGCTGATGCGTTTCGGTGGAGCACTTACGGTCATCGGGATTATCAGCACGGCGATGAGCTACGCCGACAACCTGTTCGTTGGGCGGGTTCTGGGCCCGTCTGCGCTGGGCAGGTACAGCCTCGGTTACCGCCTGCCTGAGCTGCTGATCATCGATGTGACCGTCGCCGCTAGCCTGGTCATGTTCCCGGCCTTCTCCAGGCTGGACACGGCTGCGCTGCGGCGAGCAGTGATCTCAGCCTCACAATATTCGCTGCTACTCAGCGTGCCGGTTGCGGTGGCGTTGGTGATCTTGGCGGACCCAGTGGTGCTGGCGCTGTTCGGGCGACGGTGGGGTCAGGCCGCGTCGATCGTCCGCATCATCAGCGTCGCATTCGTCGGCGTGCCGGTAGGGGTGGCCGCGGGTAGTGCGTTCCGGGCGACGAAGCGTGTCGGCGTGATGCTGAAGCTCGCAATCCCCCAGGGCATCCTCCTGGTAGTCGCAGTGGCGGTCTTTGTTCCGTTTGGGATCACCGCGGTTGCGTGGTGCCAGGCAGCCGTCAGAGAGTTGTTCGTGGCGATCAGCATCGCCGTATCGATGCGTGTACTGGGGATACGCGCTCGCGAGCTTGTTCGCGCTGCCAGACCGGCCGTCATAGCCTCAGGAGGAATGGCGTTGGTGATGGCTCCGTTGGAGCAGGCGATCAGCTCGCCCTGGTCCTCGATCGTGATCTGCTGCGCCGCGGGTGGCGCCGTCTATTTGGCGCTGGTCTGGCTACTGGCAGGTGACGCGATCCCGGCGGTGTGGAGGCTCATATCAGCACGCGGGACAGCTCAGTTGGGCGGGACCGGACTGTGATGGGAGACGGTCCTCTCGTGAGTGCCGTGATCCCCGCGTACAACTGCGAGGAGTTCATCGCCGAGGCCGTCGAGAGTGTCCTGGAGCAGACCTGGGCCCGCCTAGAGTGCATAGTCGTAGACGATGGCTCGACCGATCGAACCGGGATCGTCTTGGCTGCCTTCAGCGGCAGGGTCAGATGCTTTCGCGTGCCAAATCGTGGGCCCGCGGCGGCGCGCAACCTAGGCGCCCGGGCCGCCAACGGGGAGCTGATCGCCTTCCTGGACGCTGACGACGTCTGGGAGCCAACCAAGATCGAACGCCAGATGGCCCTCTACAAAGCACGAGCCGAGCTCGGGCTCGTGTATTGCGGCCTGCGCGTCGTGGATCGAGAGGGACGGCACCTGAGCTTCCGGCCGGCGCCTGACCCCGCGTCCGTTCTCCGTAACACCTTGCTGCACGAGCCGCCGGGGGTGAGCCTGGCGCAGACCGGTGTCATCCCCCGGCACGTCTTTTTCGCCAGTGGTGGCTTCGATGAGCGGCTTCGCGGCCCGGCGGACAGTGACCTCGCCTGGCGGCTCGCGGCCCGTTTCCCGATCGCTGCGGTACAGGAGCCGCTGTGTCGATACCGGCGCCATCCGGGGCAAATCACAAGCGACCCGCCGTCGTACGCACGGGAGTCGAAGATCTTCTTGGACAAGGCATTTAGTTCCGAACTGCTTCCCCCCGAGCTAAAAGGGCTCAAACGTCGTGCCTTCGCCAGACACGCCGTGGAGCTGGCGTATGCGGACGGGAAGAAGAGACGGAGGCTTCGGTGTGTGGCCAGGCTCCTACGTGCCTTCTATCTGTCCCCGCCTACGACGGTCCGCTGGCTCGCGCCGTTTGCCCGTTCCCGCGCTCGTCGGATCGCCAGCGGCTTTCGAGAACCTCGCGGTGCCACATCTCGAGCATCATGAGCGACCAGATCCGCCCGGAATGATCGACGACTTCTTCTCGGTGCTCCCGGATCAGTCGCTCTACCGCGCCGCTGTTCACGTAGGCCCGCGTCGAGGAGCCGGGGTCGAGCAGCAACTCGATCGGGAGGTCGGCGAGCTCGTTCCGCAGCCATCCCGCGGCCGGAATCCCGAAACCCATCTTGCCGCGGTCCACGATCTCGTCGGGAAGAAACCCGCGAAACGCGGTTTTCAGAATTCGCTTCTGGTTCAGGCCGTCGAGCTTCTGCTCGACCGGTAGTCCCGCTGCGAACTCCATCAGCTTGTGGTCGAGAAACGGCGAGCGAGCCTCGATCGAGTGCGCCATCGTCGCGATGTCCATCTTCACCAGAAGGTCTCCCGGAAGGTAGGTCGCGATGTCCACCCCCATCATGTGGTCCGTGCGGTGGTCGGCCCGCACGGAGCCCCAGGCCTGGGTCAGCATCTGTTCGGGCGCTTGGCCGCGGTGCGCGTTGAGGAGGCCGTCCCCGACGAGCTCGCGTCGGGCCTCGGCGTCGAAGATCACCATCGATTGGGCGTAGAGACCGGCGAGGTCCAGGGACGCCAGCTGCGCGAAGTGCCTGAGTCGCCTCCCGAGGCTCCGCGTGGACCGCCCGTTTCCGAGCATCCGCAACGGCTGTCCTGAAAGCGCCCCGACGAGACGCGGGACCCGCTCGGCCTGGGCGAGCCGTTTCGGAAATACATATCGCCCATAGCCAGCGAAGCTCTCGTCGCCTCCGTCGCCGGTCAGCACGACTGTCACCTCTCGGGAGACAGCCTCCGAGATCTGGAATGTTGGAACAGCCGAGGAGTCCGCAAACGGTTCGCCGTAATGGCGGGCTATTTTCGGCATCAACGAGACGACATCCGCGTTCAGACGGAGCTCGTGATGGTCCGTGGCGAAGTGCTTCGAGGTCCTGCGAGCGAACGCCGTCTCGTCATGCTCGTGATCGTCGAAACCGACGGAGAACGTCTTTAGGGGCGCTGTCGCGCGTTGCGCCGCAAGCGCCACAACGGCACTTGAATCGATGCCGCCCGAGAGCATCACGCCGAGCGGTACCTCACCCTGCAGCCTGAGGCGCGTCGCCTCGTCGAGCAGCGACCGCAGCCGGGCCGGATCGTCTTCCGCCGAGGATGGGCTGTGCTTGGGGATGTAGCCCAGCTGCCAATAGCGCTCTACTTGCTCTCTTGCGCCATGGTCGAGCACCAATGTGCAAGACGGCGGCAGCTTGTGGACGCGCGCCACGGCGCAAAGCGGGTCGGGCACATACCCAAGCGCTAGATATGCCTGGATCGCTTGCGGTTCGAGGCGACGCTCAATCTCCTCGCTTTGAAGGAGCGCGTAAAGCTCCGACGCGAACACGAACCGGGTGCCGCTGCGAGCCCAGAACAACGGCTTTTCCCCCACTCGGTCGCGCCCGCAGACGAGCCGCCGACGGGCCTTGTCCCAGATTGCGAATGCGAACATGCCTCGCAGCTGCTCTACCAGGCTCGGGCCGTGATCCTCATAGAGATGGACCAGGACCTCTGTGTCCGCGGCTGATCTGAAACGGTGACCCCTCCGGATCAGGTCGTGCCGCAGGTCCTCGTGGTTGTAGATCTCGCCGTTGAAGACGACGGCCACGTCCCGTGTCTCGTTGTAGATCGGCTGGCCGCCGCCGGCTCGATCCACGATCGCCAGCCGCTGCGCTCCCAGCGCCGCACCCTCATCCAGATGCACCCCACGGGCGTCTGGTCCTCGATGCTCCATCGCCGCGCACATGCGGTGAATCAGTGCCGGGTCGATTGAAGCTGCCGGATCGATCACGCCGGCGATCCCGCACATGACTAAAGCCTCGCCACGGCTACAGCCCGAGGACCTCGACCCAGCGGTCGGCAACGTGCTGGAGCGAATGCTCGCTCGCCACGTACGCCCGGCAGCGAGATCGCTGCTCCAGTCGGTCCTCGCGCCTCTCCCACTGCGTTCGCGCCAGGCAGATCATGCGATCGAACGACCCTCGGGCGAAGCCCCCCAGCCGCTCGCGCTCGAGTACCCCATCCGGATCATGATGGAGGGCGAGAGCCGGCACGCCACGGCTCCAGCCCTCGAGAAACACATTCGGCATTCCCTCCGTCGCCGAGGTGTTCACAACCGCGACGGCCCGCTCAATCAGCGGCCCCAGCTCGGCTCGGGACCTCGGCGGGAGCAGATCAAGATTGCTCAGGTTCTCCGCAGCGCGGCTGAGCATGTCAAACAGCTCATGCTGTTCGGGAACGGTCCGCGGATAGGTGATCATCCAAAAGCGCACCTCGGGAAGCGCTTGCGCCAGCTCGACGAGTGCCAGCGGCTGCTTGTATCGCGTCAAGGCACCCATCCAGAGGAAAGCCTCCGGGGGCGAGGCTTGCGCTCGCGCGGGTTCGGCGATGCTCTTGATCAACTCAGGCTCACGGCCGAAGTACGCGCGGCACAGCTGGACCTGCTCTCCGGTCTGTACCACGACCTGATCGGCCAGCCTGAACCCAGTCTCAAATGCCCACCGGATCAGACGACGCGGCGGCTCCCACCTCTCGGGAGCGAAGTCGTGGACACCCGCGCTGGCATAAACGAACTTGCGCTGCAAGAGCCTGGCTGCCACCGCTACGAGAAACGTGTGGATGCAGGCCGCCCGCTGTACGAGCACGCGGGCGGGATTGGCGCGGAGCAAAGACAGCATCTGGACGTAGAAGATCAGGGTGCGGATCAGCGGAAGCCGAGTCCTCGGTAACGGTTGCTCGATCACGTCCACGCCGTCCACCTGCGCCCGTAAAGGGCGGTCGGCGTTTGCCACGATGCCCACCGCGTACCCGCGTCGCGCCAATTCGCGCGCGAGCAGGAGAACCTGGGTCTCCGCGCCGCCAGCCGCGGAGGGCCCGCCCTCGGCCAGCAACGGAGAGGCCCAAGGAATGTAGAACAGGACGTCTCGGTGCTTGCGAGGGCGCGTCGCTTCAGTTCGGCGTTCGAACAATGGAGCGTCCCATACCATCGCGGCCAAACGCTCGGTCTAGACCGTGCGCGATGCCCGTCACACCTACCGGCGGAGGCCCGATCAGCTCCTCGAACAAGCGGACGAGCTTTGGGGCCTCTCGCTCCCAGCTGAATTGCTCCTCGGCCAGCCGACGCCCGCGCTCGCTCAACCTGGCGCGAAGCGAAGCGTCAGCGAGGAGATCGCCGAGGGCGGCGGCGTATGCGACTGGATCGCCCGCGCGTGCCAGCAGACCGGCGCCGTCGTAAGAAGGTGACGCGGCGCCCGACAGTTCGGGGGCGACGAACGGCAATCCAGCCGCCATGCACTCAAAGATCCGCATGGGAACACGGGAGGCATAGGCGGCACCGGAGCCATAGAGGATGAGGGCGGTCCGCGAGCGATGCATCAGGGCCGGTATCTCCGGGAATGGGACGTTGATCCGGACCTCGAAGAGGTCTCTGACCCCGTTGTCCATCAACGCAGCCTCGAGGAATGCGCGATCAGCTGCCGTGAAGTTGCGAGCTGCGAGCAGCCAGCGTCGGCCAGGAGTTTGATGCTCCAGATGGACGGCTGTTTCCGCCAAGAGCATGACCTGGTCGCGTTCAAGCGTGCCCGCCACCAGAACATCGAAGTCCGCCCCCGAAGAGGCGCCGGCCGGAGCCACCGCGGCAGGCGGCAGGCTCCTCACCAGCAATGATCTTGCCCCTCCTCGCTGGAACTTTGCGTGCGCGCGAGGCAACGTGGCGGTGACCGCGTCAAGGTGACTCGCGAGCGAGGGCTCGAGATGCCTGATGACCGCGCCGATGGGGCGCCGAAGCGAGGCCGGCAGCCATGCCCTCATCAGAACAACGCGGTCGTACTCCTCGTCTGAGTCGTATACGACCTTGCACCCGCGGAACAACCGGACAGCAGCCGCCCACGGCAGCAGATCGAGACAGACCACATAGAGCGCCGCGGGCCGCTGTCCTAGCGCTCGTGCGATGGTCAGAGGACCGGTGAGGATGCGCATCAGACGGTTGCGCCGCACCGGCAGGTACCGCACCGGCACCGTGTCGCTGTCGTGCTCTCGGCCGTCGGGTTGAGCCAGCATCAGGACGTCATAGCCGGCATCCCGGAGTGCTGTCGCCAGCCGATGGTAGTGGTGAGGATGGTGGGCTGCCGCCGCACTCTGGACGACCACGATGCGCCCCTCGACCATCCCCCTCGGCTGACGCCTGATCACCGCCCGCAACCGTACCAATTGCGGCCACGGTGGTAGCGCGCCTGGTCCCCGGCCGAATAAGTCGTGCAGCGGGCGCCGCGAGCGGCTATTAATGCCAGGGCGCACCGCAGCCGTTGGGCGCAGGCGCACGCCCTAACGACGGGACCGTGAACAGAGCCGGCATGACCAGGACGGGCATCGGATCGGATCGATTCGGCTCTCCGCCTGTCCGGATCCTGGGGGCGACGGCGGAGCGATGACGCCAACGCCCACGCTGGCCGAGGTCGAACACGCCACTGGGCAGAGCCTTGAGCAGGCGCCCACCGAGAACCAGGGGCGGGTATGGGATGAGAGCTCTAGCTGGCCCGTCACTCGGCTCGCCGCGTGGTCGATGACGCTGCTGCTGGCCGCGGGCTTTTGCATCCCCGCGGCGTCGCACTTGGATGGAGCTCCGTGGTTGCTGCTGGTTGGGGTGCTGCCGACCACCGTCAGCGCCAGAGCGTTGTTCGAGGCGCTCGAGTCCGCCGCTCATCGGGCGAGCGCGATTGCTCACGTCGCGGTCGCGATCGCGACATCGTTACTCGCTACCACCCTGCTGATGGCGGCTGGCCGGATCCTGGGAATCGATTGGTCAATTTCCACCTGGATCCTGACGGCCGCGGCGACCAGCGTCACGTTAGGAAGCGCTCGTGCACTGAGAGCCATCGAGATCCGCGTCTGGCACGAGCTGCGTCGAATCTACTTCGTGGGTTCAGAGGAACGATTTCGAGATCTGGCAAATGAAGTCAGGGACCGGAACGATCGACAACTCGTCGGGGCCCGACTGCTGACTTCTGGTGATCGACCCGCGGCCGATCCTTCCCTGCTCGCAGACGTGGTCGACTCGCGGGCGACCGTGCTGGTGCTGGACGAAGCGACCCACGCCGCAGCGCTCGCGGAGCCCCTCGCGCGGCTCCGTTCAACCAGGCTCGCTATGCGCGGCCTCGTGGCTTACTACGAGCACGAATTCAAGAAGATCCCTCTGCATCGGCTCAACCCGGGCTCGTTGTGTTGCGAGCTCGATCTCGGCGCGTCCCGGCGAGCTTACGTGGCGCTTCGTGGAGCGCTCGAGCCCCTGTTGGCCCTGCTGCTGCTGATCGTTCTCTCGCCAGTCCTGTTGGTCACCGCCGCTCTAGTAAGGCTCACCTGCGGCAGTCCTGTCCTCTACCGTCAACTGCGCGTCGGCAAGGACGGCACCCCGTTTACCTTGATCAAGCTTCGCACGATGACGCAAGGTGCAGAGCAGCCAGCCACCTGGGCATCATCGGAAGCGCATCGAGTGACAAAGGTGGGAAAGCACCTTCGTCGATATAGGCTCGATGAGTTGCCCCAGCTCTGGAATGTCGTCCGCGGCGACCTGGCTCTCGTCGGTCCTCGACCAGAGCAGGTGGCGATCGTCGAGCGGCTAGCTGGGGAGGTTCCCTCTTACGACGCGAGACATTGCATCCGGCCCGGAATGACCGGATGGGCACAGGTGAACCTCGGCTATGAGGGTTCTGTTGCAGGTGCCCTGTCGAAGCTCCGGCACGACCTGTATTACGTCAAGCACCGGGGGCCCCGTCTAGACGCCCTCATCTTGTGGCTCACCCTCAAGGCCGTCCTCGCGGGTCGCGGATGAAGCTGCAGCTCGAAGGCCGACCATGGCGGGCCATGGACGACGCAGCCAGTCAGGAAGCCGATGCCCCAGGCAAGATGCATGGTCGCAAACACGGCGGGCAGCGAGACGACATCTCCGGCTGGCTGCTCCTTAGCGACTCGGCTGCTTTCTGCGATTAGCACGCCGCCGTAGAGCGTCATCCCCTGCCGGGCGATTTTGGCCAGACGGCCACGGGTCGCAAAAGAACAGAAGGCAGTCAGGGTGAGTGCCGCGGGAAGGAGCTGGGAGCGCCGAAGCGCGGACGGATGGCGGCGGACGAGCCACGCGCGGTAATAGCCGTAGCGAGAGTACTGCCGGGCCAGTCGACGCAGACTTCCACGCGGCACGTACTGAGCCGCCATCTGAGGAAGACAGACAATCCGCCCCCCGGATTGCGTGATGCGAGCCGCAAGCTCCACATCTTCTCCGACGGACGCGGCCTCATTCCATCCGCCAAGCTCGGTCAACCGAGAGCGCCGCCATATGCCGCAGTAGCCGCTGGCGACCTCGATCTCTCGCGGGCTGACATGTCGAAAATCGGCGCCTCCGCGGCCCAGGCGCGAGCGCAGTGCCAGGGCAATCCGCCGCTCCCACCTGCGCTTACCCCAGGCGACCTGGGGCCCGCTGACAGAGTCGACGTCACGGCGCACGAGCCGCTCTGCGCCGCTTGCGAGGTACGCCGGGGGAAACACCGCATGAGCGTCCATTCGCGCGATGAGCTCACCAGATGCCAAGCGCAGACCAAGGTTCAGGAGCTGCGGAATGTTGAGTCCCGGACGTCGGATGAGGCGAAACCGCTCGTCGCCACTGATCGTCTCGTTCACCCGGTCGACCGTTGTGTCCGTGGAGCCCGCGTCGAGGAGGAGAAACTCGACCGTCCCGCCGAACGACTGGGCCTTCATTCCCTGAATGGCCCTGATGATGTTGGCGCTCTCGTTCAGGATCGGCACCAGGACGCTGATGTCGATTCGCTCAGCTGAGGCCATGCCCGACACGGCTAGCCAACCATGGAGTCGTTTAGGTCGTAATCGCCCCGCTGGCCGATCGGAATATCACCTGTCTCGATGCGCCCGATCAGGTCAGGGAGCAAGCGGTGGAAGGCCTCGGAGTGGACCGGCGGATGTAGCGACCACATCCCGGGGGGCCGGCCCAGGAAGTCCACGCGGAGCATCCTGCAGGCCTTCATTGTGCGCGCCAGCATGGTCTCGCCGTCTGCCCAGCGGAGGTCGCCGCGGCCGACCGTCCGTTTTGCAGCCGTGCCGAGTAGGTTGCGGACGCTCGCATGTCGGGCTCGAATGGCCCGGGCAGGATTCGTCAAAGCCGAGCGATCAACGAAGAAGACCCGGCTGCTGAAGCGCGAGAATCGCAACGCAGGGCCCTCGATCTCCGCTGCCAAAAACGGAACCGCATTTAGACGTAGGACACGTGGAGACCACGAACGGGCGTGGCGGCGGTGAACATGCCGGGGGATGGCCGCCTCGGCCGGCGGTCCTGGAAGCGGCGAGCAGGTGAATATCTCCGGCGCTTGCGACAAGAGGCTTCTGGCCTGCTCGGTCCACACCTGGCTGCCGCCCCCGAACATCATGTCCGAATCCATGTGCAGCACGTACCTACGGCGGGCACACAACAAGCCAAAGAAGTACGGGTAGACCGCCTTCCCATAACAGTCCGTGAGCGGCACTGTCTTGCCGGCGAAGAAGGACCTTCCTACGTCGGCGAGCGCGGCGTGACCGTAATCGACCAACTCCACCCGTGAGTGTTCGCTGCGGTCACAAAGGGCCGCAAGCAGGGCGTGTGTCTTCGCCGCGTCCCCTTCAGACCAGCGGCGCCTCCTGCCAACGCCGAGGTCGAGCGTGAACACCACCTCGTCGACTTGCCCGCCCCATTGCCGAAGCTGATGCGGCAGGATTTGGCGGGCGTGCGGTAGATCCCGCGGCGCGACGCTGATCTGCAGCGAGACCCCGTCCTCAACGTTCACCTGCCCCCTACGTACGTGCACTAGCGCAAGTCGCTTCCGCGTCGCTTGCCGGCTTCGGCCGGCCGCAGATTATCGACTCCCGCCGCCCCGAGTTGAGCGCGCTTGCGGCTGACGGCGGAGCGCGTCATCATCCGCCGGTGGGCGCGGTGCAGTCCGACCAAGCTGCAGCGGGGACCGAGAAGGTGGCGAGCGCTGGCACCCGGGCGAGGGACAGGCTCTTGGACCTCGTCCGTCGGAGCGAGGCCCGGACCCCGACGAGCGCGATCTTCTTCGGGCTTTTAGCCGTCGCGATCGGCGTCCGCGTGTGGGCGATGATCGCGTACGGGTCCGCAGTTTTCAGCCCGACAGCGCACGATGCAGCGGCGTATGTCGGTGCAGCGCACTACGGCCTGTCCTACACCCTCGCGGAGCCCTCCGGGTATCCGGTGTTCCTGCGAGCGACGCACCTCATCAGCCATTCCCTTGGATTCACGATCGGGGTCCAGCACGTGCTTGGCCTGGCAACCGGAACCCTTCTCTTCCTGTCCGTCCAGCGTCTGGGTGTTCCTGCCTGGCTGGGGTTGATCCCCGCGGCGGTCGTCTGGTTCGACGGCGATCAGCTGTTCCTCGAGCACACGCTGTTGTCCGACGCATTGTTCACGTTCCTCGTGGCGGCCACGCTGTATTCGGCGGTTCGATCGCTGCAAGGGGGCGTTGTTTGGACGGTGCTCGCAGGAGCACTGGCGGCCTCCACACTGGCGGTGCGGTCGGTAGGGGTAGTAGTGCCGGTGATCGTGATCGGATGGCTTGTGATCATTCGGTTGCGGTCGCGCACGGCATGGGCTCGAGCGGGTGCGATCGCCACCGTCAGCGCGGTGGTCGTGATCGGCGCTTACGGGATCGTCCGTCATGCCGGCACGGGACATTGGTCGATCCTCCCCCCGGGGTCTGGATGGTCCCTGTATGCCCGCACGGCCGAGTTCGCCGATTGTCACCGGTTCACGCCGCCGCGTGGCACAAGAGCGTTGTGTGAGAGCACTCCACCTGCCAGTCGGCAGGGTCCGCTCTATTACATGTGGGTCGGAGGCCCCGGGGTTGCGCACTTCGGCGGGACCCCACAGCACGATGAGCTTCTAAAAAGCTTTGCCACCGCCGCCATCCTGCATCAGCCCCTCGACTATCTGGACACCGTCTGGGCCGATGCCCGCCGCTACGTTGTACCCGGTGGCAGACCGAACTGGATCGCGGACTCCAACACCACCTCTGTCGACGGGCTCGACTTCCCGTGGCACGGCCGCACGGTGGACGCCGCGGTTCAGCGGCAGATCAAGGGTTACTACGGCCAAGTCGCGACGCCTAGCATCGCTTCCGCGCGCCCCCTCCACGATTACCAACGGGTTTTCCGGGTGACTGGCGTGATGCTCCTAGTGTTCTTCGTGCTCGGCGTGACCGGGCTGTTCGTGGCTCGGGGTCGTCCTCGGTATGGGGCAGCTCTTCTCATGGCCGTCGCGGCCGGACTCCTGGTGTTTCCCGCCTTCGCGGTGAAGACCGACTGGCGGTACGCCGTTCCCGCGATCGGTCCCCTCGGGGCTGCTGCTGCGATCGGGGGATGGGCAGCATGCACTACGTTCATGGGGGTTTGGTCGCGAGCGCGGCTTCGCCGTACATCAGGAGGCCGACCGGCCGCTGAAGGTGGGTGACTTGCTGAGACGGCATCCGGCTTGGGCGGTTCGTGGCCGTAGGGCGGTTGCCGGAGCGCTTCTAATCGCCAGCCTGCTTGGAGCTGTATTGCCGCGCCCAGCGGGTGCGTTCAGCAAGGCCATTTGGGGTCCGGTCTACCAAAATGGGGTCAACCAGTTCCCGATGTATCAACAGCTCGGGGTGTCGATCTACGAAGCTCAGCTCCGCTGGTCGACGGTGGCAACGCGGCGACCCCGCCACCCGAGCAATCCGAGTGATCCCGCCTATAACTGGCCCAGCGCAATCAGTCAGGCCATCGCTCAAGCAAGAGCCCTTCATATGCGGGTTCTGCTCCAAATCAGCGGTACCCCTAGCTGGGCCAACGGTGGGCGACCCGCGAGCTGGGTCCCGAAGAATCCCGGTGACTACGCCGCGTTCGCCGCAGCCGCCGCTCGTCGGTTTCCCAACGTCCACCTGTGGATGATCTGGGGCGAGCCGGTCGAGCGCGGGAACTTCAAGCCACTGACCCCGGCTAAGCCAAACCGCCCCCTGACGCCCGCTCAGCAGCGCGCTCCTCACAACTACGCTCTGCTGCTCGACGGGGCCTACGGCGCTCTCAAGCGAGTAAGCAAGCGCAACCTGATCATCGGCGGCTGTTCCGACACCGGCGGCTCCATCTTCACGCTCCAATGGATCCAAAACCTGCGCCTGCCCGATGGCCGCGTACCGCGAATGGACATGTACGCACACAACCCGTTCAGCTTTCAGGATCCAAACTTCTCCGATCCTCCAAGCCCCAGGGGGCTGGTGCAGTTCTCAGACCTGCCTCGGTTGGCACGGTGGATCGATAGATACCTGCACCGGCCACTGCCGATCTTTCTCTCGGAATTTTCCATCCCGACCGCCTTTGACCAAGAGTTCAACTTCTACGTCGACCCCCCGGTCGCCGCCAAGTGGATCCGAGACGCGCTCCGACTGGCGCGCGGCTGGCATCGGATCTACGCCCTGGGCTGGATCAATGTCTACGACTCGCCGCCTCGCACGTACGGCGGTTTGCTGACGACCAGCGGCGTCCCGAAACCGAGCTTTTACGCCTTTGCTGGTTAGCGCGCGGGGATCACGCGAGCTGTCGTAAGGCGCGCGCCAGGGGCACTCAGCAACAGAGGCCGACGCCCTCCTCAGGTGCTCGGTCGTCACGGCTGCACGACGCCGGCACAGCCGAAACCGATATAGAGTCGCGTTATCACGGCAAGCCGCGAATGAAAGGGCAAGAGCAATGGGCTTGATGGACCGGTTCAAGCAGGCAGCCGACTCAGTACAAGCAGCGACCAGCCATGTGGGAGTTGGCGCGTCCGGCGAGCAGATCGCAGAGGCCAACAAAGCCCAGAAGTTGACAAGCGAGGGGCTGGATACGCCGGCGCGCATTGATTCGAGGACTCCGACTGGCGAGACGAATGCGGCCGGTTCGGTCTATTACCTGTTCAAGGTGACGATCAAGCCGGGAACCCCGGACGCGTATCAGCTGGAGATCAATCAGGGCGTCCATCCCACTTCCAACTGGGGCGAAGAGGGCCAGGACGTGACGGTCAAGGTAGATCCCGCCGACCCGAACGTGGCGATGATCTGGGGCGCACGCTGAGCCACGTACGGTAAGCCCCCCAGTGGGCGATCCTGGACTCGAACCAGGGACCTCTTCCTTATCAGAGAAGCGCTCTAACCGACTGAGCTAATCGCCCGTTTGGCGCGGCGCGGAGCCGGATTGCCCGGCACGCCGCTTCGGGATTGCATCGTAGCGGCCTGAGAGCCGTGGCTCGACCCGCTCGTCCCGATGCTCGATCGGCTCGGCCGCATGCCAGATGCCTTGCGGGATGCCGGAACTCCTCCT
>DAIPIC010000008.1:0-40742 GCA_036771025.1 Solirubrobacteraceae bacterium
TCGCCCTCTGCGGGACTATCTTCGCGGGCGCGTGCGGTACCGCGCCCCGGCGCGCCGTACCCAATTCGGATCTGCGCCGGCTGGTTCTCTCGGCGCTGGCGCTGTATGTGGTGGGCGGTGTGGCCACCATCAGCCACCACACCACGGTCGCCGCGCTCCTGTATGCCGCCGGCATCGGCGTATGTGCCCTGGCGCTGTGGCTGTCGCGCGGTACGGACAGCGGCGACGACCCGCCGCGGGGGGGCGGCGAGCCTTCCGACGAGGAGCCCCCGCCCTCGCCGGACGGGCTGCCCGAGTTTGACTGGGCGGCGTTCGAGGAGGAGTTCCGCGCGCATACCGCGGCCGGCTCGGAGACCCGAGAGTCGGCGCTTCGCTAGGCGCCGATCCGTCGGCCGTCCCCGCCGATCCCGCGCCCGCCCCCACGACTCCCACGGCCGTCGCCGTTCATTCCGAGCAGCAACTGGTGCAGCCGGGTCTCCCCGGCCAGCTCCGGATGGAACGCGACCGCCAAGAGCGCCCCCTGTCTCACGGCCACAGGATGACCATCCACCCGGGCGAGCACCTCAACGTCCTCGCCATGCTCGGTTACCCATGGGGCTCGGATGAACACCGCGTGCAGGGGTCCGCCCTGAAGGCCGGTCAGCTCGACATCCGTCTCGAACGAGCGCAACTGGCGACCGAAAGCATTACGCGAGGTTCGGATGTCGAGCACGCCAAGATGGTCCCGGTCGAGCATGATCATCCCGGCGCAGGTGCCGAGCACCGGGACGCCCGATCGTGCCAGCTCCCGCAACGGTTCCCCCAGTCTCTCTCGGTCGATGCCCAGCGTCATCACGGTGGACTCGCCGCCGGGGATGATGAGCGCATCGAGCCCCTCTAGGTCAGCGGGCACGCGCACCTGCCGCGGCTCGGCGCCGAGGGCACACAGGATCTTGGCGTGCGCCTCAAACCCGCCCTGGAGGGCTAGGATGCCGACGGTCCTGGTCACGCCTAGACGGGCGGGCTACCAGCCGCGCGGAGCGAGGAGCTGCTCGCCCTCGAGCTTCGCCGTCTCGAGGCTGGCCATCGGCTGACCCAGCCCCGTGGAGGCCGCCGCAACCCGAGCGGGATCGCCCCAGTGTGTCGTCGCCTCCACGATCGCCCGGGCCCGCCGCTCGGGATCTTCGGACTTGAAGATCCCAGAGCCGACGAACACACCCTCCGCCCCGAGCTGCATCACGAGCGCCGCGTCCGCGGGTGTGGCGATGCCGCCGGCGCAGAACAGCACGACCGGCAGCCGGTGATCCTGCGCCACCTGTCGCACCAGAGCTAAGGGGGCCGCGAGCTCCTTGGCCGCAGTCGCCAGTTCCCCATCGTCGAGACCGCCCAGCCGCCGTATTTCATTTCGGATGAGACGCAGGTGGCGGACCGCTTCGACGATGTCGCCGGTGCCGGCTTCTCCCTTGGAGCGGATCATGGCCGCCCCCTCGCCGATCCGCCGGAGCGCCTCGCCGAGGTTGGTGGCGCCGCAGACGAACGGGACCTTGAACTGCCACTTGTCGATGTGGTTGGCCTCGTCCGCGGGGGTGAGGACTTCGGACTCGTCTATGTAATCGACCTCGAGCGCTTCCAGCACCTGGGCTTCCGCGAAATGGCCGATCCGCGCCTTGGCCATGACCGGGATCGTGACCGCCTCCTGGATGCCGCGGATCATCGCCGGATCGGACATTCGGGCAACGCCCCCGTCGCGCCGGATGTCGGCGGGGACGCGCTCCAGGGCCATGACGGCCGCGGCGCCGGCGTCCTCGGCCACCTTCGCCTGCTCGGGGGTGACGACGTCCATGATCACGCCGCCCTTCAGCATCTCCGCCAACCCGGCTTTGACCGTGAACGTGGCCTCGTCGCGAGGCTGTCCGAGCCCGTCACTCATCGAGACCGAGTGTAGTGACCGAGTAGTTTGTGGCGCCATGTCTGGGGAGGCCGTGTTCGAGCCGGTGGGCGAGACAAAGTTCATCGCCACGGAGCTCGCCCGCGGCCCCTGGGACCGCGCGGCCCAGCACGGTGGCGCACCCGCCGCCCTGTTGATGCGGGCCTTCGAGCGGCTGCCGAGAACCGAAGGGCTGGTGCTGGCGCGTGTTACATACGAGTTCCTCAGGTCGGTGCCGCTCGGTGAGGTCGAGGTACGGGCCTCGGTGCTGCGGCCCGGCCGCCGGGTCCAGCTGCTGGAGGCCTCGATCGTCTCGCCTGACGGAACCGAGGTGGCCCGCGCGCGGGCACTCGAGATCCAGCGAGCGGAGGCCGATCATGCCTCGAGGCCGATGCCGCCTCCCGGGGACCTCACGAACACGGTGCCCAGCGACTTCTCCCCCGCCCACCGTCCGATGTTCGGCACGGATGCGATGGAGATCCGGTTCGTCGGGGACGGGTTTTCCGCACTCGGCCCCTCCACGGGTTGGTTTAGGTTGCGCGTGCCGCTGGTCGCGGGCGAGCGAGCCACGTCACTTCAGAGTCTTGCCGCCGCCGCCGACTTCGGGAACGGGATCAGCGCCGTGGTGGCCTGGGACGATCATGTGTTCATCAATCCCGACCTGACGGTCTATGTGGAGCGCCAGCCGGCCGGGGAGTGGATCTGCCTCCAGGCCCAGACCAGGATTTCCCCCGAGGGCGTGGGGATCGCCGAGAGCCAGTTGTTCGACGAACAGGCCCAGGTCGGCCGAGCGACGCAGGCTCTGCTGGTGGCCCGTCGATAGCGGGAGCAGCGGGCGGCGGTGCGGGCCGGTCGCGGATCGCTACTTCAGGCGAAAGGCCTTGATGCGAACGTCGTACTGCTGGGAGTCGCGGGCGTATACGCCGTAGGCCAAGGCCTGGATCAGCGACAAGAGGGCGGCGTGCGAGCGCACGAACGCGGGCGTGTTGGACGAGTAGTAGAGGCGGATGCGTGCCAGCCGTGCGACCTCCGAGAGAGTCGCGTCGGTGATGGCCAGCGTCGGGGCCTTGCGGTGGCGCGCGAGCTTCATCGTGCGGGTGATGAGGGGATGCGGCCGCCCCGCCGATAGGCCGATCACCAGCGTCTCGGCATCGATCCGGCTCAGCCTGCCCAACGCTTCCTGCGACGGACTGGCGACAATTTCGGCCCGCAGGTCGAGCAGCATCAGCAGATGTCGAAGGTAGCTGGCGAAGAACGCCATCTGGTCCGTCCCGGCGATCAGCACCTTTTCGGAGGAGGCGATGGCATCGATCGCCGCTTCAACCGAGGAGCGCGCCAACTTGCGGGCCGTTTCCTCCACGTTCACGTGATCGGCGGCGAGCGCCGCTTCGAACTCGGTGTGGTCGAGCGAGAACAGCGGCGCCGCAACCACCGCCGCTCCCGGCTGGGGTAGCCCGCGGCGGTACTCGTCCCGCGCCGCCTGCTGGAGCTCGGGAAATCCTTCGAACCCCAGCGCCTGGGAGAAGCGGACAACGGTACTCGAGGAGGTGCACGCCCGGCGCGCCAACTCCTCGGCCGTCTGGAAAGCCGCTTCGTCGAGGTGGTCGACGATGTACTGGGCGACGTCCTTCTGCGAGCGCGAGAAGTCATCGAAACGGGAGCGGATATAGGCCGAGAGCGCCTGGGCCGAGCTACCGGCTTGATCCTGGCTTGCTCGAGGCGCTGCCTTGGCGGTGGAGGCCGATGTGGCGGAGCCGTTGGCGGTGGTCGAGCCCTTGGGCTTGCGGGATGGCGTCGTGGTCGCGGATGACTTCATCGGCAGGCGTCTGTTTCGACGCCCGACCGCGCCGTTCCTTCACGGTGTCACATCAAGTCAAAAGCCGCGCTCGCGGCGTTCCTGGTTCTGCCTGCGCTCCGCCATCACCTGGGCGATGATGTAGACGACCAGCACGTTGACCACGACCCCGATGCCCAGGAATGTCACAACGAGGGCGAAGGTCTCGCTGAATGCGGCGTCAGCAGCCAGGAGCATCGGCCCGGAGAGTACCTCAACCCTCGGGCGCGGCGGCGACACATCGGCGCCGGCGGGGCTCCCCCGTGTGCATGACCGGCGGGGTCGAATGGCTGTGCCGGCAGAACTGCCCGGTGCTAGCGTCGCGCCCTGAATCGGCCCGGTAGCTCAGTGGTCAGAGCAGCGGACTCATAATCCGTCGCGCCCAGGTTCGAATCCTGGCCGGGCCATGGGAAAGTCGCTGGTAATGGCCCATATCCATCCTACCCTCCCGGTGTCACAACTTCGAAAAATGTCCCCAATATGTCCCGATGACGGCGTAGGATGCCCGTGTGGCCAGCACATTCCGTCCTCCTTCGGGTCATGTTTTCCGGGTAGATCGGGCACGCGGGCCACAGTGGTACGCCAAGTACCGGCTACCTGACGGCCGCCAGGTCCAGAAGCGGTTGGGCCCAGCGTGGTCGGGGCGTGGGCGCCCGCCCGCCGGCTACTTCACGAAGCGGCTGGCGGAGGACTGGCTGCGACGCGTGCTGGACGACGCTCGACGAGGCGAGCTCCCGGGGATGGTCCGGACGGGCGCGACGTTCGCCGACGCCGCCGCCGAGTACCTGCGCTACATCGCTGAGGATCGTGGGCGCAAGGCGTCGACGGTTGAGGACTACCGCTCGATCATCAACGTCCACCTGTTGCCCGAGTTCGGGGAGGTGCGCCTCGAGGACATCACGGTGCCGGCCGTTGAAGCGTTCCAAGCGCGACTCGCCAAACGCGTGCACCGCGGCCAGCGGATCACCCCTCGGACGCGGAACAAGGTCCTGAACGTCCTCCATGCCATCTTCACGCGCGCGAGGAAGGTGTGGGGACTGCCGACCAATCCGGCCGCCGATGTAGAGCGCCATCCGGATCGGCAGAGCGGTGACATCGAGATCTTCTCACCCGAGGAGGTGCACGCCCTGCTGCGGGCTGCGCCCGACGAGCGCGACGCCGCTGTCTACGCCACCGCCGCCTTCGCGGGGCTGCGTATGGGCGAGCTCCGCGCTCTCCGCTGGCGCGACGTCGACTTCCCTCGCTCGGTGATACGCGTGCGGGCCAGCTACGCCGCCGGCGAGCTCAGCGTTCCGAAGTCGGGAAAGGTGCGATCCGTGCCCATGGTGGACGAGGTGGCGCAGCGTCTCGCCCGTTTAGCCGGGGACGTCCGGGACGATGATCTGGTGTTCGCGGAGGAGGGCGGGCTCTGGCTGAACGATGACCGTCTCCGGCGCCGCTATGAGGCCGCGCTCCGGAACGCCGGGCTGCGTCGCCTGCGTTTCCACGACCTGCGCCACACGTTCGGCTCGCTCGCCATCACGCGCGCGGACATCGTCGAGGTCCAGGCATGGATGGGCCACGCGGACATCACCACGACGATGCGCTACCTGCACTACCGCGATCGAGGGCAGGCCGCCGACCGTCTCGCGGATGCTTTTCGAATCGAAGCTCCTGTCGAGCGAGTGCGTCGGTAATGCCGGCCCCCGAGGTCGGCAAGCCGCTCCCTCGGGCTGAGGAGGCCTGGGCGGCGCCAGAGAAATGGACCGACTGGATCCTCTCGGGCCGAGGGCACCTCAACGACCTATATCGCGTCTTCGGTGCCGTCGACCAGGACATGATGTGGACGGCTCTGACCAGCCGGATTCCAACTGCGCCGATTGACAGTGTCCGTCCTGCCCGTGGCGGCGGCGTGAACTGTCAAGTCGATCTGCTGCTCACGTTCAATGGACGAACAGCGAACGTCCGCTCGATCTGGCACTACGCAGACGAGAACGCACCGCCAAAGCTGGCGACTGTGTTCCCGACGACCTAACATGGATGACGTGGCCACCACCCGCGCAATCCACCTGTACGACATCGTCGAGCTTCTCGATCGGGTCGACGCTGCTCCGGCCGGTGCTCGCGGCGGTGTCCTCGAATTCGTCGGTGAGAACCACGACATCGCCCAGATCGAGATCCTGGAGCCGAAGCTCGACGGCCTCGACGCCATCGTCTACGCGCCGCTCGACAAGCTCCGGGTCGTCAAGCCCAGCGACGCATCAGGTTCGAATCGCTCGGACTGATCGTCCTCTTCGCCCTCCGCTGGGTTCATCGCACCCTTGAGTTTGGTAACCGCTACTAGCGGTTCGCCGCTGACCCCGGCCGCACTCCTGGACGTTTCTTACGTCATCACGTTGGGCGGGCGGGGTCAGCGGCGAACCGCGTCGTTTGCAGGTGGTTTCGCGAAGAGGTGTCAACACCCTGTTGAACACCCTAGTCGCGCACTTTGTCGCAAGTTGCGGCCTTTCGGCGCATTTCTAATCGTCCGAAAGTCGTCCCTAGCCGTCCCTCAAATCCGTCGAGTGAGGTCGGCTGTCGTGGTCGGGCGCTCCCGCGCCCCGACCTCATTGACAAACAGCGCGTCAGGCCGGCGCTGTCAAGCAGCGCTGATCCTCATCATGCGTGGATGCGATAGCCGAGTCGCGAATCGCTACGAGGCGCTGCTTGACAGTCGACGGCCAGACGCGCTACCGACGAGTGGCAGCCCGATGCGAGCACGGACTGCTGGATCGCCAGGGCAAGGGAGCGGCGCGCCACCGACCCGGTCGTGCTGTCCCTCCGCGTCCACCGCGACACTCCGGTTCGAGTTCGTTGTGACTAGTGCTCAGCCTCAGAACGCAGCCCTCACGGTACCCCAGTGCACTGCGCTGCTGGAATCGGCCTAAGGGACAACCTCGGCGGAGCGCCCGCTACTCGATCAAAGCGACACGCTGCCGCCTACTGCTCCTGGCGCGCCCCGGCGATTGGGGATGAGTGCGTCGATTCGAGCATTGCGAGCATTGCCGATTCGCTGCGGAACACGAACTGGCGTCGAAGGAGCCCGCGCTCGAACTGCCAGATATAGAAGTCGGTATCACGGACCATAACTCCACTGTGGCCGCCCTTCCCCGACCTGTCCATACGCCCGCCCACCCGGTCTCCGCCGGCATCGATTAGCTCACGCAACTCCCACCGGAAGTTCTCGAAGTCGGCTTGAAAGATCCCAGCAACCTCCGCATAAGCGCTGCGACCGCGGTACACGGACCGCGCGTCGACAGGCCGATCCTCAGGTGCGTCAGGAAACAAATGCAGCTCCACGTGCGGGCTCAGAAACACAGACAGCAACTCGTAATCACGGCGCTCCACTTGGGCAACGCCGACACGTAGCCCGTAGCTAAAGACAAAACGGCGAAGGCGTGACCCCCGACGAGCACGCGCGGCTCGGGCCACCGCGGCCGGCGCTAGCCAAGGTATGACAACAAGCAACCGCTCGTCGAAGCCACGCCGCGCGCGGTGCAGCGGCTCGACGGCCCAGCGCGCTATCTCGCCTGGCATCGCTGCCTATGGTCTCATGCGGTGCGCCGCGGAGTGGTCGTGCAGCCTCATCGGCGAACAGCGCCGACCTGGCTGCTCTAACGCGCCGCGCGCCACGCGCGATGCTGTCGCTCGATGGTGAATGCGGCGGTGAGCTCGTGCCACTACCGCTCTTCGATCCAAGCGGAAGCACAGCGGACGACGTCGAGGTGCCGCCACCGCTCCGAGCCATCCGCTTTCAGAGATACTCAACCGGCAATGTCACGAGACGACATCGACGTCATCCGCTCCGCTGTCGAAGCTTTCAACGCACGCGACCTCGATGCGATGCTCGCGGTCGCCGATCCGGACGTCGAGTGGCATTCGACGTTCGCGGTCATCGGCGGGGCGGTTTACCACGGCCACGATGGAATACGGAAATGGCACCGGGACATGGACGACGCGTGGGCGCACGACATCCACTTCGAAATCGAGTCGTACTTCGATCTCGAAGAGGATCAGCTCGTGTTCGGCGTGTTGCAGGCCCGCGGTGGTCAGAGCGGCGCACAGGTCGCACTACCTATCGCCCAGGTGTGCAGGACTCGCTCCGGCCTCGTCGCTTACTGCAAGACGTATACCGACAGAGACGAAGCGCTGCGAGATCTCGGCACCTCGGTCGACGCCCTGGAACCGATCAAGCCGTAGTACATCTCGCATCTCCTCCGCGCGAGCAGCAGAGCCGGGACCAGTGCTTTTCGATCAGAGCGGAGGTCCGGCTAGCCCGGTTCGGAATTCAAGCCGAGGTCGGCGAACGCGCGCCCCCGGTCGTAGTAGGTGATGATCCGCGTCACCTTCCCATCACGGAGGTGGAAGACCTGTGCGGCATTCGATCCGAGCAGCGTGGCGTCAATTCCGCTCCGCTTGCCTCGCCCGCTTGCGGTCACAAAGACGAGCACGCGCTCCTCATCAAGTTGGCGGTACCCCTCGGCCTTGAGGCGAAAATCATCCCAGGCACTCAGGGCCTCGCGCATGGCACGGGCGATGTTCGCGAACCCCCGCCAACTGCCTGGCGCCGGGCCGTCGGCACGAACGAACTCGAGTTCGGCATCCGCGAAGTCAGCCAAGTCGAACTGTCCACGCTCCCACGCCGCGAAGATCGACCGCACAAGATCGACGTTTGCAGACTGCATCGCTATCCGCGCATTCCCGCCTGTTCGTACGCCTCCTCGGGCGAGGAGTAGATCTCGGTGCGGGTTACCTGGCCGTCGCGAACGGTCGTGATGATTGCGAAACGCTGCTCAAACGGCACGCCCCCGCGGCGCCCAACGCCGACAGCCATGCCGACGAGCAGAACCCTCTCGTGGTCAATGCTCGTGATCTGCTCGATGCTGCCCTCCAACTCTTTCCAGGACTCCCGGAAGCTGTCCAGAAACCGGCGGAACCCATCAGCTCCTCGCAGGCTTTCGCCCTCGACTCTGGAGCGGAAGGCTCGCTGGGCCGGCGCAGCCTCGTTACGGCGCCGACGGTGGGCGGAACGGAGGCATAAGAACGTGTCCCCATCCGTGTCCCAAGATAGACAAATCTGACCCCACCCAGCCTCACGCAACCTGACCGAATCGCCTGTAGCCACGGGGATCTCGACCCCAAATCACGCCCTCATAATCCGTCGCGCCCAGGTTCGAATCCTGGCCGGGCCATCGGTAGAAGCTCGCGCTCGTTAGGTGACTAGCCTAACGCGGCGTGGGTGCGGTAGGGTCGCTCCCAGGGCAACGGCGATGCTGACCGGGGTGAAAGGATTTCTTCCACGCGTTCGACGCGTGATCTTGCTGGTCTCGCTCGCCGCGCTCCTGCTCGGGCTGGTGTCTACGAGCGTCAGTCACGCGGCGGCGTACTTCCCGCTGTCGGGCGATAGGTACGTCTACGGGTCGCCCACTCGATACGCCGCGGTCGTCCAGGCAAGCTTCAGCATGCGGCCAGGCGAGATCCGGCGGGTAACGGACCAGCTTGATATCCGCTTGAAAACGGGAAAGTCCCCCGAGGTGGACAACAAGGTCATCTGCCTCGATCAGAATTCAAACATCCTCGGACCGCCGGGCACTCCACCGGTCCCATACAGCAACGAGAACTACGCGGGCGGCGGTGTTGCTACCGGCACCAACTACACCCAAGATGGGCACGCCTACCAGTGGAACATCGCGACGCTGATCCAAGCTCCGCCGCAAAACCCGACGGAAAACTATTACTGCCTACTCCTTGCCCGTATTGATCCCCCGCACCGGATGACGGTCCTGGCGCCTACGACGGGTGAAACGAGATTCGGCACGTGGCTTCAGGTGAGCACCCAGAACGACGTCGGCGCGCAACAATTGCAAACCCCCTACTGCGCCTCCAACGGCAGGGGACAATACAGCGAGTGCCGGTACGTGGGTCCGGCCCGTCTGCACGACCCCAGCGCGAGGAACGTCCCGTGGCAGCCCGTTAACACTTTTACCGCCGCGGGCAACGCGAGGACCGCCGTGGGCAACGCTACCGCCATCGATGGGATCGCGACCTTCCAGATCACCAGCTGCCCCCGCGGCACCGCGTCCTGTATTCCGAGTCAGTGGGGCTACTCCAACGGTCTGCGCTGCTTTTTGGGGATCTGGAGGTGCAAAGATGCGGCCGGCAAGTCCTACCTTGACATCGACCAGCTATATCCAAGCGGGTCGGTGTGCAAGGTCAACCGCGCGTACTCCGAGAGGAGCGCCGGCGGCAAAGTCTTCCTAAGCCTGAGCTACGACATCTCCAACGACCAGCACCACCTGCCCCTGTATTACCACGTATACGCGCCCGTGTCCCAGAACTGCGGTGGATCACGCCAGTTCAAGGTCATTCTGCATATCCGGTGGACCGGCGGCAATCCCGTCAAGATCGACGGCGGCAACGTCAACATCCTCAACATCGTCCCGCCGCCTTCTGTAATCCAGTAGACCGGCGGGGCAGTACGCGCCAGCGGCATAGTTACGTCGCCGGCGCGGCGACACGGGCCCGATGCGGCTGGGCGGCGTCTCCGGTCGCCGCGGCCCGCGTCAGCAGATCGGCGATGATGACGATGCTGTTGACGATGCGGTCTGTTTCCTCGGCCAGCGGCGTCGTGCGCCCGATTTGACTGCTGAGCGCTTGTTGTGTCGCCCGCAGCGCCGGCAGCGGCCGGGGAGCGCGGCACTCGCGGGCTGCAGCCGCTAGCCCAGCGAGCGCAGCGTCGAGCTGACCGGCGAGGGCGCGGGCCTCGAGCTGGGCGCCACCCGCGGGCGGCGCCGCCGCGACCGAATCTTCGAGGTACGCCACAAGCGCCAGCGCACCGTCCGCGAACCGGCGGAGGCTGGCCAGGACGCCCGCGACCTCGGCCGTACCGAAGCCGGTGCCTCCTCGCGCAGGTTCGTCGAGCGCCCGCTGAAGCGCCGCCTCGGTGTTCGTGCGCGCCACTCGGGCCCGCAGCCGCGCCTGGCGCTCTGAGTCTCGATCCCGGGAGCCGGGGTCGAGCCACGCGCCGAGCACGGCGCGCAGGTACGCCCGGTCGGCCTCGATCATCTCCGCGACGGTGTCGGGCAGCGTCGAGCGCTCCCACGTTGGCCACAGCGCCATCGCGGCCAGGGTGATCGTGGTGCCGATCGCGGTTGCGATCAGCCGGTGCAGCGCGGCCGAGTGTTCCGGAGCCCCCGCGAATGCGGATACGAACACGATGAAGACCGTCACCGACACCACGAACAGTCCGTAGTTCGCGATCAGGAACGCGAACATGCTCACGGCCATGACTGTCGTGATCGTCGCCAACGCATAAGGGCCGGGATGGAGAGCCGCGGCGATCACGGTCGCGATTACAACCCCCAGGGCGGTGCCTGCGTATCGCTGGAGCCCGCGGGTGAACGTCGATCCGAATTCGGGTCGGAGAATGAACAGAATGGTGAGCGGGACCCAGTACCCATGCCATAGATCGACCGCCCGGTACAGCCCAGCGCCGACCGCCGCGGCCACGGCGAGGCGCACGGCGTGCCGGAACGCACCGGAGCGCAGCGTCAGGTTCGCGCGCAGGATCGCTGCCGCGCTCCGGGTGCGCAACTCGGTGCGGCGCGGCCGTCGACGGCGGACGGAGTCTTCGGGCGGTGTCCCCTCCCCCTGCCACGAGACCGCCAGGTCGACCGCAGAGCGAAGCTCGGCACGCAGCGCCGCGCCCCTGTGCAGAAAGGCTTCGAGCTGGTTCGCAACGACGGTGTCCCCGGTCGCTCGACGACGGTCAAGCTCGGCCTGCAGTTCGTCGACAGCTTCATCGAGGCAAGAACGCAATGAGTGGGCGTCGCCGCGCCAGCGGCCCGCATCGAGCGCATCGGCCACGGCCGTCAGGGCATCCGCGGCCGCCTCCCGCGCAAGCGTGAACCCGCCGATCGTTTCCGGGTCGTGCGATTCGAGCTCCCCTCGTGCGTTGCTGAGCGCGACGAGATCCAGGTACGCGCGTTCGGCCTCGTCGACAAGCACTCGGAACGCCTCGATGCCCTCGCTGGGCACCGCGACCCGGCCCTGGGCAGCGTCGAGGGCTTCTCGTGCCGCCGCAAATTCCGCGAGCACCGATGTCCGCCGATCGGCCTCGGCTGTATCCCGGGTCCAGGCGGACAACGAGCGGTATAGCCGTGCGATCGCCACGCGTTCCGGGCGATGCGCGTGCACGCGCCAAACCACGAGCACGAGCGCTAGCTCCAGCAGGCCACCTACGAACACCAACCCGGCGTGCTCGGCCGAGTGCAGCGCGTCGGCGGGGTAATACGCGATCACCACCATCGACAACGTGGACACAAGCGCGATGAAGTACGTGGGAAGCCCCAGTGCGTACGTCACCCCGGTCCCGAAGCACCAGATCGCCAGCGCCAGCACAGCGATCACGTCGTAACCCCCGGTTACCTCGCCAACGAACGTCGAGACAGCTGCACCCACCGTCGCGATCAGCATCGCCCGAATGCGCGCGCGGTACGGGGCCCCCGAGTCGGTCATCCCCACCAAGCTGGCCCCGGTGGCGACGCTGATTCCCTCGACCGTGTGGCCGGTGGCGATGCCGGCAAACAGCGGAATGGCGAAGCCCAGCGCGTAACGGATCGCGCGGCGCGGATGGACCTGAGTCCAATCGACCCGGTAGACGCCCGTCAGGATGCGCCGCACGTAGGACGGCAGCGGCCCTACGCGGGCTGTCGATCCGCCGGCCACGCCCGAGATCCTGCCACGCGTCGTCCTGAGCGCGCAGCAGGTGGATCTCGATCCCGGCCAATGCGCCCGCTCCGACCTGTCATGATCGCCGCAGCCGATGGCTCCACGGATCGTGGTACTTGGTGCAGGGTTCGGAGGGCTTGAGCTCGCAAGCGCGCTGTCAGAGGCGCTCGGGGCCGGCGCCGGCGTGACGTTGATCGACAAGGGCGATTCGTTCATGTTCGGCTACTCCAAGCTCGAGCTCCTGTACGGTCGCCAGAGCCGCGAGGCGTTGAGCGCGCCCTACCGGGCGATCGCCAAGCCGGGTGTCCGGTTCGTGAACGAGACGGTCACGGTGATCGACCCCGAATCCCGCCAGGTCACGACTGATCGAGGCGAATACGAGGCCGACTATCTCGTCGTCGCGCTCGGCGCCGAGTTGGCCTACGAAGCGACCCCGGGGCTGACCGAGTCTGATGCGTTCTACTCGGTCGCGGGCGCCGCGCAGCTCGCCGGTGCGGTCGGCTCGTTTGTCAGCGGACACGCCGTCATCGGAGTCTGTGGCATCCCGTATAAGTGCACTCCCGCGCCGAGCGAGTGTGCGCTGCTCCTGCACGACGAGCTGGTCAGGCGTGGCGTGCATGAGGACTGCGAGATCTCCTTCATCGCTCCGCAGCCGAGTCCGGTCCCGCCATCGCCTGACGCGGCTCGCGTGGTGCTTGAAGTCTTCGCCGAACGCGATATCAGCTTCGTTCCCGGTCATCGGATTGCATCGCTCGATCGCGATCGCTCCGTCGCCGCGCTCGACGACGGGACGGAGATCTCCTACGACTTGTTCCTGGGGGTGCCCAAGCACCGCGCCCCGGATGTGGTCCTCGCGAGCGGGATGGCAGTCGACGACTTCATCCCGGTGGATCCGGCGACGCTGGCGACGAGCTACGAGGGGGTGTACGCCGTCGGCGACTGCGCCACCGCCGGGGTGCCGAAGGCCGGTGCGTTCGCCGAGAGCGCCGCCCGAGCCGTCGCCGCGCAGCTGATCGCGGAGATTCGCGGCGACCCGCCACCGGACCCATATCGCGGAAGGGGAGCCTGCTACGTCGAGTTCGGCGGCGGTCGTGTCGGTCGGGTGAACATCGATGCCAGCGCCGGACCGCCACCGAAGGGGACGTTCGACGGGCCATCCGAGGAACTCGCCGCCGAGAAGCGCGAGTTCGGCGCCAGCCGCCGGGCCCGTTGGTTCGGGCTGTAGCGAACTCGCCGCTGGGACATTGGCCGGCGGTTGGTCCGCGGACTATACGGCGTTGTACTCGTTATGGCGCCGGATCCAAAGAGGCTCTGACGGGTCCTCGTGGCGTCCTTTTGCCGTCAGGTCCAGCAGCCCATAGAACGCCATCCCGGGCCTCTCCAGGCCCCGGGACGTCGTCACGTAGGTTCGGTAGACGGTCCCCTCCGAAAGGGCGTACGCGCTCAGGCCCGGACCCTCGGCTACGTAACCCGCGACGTCCGTCCCGCACATGCGCGCGTTCTGCTCGACGGTGAGCGGGATCTCGCCCCGCAGGAAGGGCTCGAGCTCCTCCCTAGTGTTCTGGAAGCCGAGGTCGCGGTTGAAGTCGGTGCCGCCGCTCGAGGCCCAGCCGATCTCCCAGCCCATCCTCTCCCGGTAGCCGAGGAGTTTCTCGAGGGGCGCGCGCGACGCCAGCACCAGCGTCGTGTCTCTGGCCTTCAGGTGGGCGACCTGCGGAGCGAGCGTGTCAGCGATCGAGGAGCAGACCGGGCAGCCTGCCTCCCACGCCGGTCCGAACATGAAGTGGTAGATGACCAGCTGCGAGCGGCCGTCGAACAGGTCGGCAAGGCCCTTGGTGCCGTTCTCGGTCTCGAACCGGTAGTCCTTCTCCACCGGGACCCAGGGCAGCTCGCGCCTCTTGCGGGCCAGCTCGTCGCCGCGGCGAGTGAGCTCCTTTTCCTCCTTCAGCAGTTCCTCACGCGCAGCTTGCCACTCCTCCTGCGTGCCAATCGTATGCTCGGTCATCGAGATGCCACCTCCTATTGGGGTCCGCGGGCCAACCTATAGAGTTAGCAGAATGGCTAACGATACATTCAAGGCCCTCGCCCATCCGCTGCGGCGCGACATCGTGGAGCGGCTCAGCCGCGGGGAGGCGACCGTAGGGGACGTGACCCGAGGGTTCAGCGTCTCCAAGCCGACCATCTCCCGGCACCTGAAGCTGCTCGAAGAGGCGGGGATCGTGAGCCGCGTGATCGACGGCAGAACGCATCGCCTGGTCTTGCACCCCGAGCCGCTCGCCGAGGCCTCCGATTGGATCGGAACCCAACGCGAGCGGTGGGAGCGCTTCTTCGACGTCGTCGGCGAGTACCTCGAGGAACGGAAGGAGCGACGGTGACCGAGCGGTCAGACCGCGAGGTGCGCATCGAGCGGACCTTCCCCGCTTCGGCGGAGGACGTCTTCGACGCATGGACCAGCCCCGAGGTCATGCGGCGTTGGTTCCACTGCCTGCCCGATTGGGAGACGCCAGAGGCGGAGGTCGACCTGCGCCCTGGCGGAAAGGTCCGCGTGGTGATGCGAAGGCCCGATGGCACGGAAGCCGGTGCCCACGGCGAGTACACGCTGATCGACCGGCCGAGGCGGCTGGTTATGAAGTGGGCGTTCGAGGACGATCCGTCCAACGACCAGGTGATCGAGCTCTCATTCTCGGAGTCGGAGGGCTCAACCACCGTGCTGATGGTCAACAGCGGCATCTCGACAGATGAGCGCCGCGACGCCCAGGACTGGGGCTGGCATGGTTGCCTTGACGAGCTCGAGCGGTATTTGGCCGGCTGATTGAGGTGAAATCCGCCGACTGACGTTGCGCTTACGCGGGATGCGGGAAGATCCCGCGCATATGTCGAGCGACCGTGCTAGCGCGGCAACCAATCGAGGGCGGCCGTCGCGGTGGATGCGGGGGCTCGCCACCGCCGTCGTGGGCGCACTCTCGCTAGGCCTGCTCGTATGGGTGGCCCCGCCCGGCAAGGTCATCGAGCAGATCGGCCACATGAACGCCACGTGGTTGGTTGGAGCGGTGGCGCTCGAGCTCGGATCGTGCCTGGCCTACCTGGTCGTATTCCGCTACTTCTTCCCTGAGCCTCCGGGCGCCACGAGGCGCCGGGTGGCGTGGATCGCGATGGGCGCCGGAGCCGTGTTGCCGGGCGGGAACATCTCCTCTGCCGCTGCCACGGGGCTGATGATGCGAGGCGACGGTCTCGCGAGCCGGCAGCTTGTGGCGCGTTGCGTCGCGCTGCTGTGCTTTCTCATCGCCGTCGGGTTCGCCCTCAACGGGATAGCTGGAGCGCTCCTGCTCGCGCGAGTGCCCGACGGTCCCCTTGACCTGAGCCACGACGCTATCCCGATTCTGGTCTCGGTCGTCGTCCTCTCAGGAGCGGGGCTGGTCGTGTTCTTGAGCCGCCGCTTTGCCGACCGCGCTCCGCGGGCTCTGCGTGGAGTGGCCATGGGGCTGGAGGGCGCCTGGGACGCGGCCAGACATCCAAGCTGGCGACTACTCGGCGCCGCCGGATTTCTGTCGCTCGACGTCGCCGCGCTGTGGGCGGCAACTGCCGCGACTGGACATCGACTGGGCTTCCTCGCCGTGTTGATCGCCTATTGCATCGGCTACCTCGCAACCACCCTCCCCATGCCGGCTGGTCTGGGCGTTCTGGACTCGGGCCTGGCAGGCGCGCTCGTCCTGTACGGACTGCCGGCGACGGCGTCCGTCAGCGCGGTGCTTGTCTACCACGCGATCGCGATCTGGGTCCCGGGGCTGGGCGGGCTCATCGCCTGGTTGTCGACCCGCCGCGCCAGTCGGATTGCCCGCCGGGTCGCCGCGAGCGCTGCAGCCGAAGCGTGATGGCTAGGGGTGTTGTAAGACAGCCATCATCCGTGGCATGTCGTCCGCCAGATACGCGTTCCAACACTGCTGGTCGTGGTTGTTGTCGCAGCCCCATCCGAAGTTCGGCGAGGGCTCGTGGTCCTGGCTGTACCAGTAGTTGATTCCAGCCTGAGCCATTCGGCTGGCCATCAGGTCGTTCTGGGGCTTGACCTGACTCTCGATCAATCCCCCTCCGAGATTTGTCTGTACGTTGCCGGTGCCGACGTACAGCGCAACAGTTGTGTTGCGCAGGTTCGCGATGTTGGCCGGGTTGGCGTCGCTGAGGTTGATCTCGTTCTGGTTGAAGGGCGCATACTCGGGGCCGAAGATCGCCCCCGGGGGGACCGGCGTACCGGAACCGGGCACGAGGCCCAGCTCCTCGCCCCCGATTGCCGACTCGGTCCAGAAGTTTCCGAGGTCAACCGCGCCCGAGAAGCCCGCGGCGTAGGAGAACAGGTCGGGCCGCTGCTCGGCGTAGTGAAGCGAGCCGAAGCCGCCCATCGACAGACCGGCGACCGCCCGGCCCGACCGGCTGGCGATCGTCCGCAAATTGGCATCGACCCACGGTACGAGCTGGTCGAGATGGAAGGTGAGCCAGTTCTGCGGGGAGAGCTGATAGCCGTTGACCCAGTTGGTGTTCCAGCCCTTCACCCCGGCGTCGGGAACGACCGTGATGATCGGGTACGGGTCGGTGATCTCCGGGGCTGCCCCGGGTGGATCGACCCAGGCCGACGGCCCCGCCAGCGCACCGTGAAACAGGTACAGCACCGGGTACCGGGTCGTGGCGTTCGCGTCGTAGCCCTCGGGCAACAGGACGGTCACCTGGTGTGTGCCTTGGACCGCCGTGGTGGTCACCTGCAGGTCGATCCGGCGCCCGTTGGCGCTCTGGCTGACAACCGAGACGCCATTACCGCTCTGGAATGTGGCCGCCTGGGCCGACACCGCCGACAGCAGCAAGGCCCCCGCGACGGCCACCGCCACTACCAGGGAACGCAGAAATCCAGCGCGCACCTTCGGCCCTCCCTCGACCATTGCTACAGGACCGTAGCAACTTATCACGTCAGGCGATGTGGGGCCATCACTTCGGGTAGGTTGCGCGCGTGAGCCATCCGGACTACGACTGGGACTGGATCGTCGTCGGTTCCGGATTCGGCGGCAGCGTGGCTGCGCTGCGGCTGGCGGAGAAGGGCTACACCGTTTCGGTGAACGAGTGCGGCCGGCGGTTCGCCGACGACGAGTACGCGCGCTCGACCTGGGAGCTCCGGCGGTTCTTGTACATGCCGAAGCTCGGCTGCCGCGGGATCATGCGTTTCACGCCGTTCAAGGATGTGGCCATCCTGTCGGGAGCGGGCGTGGGCGGAGGCAGCCTGGTCTACGCGAACACGATGTATCGCGCGCCGACCCGGTTCTTCAAAGATCCACAGTGGGCCGAGCTCGACGACTGGGAGCAGGAACTAGAGCCCTACTACGACACGGCCGAGAAGATGTTGGGAGTGGCGCCGGTGTCGTTCGACGATCCAGGCGACGAGCTGCTGCAGGAGCTCGCCGGCGACCTGGGCGTCGAGGAGACCCACTCCAAGGTGAACGTCGCCGTCTATTTCGGCGAGCGCGGGACGACAGCTCCGGACCCGTTCTTTGCCGGCGAGGGCCCGGCACGGCGAGGCTGCGTCCTCTGTGGACGATGCATGATCGGCTGCCGGTACAACGCCAAGAACACGCTGGTCAAGAACTACCTGTACCTCGCGGAACGGCGCGGGGTGAGAATCGTGGCCGACCGCACCGTCATCGACGTCGCCCCCCTCGGCGCGCCTGACGGCTCGGACGGCTATCGCGTGACGACCCGGCGCACTGGGGCCTGGGTGAAGCCGGACGAACGGAGTGAGACCTGCCGCGGCGTGGTGCTCGCCGCGGGGGCGCTGGGGACGAACAAGCTGCTGCAGAACTGCAGGGCCCGCGGGTCGCTGCCGCGAGTTTCGCACCGGCTCGGCTACCTCGTTCGCACCAACAGCGAGGCGCTCTTGGCTGTGACCGCGCCGCAGGGCTCCGACGTCGACTTCACCGAGCGGATCGCTATCACGGGCTCGATCTATCCAGACCCCGACACCCACATCGAGACCGTCACCTACGGCGGTGGGGGCGGCGCGATGAGCCTGCTGTTCACCTTGCTCGTCGGCGAGGGCGGCCGCATCACACGGCCGTTGAAGTTCCTTGCGGAGGTGATCCGCCAGCCGAAGGTGTGGTTCAAGACGCTGGTCCCCGGTGACTGGTCCAAGCGCACCGTGATCCTGCTGGTGATGCAGACGCTCGACAACTCGATCCGCCTGCGTCCGATCGAGAAGCCCTTCGGGCGGGGCGTACGGCTCCAGACCGAGCAGGACCCCGACAACCCCAATCCCACCTACATCGAAGCCGCCAACGACGCGGCCAAGCGGATCGCCGACAAGGTCGGCGGGATCGCCCAGAGCTCGATCGCAGAGGCGCTGGCGAACGTGCCGGCCACGGCTCACGTTCTGGGAGGCGCGGTGATCGGGAGCGACTACCACACGGGGGTCGTCGACCCAGATTGCCGCGTGTACGGCTACGAGAACCTACTCGTGGCCGACGGCTCGGCCATCCCGGCAAACCCGGGGGTCAACCCGAGCCTGACGATCACGGCGCTCGCCGAGCGCACTCTGAGCAAGATTCCGGCGAAGGAGGATGCGCCCCCTGTGCAGCCTGTGCAGATGACCTGGGAGGTGCCGCGCCCCCAGACGACGGTCGTCCCGGAGACGCCCGAGGCGAAACCGGTCGAGGCAGCGAGCGACGGGCACAGCAGCATGTCGCCCACGCTGGACCAGAACTCCTGACCCGACTCTTACGTCACGCCATCGGCGGGATTAGCTGAAAATCGGTAGAGCCGACACACGGCGGACCCCGGATCAGGCGAGACTGATGGTTGCCGGTCGGCGCTCGCCTGGCGGCGGACTCGGCTGCGGCGGGGGAACTCCGCGCCTCTCCGTCAGCGCGCGCGCTAGGCGCCGGAGGCCAAAGGTGATTGTCGCGAACCACAGGCAAGCGATCGCCACGAGGAGGAGGTAGGCCGGGACCGTGACGGCCGCGGCACCGCCGTGGGACTCGCGCTGGAGGATCTTGTGGTCGCGGACGAACGGCCGTGTGAGGCTGGGCGATGGGGTGATTGCCGGCGCCGGGATCTCCGTGTCGCGTGGCAGGTAGATGGGCACGGCGTCCAGGGCGCGGCCGCGTGCCAGGCGGATCATCGTCTTCCAGTTCCCGTACACCGGGATCGGCTTGGTCGAGGTGTAAGTGCCTGGAGCTCGGCGCCGCATGCGGTCCACGATCAGTCCGCGGTCGGCCTGGCCTTGCCAGGCGGTGATCGTCAGCCACTCCGCTGCGCGGGCGGCATTGGAGGGCGTTAGCCGGGCGGTGACGTTCACCGTGTTCCGGGGTCCGCCCGCTGCAGGTATCAGGGTCACGTGCGCCTTGACCGGTGTCCCGGAGTTCATCGGCAGCGGAAAGCCGATGCAGAAGACGACGGCTCCGCCAGCGAGGGCGGCCAGCCACCACGGCCCCGTGCGGGGACGACGGTCCGCATCGAGCGCGCCGGCGATGAAACCTCCGATCAGGCCCCCCGCCAGGGCAGCGAGAAGCGCCAGCGGCAGGGCCGTACCGAGCATTGACTCGGTCCACGGCAGCGGCATCCACAGATGCGACCAGCCCCATTCCGCGGCCAGGCCCACCGTGCCGATAAGTAGCCCTGACACGGCGCCCATGAGCACCGGCCGCCGCTCGTCGAGCCGCCAGGCGACGAGCTCGACGAGCGCCGCCTCCGGCAGGTAGAGCGGGAAGTGCAGTATCGGCTGGCCGAAGCCGGGGCCGATGACCAACGTCAGCGTCCCGCGGATCAGAATGAAGAACACGACTGCCCCGATCGCGCCGCCGCGGCCCAGATACAAGCGGGCCGGGACCAGCCCGACTGAAGCTGCGATCGCGATCAGGATCGGCTGGTAGACCAGCTGGAACTGGGGCACCCCGTAGTCGAACTCCGCCTGCAGCGTGGAGAGTCCGAGTAGGAACGCCCCAGCGATCGCGACCACCCGCAGGCGAAGCCATAGCGGTTCAGGGCGCGTGTCGACTTCCTCCTGCCGTGCCCGATCTCCTTCCCGGAGCAGTACCCAGAGGGCCAGCGTGCCGAGAGAGGCGCCGCCGATCATGAGTATGTGGGTCGGCCCCCACAGCGTGACGTCTTCGCCAAACAGCGTGTGCCAGACGTCGTCAAGCGGAAATCCCGTGAGCGCGACAGCGCCACATATGAACACCAGCAGCCCGCCGACCGGCACGGACCAGCCGGAACGAATGCGCACCGTGGACCGCAGCCGGGCAGGCGCACCGAGCACCAAAGCGAGTCCTCCCGCCAACGCGATGCCATAAAGGCCGATCAGGATCGGATAGTGCGCGGCGGTCCCGAAAGGTCCCGGATCTCGCCCGCGCGAGATGTGCGTAGCGACGTCCCAGTAAAAGCCGAACACGGCCACGACCAGCGCCGATCCTGCAACGGTCGCGGGCATCGCGCACCATCTCGGTAGTCCCGAGACGCGCTCGGAAAAGTCGCCCAACCGGCCGAGCCATGCGATCCGTCCAGCGCGGTGGGCGAACCCGATCGCCAGCAAGATGGCCGTGAGTAGCACGAGCACGGCTCCACCGATCGCCACCTGGTCAACCGGCGCTCCTCCGGCTGGGCCCTCGTCGGCCCATGCCAACGCCGGCAGCGCCAGCGACAGACCAAGCGCGACCAGCGAGGCGATCGGCACGTAGACCGCGTGTCTTGCTGCCCTCCGCGACATAAAACATAAATGGTGTACCACTAGCGCTGTAACATCAAACATGTTCTATGGCGGCTCCGACCTACGATCCGACCGTGACCCAGTCGCTCGAAGACGAACTGACGATCGATGTGCTGGCGCGCGTCACTGGCACCACGGTCCGGAACATCCGCTTCTACCAGTCGAAAGGCTTGCTGCCTCCTCCGGAAATCCGGGCGCGCACCGGCTACTACCGTCCCGAACACGTGGCTCGCCTGAGGGCCGTTCAGGCCATGCGGGCCCAGGGGTTTCGTCTAGATGCGATCCAGCGATTGCTCAGCGGCCCGGACAGCGCCGCGGAGCGGATCTTCGAATTCGGGCGCGCATTACTCAGCTCGTTCGGAGATAGTGCCCCCGAGTTCGCCACCAACTCCGAGCTCGAGCAGCGGCTCGGTGGCCCGCTCGATCCAAAATTGGTCCGCAAGGCCGAAAAGCTCGGGTTGCTCCGGCACCTGGGGGATGACAGATGGGAGGTTCTGAACCCCACCCTGATCTCCGCTGGGGAGCAACTCGTGGCGCTCGGCATCCCGCTTTCCCACGCGCTCGCGGTTGCCGAGCAAATCGAGCATCACACCCGCGCGATCGCTAAGGGCTATGTGCGTCTATTTCTCAGTGACGTCGTGGGCGAGGGCAACATCACCGATCGGCCTCCAGAAGAGTGGGAGCGACTGGGAGAAGCCCTCGAGCGTCTGAGGCCGTTGGCGATGGAGGCAATCCGGGCCAGCTTCGAGCAAGCGATGGGCGACCTGGTCGAGCGGCACCTGCAGAAATACACCCACCACCCATAACCAGGGCCTGTAGCCCCGTGGTAGCTTCCGTAAGGTACTCCACATGTGGGGCGGAGCTGTGAATCTCGTGCGGTTTGTGTTTCGGCCGGTCGGCTATCTGGCCTTTGTCTTGGCGCTCGCGGCGCTGTCGCTGGCGGCAAAGGTGCTGGGCGACACTCACGAGCTCGGGTTCTTCTCGGGCAGGGTCGCGGAGAGGATCTGGCGCTATCCGGAGGTGACGCGACGCGGCGTACAGATGGCCTGGCTGGTGTGGCTGGTGCTGTTCGTGCTGGCCGTGAGCCCGCTATCCGCTACCCACTGGGACGAGGTCGCGCTTGCGGCCGTTGCCCTGGCCGTGTTCTGGCGCCGGCTCGTCGTCGGGCACCGAGTCGCACGTTGAGATTCTCGAGCGCCTGCTCGAAGCCAACTTCGTCCGGGTCGAGCTCGCGCATGGCCAGAGCCAGCCGGTACTCGGCGAAATAGCTCGGGTCGACCCCACACGCCTCGGCGATCAACTCCATCGCCCGGGTGGAAGGCCTGTCATGCCCGTTGGCGAGCATGTTGATGTGCGCGTGGGTCATGCCCTTACCGTCCAGCTGGCGCGTTCGCCCAGCCAGCTCGCGGTAGGTCAGCCCGCGATCATTCATCAGCTCTCTTAGGGCGTCCCCGAACGGGTTGTTGCTAACTCGAGCCATGGAAAGTCTGTTAGGTGTGAACTTAGCGCGTCCTAGAGACAGGCGGAATCGGAGCCGAACTTGGATTGAAGTGTTCGTTTCGGAGCCGTTGCAATCCGTCCGATCGGCGGTTATGATCGACTAGAAAGCAGTGTAAGGCAGGCGGGACGCCAGGGACGCCGGGCAATCCCACGAACGACTTGCAGATCCAGGACGGCGGCAACTGCAAGCAGGACGGGAGGCGTTATGAAGCGTTGGAAATGGATTCGAGTGGCCGTAGCGACGGCCGCTGTGACCGGTGGGCTAATGGCGCCCACGGCCGCGCAAGCGGGCTCCGGGCCGTTCACCCCCGGAGATGAGTTCACTCTGTCCTTGGGCTCACCCACGGGTCTGGTCGGCATTTCGCTCGGTTTCTAGTTGTAGGTGCCAGGCGCGCGTCAGCGCCAGGCGCACGGCGTTCGTCGTCGGCGAGCCGGAAACGCCGCTCGCCGGCGCTCGCCGTCCTTGCCGCCAGCTCCGGGTCTGCATCTGCCGGCCGGTATCATCCATGGCTGGGTGGCGTTTTCGTGAACCGGGCGGGAGTCTGACGTGGGCGTAGAGCTGCGACCTCTGGGCGTCGCTTGCAACATCCAGTGCCAATACTGCTACCAGAACCCGCAGCGCGACGCGGGCAACGTGGGCCGCAGCTACGACATGGAGCTGATGAAGGCCGCCGTAGAGCGCGAGGGCGGCCCGTTCACGCTGTTCGGAGGAGAGCCGCTGCTCCTCCCCGTCGAAGACATCGAGGAGCTATGGGCCTGGGGCTTTGAGCGCTACGGGCGGAACTCCATCCAGACCAACGGCGTTCTCATCGACGATCGCCACATCGAGCTGTTCAAGAAATACAACGTCAACGTCGGGATCTCGATCGATGGGCCCGGCGAGCTGAACGACGTACGCTGGGTCGGGACGCTGGAGCGCACAC
The DNA here is from genome assembly GCA_036771025.1 of Solirubrobacteraceae bacterium. Lineage (GTDB taxonomy): Bacteria > Actinomycetota > Thermoleophilia > Solirubrobacterales > Solirubrobacteraceae > Palsa-465. The sequence continues at coordinate 23,646 of DAIPIC010000008.1, forward strand.
GGGACGCGACGGCCAAGACCGAGCGGGCGATCGAACGACTGTGCGCCGCTGGTCTTCCACCGGGATTGATCATCACGCTCCATCGTGGGAACGCCGTGGGTGAGCCGCTCGAGCGTCTGCTCGAGTGGTTCAGGTCCCTGGAGTCACTCGGCGTGCGCCGGGCGCGGCTGCACATCCTTGAGGTCGACGACGAGCGCATTCGCGAGCGCTACGCAATGACGTACGAGGAGAACTTGAACGCATTTCTAGCTTTCTTGAGGCTTGAGTCGGAGCTCAAGACGCTAGAGCTTGACGTCTTCGCTGACATGCGGGCGTTGCTGCTCGGCGAGGATGACGCCACCGGCTGCGTGTGGAACGCATGTGATCCCCATACGACACGGGCGGTGCGTGGCGTCGAGGGGACCGGACGGGCCAGCAACTGCGGGCGCACCAACAAGGAGGGCATCGACTTCATCAAGGCCGACACCGAGGGGTTCGAACGCTACATGGCCCTGTATCAGACCCCGCAGGCCCACGGCGGTTGTCAATCCTGTCGCTTCTTTCTGATGTGCAAGGGCCAATGCCCGGGCACGGCGATCGACGGCGACTCGCGTAACCGCAGCGAGCACTGCGCCGTGTGGATGAGTCTCTTCGAGCGGCTGGAGCAAGACCTCATCGCTGAAGGACGCGAGCCATTGTCCGTAAGCGATGAGCGTGAGCGCATCGAGCAGGCCTACCTCGAGCTGTGGGCAGGCGGGCAGAACACAACGATCTCTGCCGTCCGACGGTGGCTGGACGAGCGGGACTCCGACGGGCAAGCGCGATCAGAGCCGGAGCCGGCAGAGGTCGTCGGCGACAGCGACTGATGCCGCCGCGAGTCGCAGCGCGCAAGCGCTCGACACCCGTTGCACCTGAACGGCTGCCATTCAGCCTTCCAGATTTCACGCGGCTCTCTTGGGCCAGCGAGCGCGCGCGCGATGTCTGGCAGCCGCGGATCGAGCGAATCACAAAGGCATGGCTCGAGATCGAATGGCGGGCCGCGGCGGCGAATGTCCGAGCGTGCGCCGTTCGCCCCATGTGGCTCCGAGACCTCGTTGCCGAGGCACCGGTGTGGGCGGAGGCCGGGCTGGGGGCCTTGCCGCTCGCGCTCGAAGGCGCGGGGGACTCTGACTACAGCGCCGTCAGCGAGAGCCTCCGGGTTGACGGCCCATTCCGCGTACGAGTCGTGATCGGCGCCATTGAGGACTTGGCAGCGTTCAAACGGGCCTGGGATGACGCGGACCAGCACAGGATTGGATCGATGCTCGGATACCCCCCTTGCTGCCGCGAGTTCTTTCACGATGTCTGGGTTGAGAAAGGCATGGTCGATCCCACCTGGCCGATGGCCGTTGCCAGCGCCGGGGCCGATGAGGAGACACGACACGTCGAGATCGGCGGGCCGCCGGAGGTCAACATCCTCTGGCGCTGGATGGGGGTGCGAGCCGTCGCTCATCTGCCGTGCCGGTCTGACTGTGACGCTTCGGTCGAGCTCGGCCGCCGGATGCTTGCGGTCGGGCGCGAGGCGGGATTCGAAGAAGAGGTGGACTGGCTGCTGGAGATCCTCTCCTGGCCCCTTGAGTGGTCCGCCCTTCACGGCATCGCGGAGGTCAAGACCCCAGTTCTGAAGGTCACGACGATGACCGACGCGACCCCCTATGAGTATGTGGTCCGCCGCGCGGGGACGCGCTTCCCGCGCGAGGGCGCCCGCGGTCTCGAATTTCCGTACCGAGCATCCAGGCGAGCGCTCAGCTCCTCGCGCGCGTTCGAGCGCGGTCTGGCCACAGCCAACCGCAAGGACGACGACGGAGTACAGAAAATCGAGGAATGACTCGATTTGTGGATTTTTTGTCTTTAGACTTGCTCGACATCCCAACTAGTTGGTATGCTCGCCTCGGAGGGCGGCACTTCATTTCGTAAAGCAACCGCAGGGGGTCTCATGACCGTGGAGCACCGGGGCAGTACCGCCGAGACGGGCCAGCCAGAAGGCGACAGCCAAGAGCTGCTAGAGCGTTCCTTCTCCCGTAAGGCGCTGCTGAAGGCAGGATGGGCCGTTCCAGTCGCGATGGCGGTCGCGCCAGCGGCAGCGTTTGCGCAGTCCGGCGGCGGCCCACATAACGATCACCTCGACGCCTCGGTTCACGTCGACGCATAGACATCGCCCCTCCCGGGGGGCTCGTCTATAGCCGAAGTCGCGCCGGTGCCCAGCCGTACGGTTGTCGTATCGGAAAGCGTTCGTCAAACCCTCGGCTACCGGTTCCTCGTGCGCTGCACCGATCCGGTGCTCGAGCGTATCGCTGCGATGCTGCTGTCGGATTTCGCGCCGGTCGTGCGAGACGAAGCATCGGGGCGGCACGTGGCCGCGGTCTATTCACTTCAAACGGGCCGCCAACCCCGTCAGCAGCGCCATTTCGAGCTCCTGCGTGACGACGCGCGGCTGGCGGCCAACTTCGACCCCGCCAGGGTTGTGGACCAGCTTGTGCGGGACGTCAGCCGCGAGGCGTTGGCTTACCCTCAGAGCAATCTCCTTCTCGTACACGCGGGGGTAGTTGCCACGCCCAGGGGCGGCGCCGTAGTGCTCACCGGCGAGTCCGGATCTGGCAAGACGACGATCGTCGCCGCTCTCGTCCAGGAGGGCTACTCGTATCTCTCGGATGAGGCCGCCGTGATCGATCCGGACACATTGCTCGTCCGTCCTTGGGCGCGGCCGCTGGCGTTCAAGCCGAGCGCCGATGCGGTCAAGCGTTTTCGCGGCCTCCTGGGGTCAACGGCCGGTCCCAATCGGCATGTCCCGGTGTCGCGCATCCGGGAGAACGCCGTGGGAGTGCCCTGTGCCGCCCACGTGATCATCGACTACGCCTACGACCCCACAAGGCCAACCGCAGTGCAGTCGCTCTCGCCGTCCGAAGCCGTCGCGTTGCTCGGCAGCGCGGCACCCGCGCTCCGCGAGCGCGGCGACGCCGGCCTCCAGCTGCTCGCCCGCCTGGTCAGCAGTGCCTCGGGTTATCGACTGCGTGCCGGCTCGCTGGACGAGGCCGTCCGCTGGGTCCGGACCTTGGCCGAGGATTTCAACTGACGGCTCCAGCGCGCCGAACGAGGATCTCCTCCAGCGGTCGAGTGTTGAGGACATCTGCAGCGGCAGCCCAGCCCCGCCGCGCCGTGGCCACCGACAGCGCCATGTTCGTGAGCCCGCGGACCGAGTGAGCGTCCGTCGAGCAGACGACCCGCACGCCCGCCCGCAGTGCGTCGCGGACGTGCGCGCCGCTCAGGTCGAGGCGGTCCGGCAGGCCGTTGACCTCGAGCGCCACCCCCTCGTCGAGCGCCACCGCGAATACGCGGTCGAGGTCGAGCGCGTTCTCCGGCCGGCGATTGATATAGCGGCCCTTGGGGTGACTGAGGGAGCGCACGTAGGGGTTGCGAAGTGCCTCCTCGACCCGCTTGGTCATCTCCTGTCGTGGCATCCGCTGCCCGCCGTGGACGCTCGCCTGGACCCAGTCGAGCTCAGCGAGCACGTCGTCTGGAAGATCTAGGCGCCCGTCCGGCAGGATGTCGCACTCGATGCCGCGCAAAACGCGAAACGGCGCCAGTGACTCATTCGCCGCGGCTACCTCCTCTGCCTGGCGGCGGACGTCATCGGGCGTCAGGCCGCGTACCGCTCCCACCGCGGGCGTGTGGTCGCAGATCGCGACGTAGTCGTAGCCCAACTCCCGGGCCGCCCGCCCCATCTCCTCCACGCTCGCTCTGCCGTCCGACCACACCGTGTGGCAATGGAGGTCACCCCTGATGTCGGGGAGGTCGATGAGCTCGGGCGGCTTTCCGCGGAACGGCTCCTCGCGAAGCTCCGGAGGGCACCACTCCACCCCCAGCGCTTCATACACCTCTCGCTCGTCGGCTCCGTCGGGGAGCGGCTCGAGTGCCGCCACGTACTCGGGGGAGCCCGTCGCGCGCAGGAGCGCCGTGCCGAACCGCTGGGGCTCAGTCACTGCGAGCTCTACCGGTACGCCGTCGACGGTCACTCCCACCGCATGGCCGTCGCCTTGCTCCAGCAGCGCCACGATCTGGGGCAGCTCGGCGAAGCGCTCCACGACGGGCCGCGGATCCTCGGTGGCACAGACGACCGCCAGGCGTTCGCAACTGTCCCGCCATCGACGCACGTCGCCCGCTGCCTCCCCCTCCAGTGCCTCTGCCATGCCGCCCACCAACTCCCAGGCGCGATTGAGGAGAAGGCCCTGCCTAGCCGTCGGCTCACCCTCCCGGGCGAGCGCTTCAAGCAGGCGGGCCTCGAGCTTGGGGCCCACACCGGGCACGCCGCGTAGCCGGCCGGCGGCGGCGGCCTCGCGCAGCTCCTCGGCATTTCGAACCCTCAGCGAGCGTGCGATCTGAAGGGAGCGCCTGGCGGTGAGGCCGAGGTAACGGCCGAGGCCGACCAGGTCCGGTGCCAGCTCCCGCTCCAGCTCCGCGAGCTCTGCGATCTGCCCGGTCTCCACGAGCTCACGGAGGCGGGACTCGATCCCGGGCCCTACGCCCCGCAGGTCCCGCACCCGGCCGGAGCGCACTAGCTCCACGACCGGCAGCGGCGAGCCGCGAACCGTCTCGGCGGCGCGGCGGTAGGCCCGAGTGGTGTACGGGTTCGCGTCGCTGAGCTCCAAGAGCGCCGCGAATGCATCCAGGCGATCGGCGATCTGGCGATTGTCCACCGATGAATAATCTCCCGAGAAGGATGGAACGGAACGTTCTGGGCGGCCCGCTCGAAACGTGCGGCACCGATCCGTTGACCGGGTTCTACCGCGACGGATCCTGCCGCACCGGGCCCGGAGACTTTGGCAGCCACACGATCTGCGCCGTGGTGAGCGCCGAGTTCCTCGATCACCAGCAGAGCATCGGCAACGACCTCGTCACCCCGGTTCCCGAGTTCAGGTTCCCTGGGCTCAAGCCCGGCGACAGGTGGTGCGTCACCATCAACAACTGGCTCCTGGCCCACGAGGCCGGGGTCGCGGCTTTCGTCGTCCTGGCGGCGACGCATGAGAGCGCACTCGATGTGGTCCCCCTCGACGTGCTCAAGCAGTACGCCGTTGACGTCCCCGCCGATCCAGGATCGCTGAGCACCTGACTCGTCGTTTAGTCCAGCTCCATAGGTGCGGCGTCTAGCCAAACGAAGCGAAAACACCCGTGTGGGGCTCCGTAGCGGTAGGGTCGAGCCAGAAGATGTGAAAGCGGTCAACTCAACCTGAGGAGAGGAGCGCACATGGCAGGCAGCGTGTACCGAGTCACCGAAGTGATCGGCGTCAGCGACCAGTCGTGGGAGGAGGCCGCGCGCAATGCGGTGGAGACGGCGGCGAAGACCGTCCGTGACCTGCGCATAGCCGAGGTCGTCAGGCAGGATCTGACGATCGAGAACGGGGGCGTGACCTCCTTTCGGGTGAGGTTGGGCATCTCGTTCAAGTACGACACCGGAGACTGATCCTCGCGGGGTCGCCGTAGGGCCCCTCGCATCGCATAGGCGATCCGTCACTAATCTGACCCCAGCATGGGCAGCCATAGCTCATAATGGTGGGCTGAAGGTCCCCGGAGCCGACGCGAAGCGATTAGGCAGGTGAGCATCCGGTTCTTCTCCGGTGAAGAGGACGCCCGGCGCGGCGGGCAGCCTCCGCGTGAGAGCCAGCAGGCCCTCCTCCTCCGGCTCCTGCGCGAATCAGACGGGGCCACCGTTAGCTATCAACGGTTGCGGGACGCGGGCGTCGAGCTTCCGGCGAGCGTGGTGTCCGAGCTCGAACTGGCGGGGATCCCGATCGAGCACCGGTACGAGGGCGGGGAAGCCGGCCAGAGGCGCCCGGGTGTGAGGCTCAATCCGGCGCTCGACCCCGAGCGACCCGCGCCTGAGGAGGCAGCGGCGCTCGAGTCGAGCGAGCGGCCAATGCCGGCCACGGCTAGGCGTCGGACGTTCCCGTCCGGGCTGCGCCCAACGCTGCCGTCAGGCCTGCGGCCCAGGCTCCCTTCCGGCATCCGGCTGAAGGTCCCTGTCGTTCCGATAGCCCTGATCGGAGCCATGATCGTCGTTATCGCCGTCGTCGTCGTCGCGCTGCAGACTTCCCACGTGAGCCCGCGCCACGCCACCAGGCACCACGCCCCGAAGCCCCAGACGCGTTCCGTCGTGATCGCACCCGCACCTCAGGCTCCGCAGCCACAGCTCCCCGCGACGCCCGTCTCCCCCGCCCTGGCGACGGAGTTCGAGGCGCAGGGACACGACCTGCTGCAGTCGGGACAGTACGGCGACGCGGTGCCGGTACTCAAGCGGGCGCTGGCGGCAACGGGGATGCATCTCAGCGACTGCCTGGAGCCCGTCAACGAGACCTGCCTCACGTACGCCTACGCGATGTACGACCTCGGCCGAGCCCTCGAGCTGAACGGCAATCCCACGGCCGCCTTGCCAGTGCTGGAGAAGCGGCTGGAGATCGACAATCAGCGCGACGTGGTCGCGGCCGAGCTTGCGCGCGTACGCACGGTCGCCCAGCAGTAGAGCCCCGCGTCAGGCCAGGTAGGAGTACGCCGGGATCGTGAAGAACTCGATCAGGTCCCGAGATAGGGCTACCTGTTCGAACACCTCCCGGGTCTCGGCGGGACGGCCCCGTTCCCAGATCTCATCGCCGACCGCGCCCCGGATGCGTTCCGTTTCTTCCTCCAGCACCCGGCGAACGAGCTCGGGTGTCACGGTGGGCCCTTCCTCGAGCTGGCGCTGGTGGTGAATCCACTGCCAGATCTGTGAACGTGAGATCTCGGCGGTGGCAGCGTCCTCCATCAGCGAGTTGATCGCAGCGGCCCCGCGGCCGGTCAGCCAGAACGAGATGTACTGAAAGCCGACGTTGACGTTCGTGCGCAGGCCGGCCTCGGTGATCGCCCCCGGGGTGGATGGCAGGTCGAGCAGCTCGGCCGCCGTCACGTCAACGTCCTCGCGAAGCCGCTGCAGCTGGTTGGGGGCTCCCTCCAGGCCCCGCTCGAACACCTCGCGCGCAACCGGAACCAGGTCGGGGTGCGCCACCCAGGTCCCGTCATAGCCCTGCGACACCTCGCGTTCCTTGTCGGCTCTGACGCCCTCGAACGCCGTGGCATTCGCCTCCTCGTCGCTGCGCGAGGGAATGAACGCGGCCATGCCGCCCATGGCGTGGGCTCCGCGCCGGTGACAGGTGGCGGCCAGCAGCTCGGTGTAAGCCCGCATGAACGGCACGGTCATGGTCACGTCGCTTCGGTCCGGAAGGACCATCTCAGCGCGATTCGGAAAGCATTTGATCGAGGAGAAGATGTAGTCCCAGCGTCCGGCGTTCAGTCCGGCCGAGTGCTCGCGCAGCTCGAACAAAATCTCGTCCATCTCGAACGCGGCTGGCAGCGTCTCGATCAGAACCGTCGCCTTGATGGTGCCGCTTGCGAGGCCGAGCGCCTCCTGCGCGAACAGGAAGACGTCATTCCAGAGGCGGGCCTCCAGGTGTGATTCGAGCTTGGGCAGATAGAAGTAGGGGCCGCTCCCGGCGTTCAGCAGTCGGCGAGCGCAGTGGAACATGTAGAGGCCGAAGTCGAACAGGGCGCCGGCGATCAGCTCGGCGCCGACCACCATGTGGCGCTCCGGCAGATGCCAGCCGCGAGGACGAACGAGCAGCGTTGCCGGCTCCGGGCCCAGTTCGTAATGGCGACCGTCGGCCGAGTCGTGGGAGATCGTGCCGTCGATCGCGTCTCGCAGATTGACGTGGCCGAGCACCATGTTCCGCCACGTAGGCGCATTCGAGTCCTCGAAGTCGGCCATGAATCCATCCGCGCCCGAATTGAGAGCGTTGATCACCATCTTTCGGTCGGTGGGACCGGTGATCTCAACCCACCGCCTGTGGAGATCGTCCGGGACAGGCTCGACGCGCCAGTCGCCCTCGCGAACCTCGCGAGTCTGTGGCAGGAAGTCGAGCATCTCGCCGGCGTTCAGCCGCTGCCGAAGCTGCTCCCGCGCCTCGAGCAGCTCCCGCCGTCGCGCTCCGAAGCGCCGGTGGAGCTCGGCCACGAACTCCAGCGCGTCAGGAGTCAGTACCTCGTCGAAGCCCTGGTCGATGGCGCCGCGAAGCTCGATGTCGGCCGCTGTCACAGCTGTGCATCCTCGCACGCGAGCGTGCCGGGGCTCGTTCAGAAATCACGCCGGCGCACGAGCGCCTTGAGGATCCCGGCCAGGCCGGCCACGATTCCACCGCCGGCGAGGCCGCCGCCGAACAGCGCGGCCGCCACCGCGAGCCTGCTCCGGCTCTCCGTCTGAGGACTGACTACCCCGAATGTGTCGATGTTGGTGCTCAGAGCCAGGACGGCTGCGATCACGCCGCAGACGAGAACAACGACAGCCGCGATGAAGAGCCAGGTGGCGAGCACGTCGAGCTTGTAGGCGAGGGGCGAGGGCTCGTCACGCGTGGTTTCAAGCGGCGGGACCGCGCCCGGCCCCGGTGGGCGTTGCTCGAGCACCACAGCGGAAACTAGCCCGCCAACAACGGCCGCGCAAGCGCCGAAGGACAGCGAATCCTGATTGGATACCGCGCTCATGAGCGGGACTTCACCGGGCCAGGAGCAGCGAGCCGCGATCGTGACGGGCGCTTCCAGCGGGATCGGACTGGCGATCGCCCGGCTGCTGGGGGAGGAGGGATACGGGCTGACGATGGCCTCGCGCCGGCCGGAAAAGATCGAGGCGGCTGCCTCGGAGCTCGCCGACGCCGGCTGCGACGTTCAGCACATGGCCGGCAACATGGGCTCCGAGGAGGTCGTGAGGGAGGTTGTCGCTATGCATCGCGATCGGTTCGGACGCCTTGACGTGTTGGTCAACAACGCGGGCGTCGGAATCGGGGCCTCGGTCGGGGACATCCAGACCAAGTACCTCGACATGCAGCTGGGCGTGAACCTCCGCTCGATAATCCTCTTCTACCGGGAGTGCGACGAGCTGCTGCGCGCCGCGGGCGCGGAGCACCGAAACGCCCTGGTGGTCAACACCTCCTCCATCGCGGGCAAGTCGGGTCAGGCTTGGCTGTCTGTCTATTCGGCCACCAAGCACGGCGTCATCGGTTTCACCCAGGCGATGAACAAGGAGCTGAACGGCGCGGGGATCAAGTCCTGCGCGCTCGCCCCCGGATTCGTCGACACCGCGATGACCGACTTCGTCAAGGAGTCCGTGGCTCCCGAGGAGATGATCCGGCCCGAGGACGTGGCGGAGGGAGTCAGGTTCCTGCTCCACCTCTCGCCGAACTGCGTGATCCCCGAGCTCATCTTCCAGCGCCCGGGCGAGCAGCTATAGCGCCTATTCGCGCGTGAGCGCCGGTTCGCGGTCCTCGAGCCGGCTGCGCTCGTCGGCCAGCCGGTCGAGCGCCCGCTCGTAGTCGTCGTAGCGGCGGAATATGCGCAACCAGGACCAGCCCTCGCGGCGGCGAAGCTCCCTGCTCCGGTCGCGGTCGCCGGGGCGCGGACGATGGGCCCGCTCTGGCCGCCCTGGTTCCCGATCCTCGGGTCGCTGGGCGACCAGCGCGCGGTGCTCAGCCATGGCCCGGCCCAGCTCAACGTTGGGAGCGTCATCCTCGAGCAGGCTCGCCTCCAGATGCGTCCTCAGCACCAACAGCTCCCGCTCGGTGGCGCGGCGAGCAGCGCCCGCGCGAGCCCCGTGGAATGCGAACCTGTCCCACGCCCGGGCGAACGAGATCAGGCTGGTCCGGCCCCCTGCCCTATGGGCGGCCAACATCGGGCAGACCCCGTGGCCGTCGGTGTAGGCCCCGACGATGATCTCGTTTGAGCGGATGCCCTCGAGCATCGCAACCTTGGTCTTCCTGGGCAGGCACTCGACCGCCTGCCGCAACTCGCTGATCGTCGCTCGCTGCCGTCTTCCCATAGGGTTCATCCCCCTGTCGTGAGGGCGGCGGCACTTTATCCGCGGGCGTCGCGACCGACAAGCGATCTCCTGGAGACGAAAGGAACGTTGCAAAGATGAAGCTCGGGGTGCATGTGGGTTACTGGGGGCTGGGCATGGGTCCCCAGGATCAGCTTCAGGTCGTTCAGGAGGCGGAGCGGCTCGGCTACGACTCGGTGTGGACCGCGGAGGCGTATGGGTCCGACGCCGCCACGGTCCTTGCCTGGCTGGCGGCGCAGACCACCAAGCTCAAGCTCGGATCGGCGATCTTCCAGATGCCCGGACGGAGCGCGGCGATGACCGCGATGACCGCCGCCACCATCGACGAGCTGTCCGGCGGGCGGATGCTGCTGGGGATTGGGTCCTCCGGCCCGCAGGTGGCCGAGGGCTGGCACGGCCAGCGGTTTGCTCGCCAGCTGCAGCGAACGCGCGAGTACATCTCGGTCGTCCGCAAGGCGCTCGCCCGCGAGCGACTCGAACACGAGGGCGAGACGATCGTCCTCCCGCTTCCCGACGGGCCGGGCAAGCCGCTGAAGCTGATGATCTCCCCCGTCCAGGAGCGGATCCCGATCTACCTGGCAGCCATCGGCCCCAAGAACACCGCGCTTGCCGGAGAGATCGCCGATGGCTGGATCCCGACCTTCTTCTCGCCCGAGCACGTGGGCGAGCTTCGTTCCCTGCTGGAAGAGGGGGCCGCGCGCGCGGACCGCTCGCTCGATGGTTTTGAGATCGCGCCCACCGTGAACGCGTTCGTGTCCGACGATCGCGAGCTGGCGCGCAACGTAATGCGTCCCGTGCTGGCCCTGTACATCGGTGGAATGGGCTCGCGCAAGCAGAACTTCTACAACCAGCTCGTGCAGCGTTACGGCTTCGAACAGGCGGCCACCGAGGTCCAGGACCTGTACCTGGACGGGAAGAAGGCCGAAGCCGGCGCAGCCATTCCCGACGAGCTGATCGATCTGGTGTCGCTGTGCGGCCCGGGCGACGTTGTACGGGACAGGATCGCTGCGTTCCGTGACGCCGGCGTCGGAACGCTGATGATCACGCCGATGGCCTTTAGCGTCGAGGATCGGGTGGCACAGCTGCAAGCAGTGGCCGAGCTCGCCGCTTGAGGGTTTTCCTCGCCGCCTTCGGCGACCCGGGACACGCGTTCCCGATGCTCGCTCTAGGCGCCCGGCTATCGGCGCGGGGGCACGATGTCACATTCGAGACCTGGGAGCGCTGGCGTCCGGACGTGGAGCGGAGCGGGCTTCGGTTCGTCCCGGCGCCTGAGTATCCGGTCTTCCCGACGCCCGATCGCCCGATCAAGCCCTACCAGGCGGTCGTGGTCGCGACGCCCCACACGCGAAGCGCCATTGCGGCGGTCGCGCCCGACGTGGTGGTGCACGACATCCTCACGGTCGCGCCGGCGCTGGCCGCGGAGCTCGAGGGCGTCCCACTGGCGACGCTCATCCCACACGTGTACCCAGGGCCCAATGCCGGCTTGCCCCCCTATGCCCTCGGTGCACGACCGGCGCGTACCCCTTTTGGCAGGGCTCTCTGGCGGGCGATGCAGGGACCGCTGCGGCGGGGCTTCGAGCGCGGCCGCGCAGAGCTCAACGAGACGCGCTCGCGATTGGGGCTCCCGCCCGTGCAGCGCCTGCTCGGCGGCATCAGCGAGAGCCTCGCGATCGTGGGGACGTTACCCCAGCTCGAGTATCCGCGCGATTGGCCACCGTCTGCGCATGTGGTCGGCCCGCTGCTGTGGGAGCCGCCGTATCACGACGTGGCGCCACCGCCGGGAACCGACCCGCTGGTTGTGGTCGCGCCGTCAACGGCTCACGATCCCGATCACCGGCTCGTTCGCTGTGCGCTGGCCGGGCTGGCGCACGAGCCGGTTCGGGTGCTGGCGGCGACGAATCGCCGTCCGGCCGCGGGCCTTGCGCATCAGCCCAATGTGCCGATTCCCGTCCCCGCGAACGGGCGGCTCGTGGAATGGCTCTCCTACTCGCGCTCGATGCCAGGCTGCCAGCTGGTGATCACGCACGCGGGCCACGGCACTCTGGTCCGGGCGCTGACCTCGGGCTGCCCCGTTGTCGCGGTCCCGCATTCCGGCGATATGGCCGAGAACGCGGCCCGAGCCGACTGGGCCGGAGTCGGCGTCAGAGTTCCGTGGCGGCTGGTCACTCCGACGACGCTGCGACTGGCGGTGCGCCGAGCGTTGGAGAGGCCCGGCCTGGCTATCCGGGCCGCAGAGCTTCGACGGTGGGCCGCGGCCAACGATGGAGCCGAGCGAGCGGCCGAGCTTGTCGAGCGGCTCGTGGCCTGAGCGTGAGCCGCGTCAGTGTTCGCGGTGCGCGCGAACGTACGCGATCAGCTCAGGCTCGTCGCTCTGCACCCGATCCATCGGTTCGCCGGTACAGCTGCAGAGATCGATTACCGCCAGCTCGTCACTCACATCGACCGCGCGCCAGACGGCCCCATGCTCTTCCCATTCCTCGAGGTACTCGATCGTCACCCCGGGCGACCCTCCGGATCCGACGCCGTCGCCCACCTCGTCAGCCTCCCGCGGACGACCCGCCCCCGGACGCCGATGCCGCTCCGGCGGGATGCGCGCGAGCCCAATCCATGATCTCCCGCGAGCCCTGGATGACTGCTCCGTCGTCAGTGACCAGCGCCGGCACCCACGTGTTGCCCGTCAACCGCTTGACCTCCTGGCGACCTCGGGTCTGATTGAAAGCCTCGGGCAGGATTCCCAGTCCGTAGGACCGGATCACCTCCGGGTCATGCCCGGCATCCTTGAGCGCGTGATACGCGTTCCCGCACGGATGGCCGCCCGGACGGGGCGCCGGTTTCCAGGTGCCGTAGCAGACGTAAAGCTTCATCTCAGAACTCCGGGGGTGGGACTCGAACCCACAACATCTCGGTTAACAGCCGAGCACTCTGCCGATTGAGTTACCCCGGATCGTGCCTCGCCTAGCGGCTTAGCTCGCCCGTTACTGTAGCGGCAGCGCCACCACCCCATTCTCCACCTCGGGGTGGCAGTTTGCGCACGGGAGAACGCATTTGCTCGCCTGTCGATTCGCTCTCACACCGCCTCCTCCAGCTGCCCCACCACCCGTTTGATCCCCTCCAGGACCCGCTCCCGCTCGCGGGCCAGGGTGCCGACGTCGGCGCCGGCCTGAATCCTTGCTCGGCGGATAGCGCGGTCGACGCGGCCGAGCTCGAGCACCAGGTGGGCGTGTTCCAGCCGTGGCAAATCGACGTCGGGCATCCTCCCTGCCCGCGCCACGAGATCCGCGACCACGTGGGCCAGCTCCTCGTCGTCGGAGGGGAGGTCGGACAGCGGCCTGTCCGTCCGCGGCGCTATGTGCGCGGCCGCTCGCCGTAACGGCTCGCTGGTCAGCAGTTCCTGAGAGTCGATCGTCGCCAGCACGGCGCGCCCCGCGTCGGGCAGCGCTACGCACAGCGCAAGGAAGGTCCGCTCGGCGCGGACACCGGTGTCCGCCGGCGCGCCCGGGCCGACGCCGGTCGGAGCCTGTGGTGCAGCGCTCCGCGGGGCCGTGGGGGGCGTGCCACCGGCGGCGAGAGACGCCAGTCGCGCCTCGGAGAGCTCTAGCCGGCCGGCGATGCGCCGCATCAGATCCTCGCGCAGCACGCTGGCAGGGAGCTCCGCCACGACTGGCCGCAGCTGGTCAAGCGCCCGATCGCGACCTTCGGCGCTGGCGGTGTCGGCTCGCTCGAGGATGCGCTCGACTTCGAACACAACGAATGGGACAGAGGACTCGACGAGCCCGCGCAGCGCCTCCGCCCCCTGGCGCTCGACGAGCTCGGCGGGATCGGTGCCCGACGGCAACGGCACGACGCGGAGCTCGATCCTTCTGCCGGCGGCGAGCCGCGCCGCGCGCAACATCGCGTCCTGGCCGGCGCGGTCGGCGTCCAGGCACAGCTCGATGACGCTCACGACCCGGGCCAGAGCGCCCAGCTGCTCCTCGGTCAAAGAGGTACCCATCACGCCGACCGTGTTCGAGAAGCCGGCCTGGTGGAGCGCAAGCACGTCCGTGTACCCCTCGACAATGATCATCCGCCCCGCTCGGGCAGCGGGAGCCCGCGCCAGGTCGATTCCGTAGAGCACCTCTCGCTTGTGGTACAGCTCGCCGTCTGCCGTGTTCAGGTACTTCGGTAGCTGGTTCTCGCGCATCGCGCGCGCCCCGAACCCGAGTACGTGGCCCCTGGCGTCGCTGGCCGGGAACATGATCCGCTCGCGAAAGCGGTCGTAAACCCGCCCCGGCTGATCCTTTGAGCGCTGGACAAGGCCGACGGCCACCAGTTCGTCCTCGCTGAAGCCCGCGCTTCGCGAGGCACCGAGCAACCGGTCCCACGCGCTCGGGGCGTAGCCGATTCGGAAAGCTCGCAGCGTGTCTTCGCTCAGCCCGCGGCCGAGCAGGTAGTCGCGGGCCCGCTCGGCCTCTCGCGACTCCCACAGGCAGCGCATGTAGTAGACCGCCGCGCGGGCCAGCAGCGATTGCAGCCGCTCGCGACGCTGGCGCCGCGCGGCAGCTTGAGGGTTCTCGGCCTCGGCCTCGAGCTGGACCCCGAACCTCCCGGCCAGCGCCTCGAGCGCGGCGGTGAAGTCAAGCCCCTCGGTCTCCATCACGAAGCTGAACGGATCCCCCGATGCCTGGCAGCCGAAGCAGTGATAGAGCTTCTCATCGGGGCTGACGTGAAACGAGGCGGTCCGCTCCTCGTGAAACGGGCAAAGACCGAAGTAGCTGTTGACGCCGGCACGGCGAAGCTCGGTCCTTGACGAGACGAGCGCCACCATGTCGACGGCATCGCGCACCCGGTCGCGCGAATCGGCCGTGTAGCGCGTCACGACGCGAAGGCGACCGGAATGCTCAGCTCCTCAAAGGTGCGGATGCAGAAGCGATCCGTCATCCCGGCCAGGTAGTCGGTAACTCGCTGCGAGAGCTCGCCATCGGGAATGGAGTCCGGGATCTGCTCCGGAAACGTGCAGTAGTGGTCAAACAGCGAGCGCACGACCAGCTGGATCTTGGCGTGCTCCTGACGAGCGGCTGGGCCGAGGTACACGCGCTCGAACATGAACTCCCGCAGATCGGCCATCGCGCGCCCGACCACTTCGCCCTGGACGATCCTCTCGGCCTGATCGGAGTGCTCGACCAGGTCGTGCACCAACGTATCGATCCGACGCGGCCCGCTGTCCCCCAGCACCCCGATCGCCTCGCCCGGAAGGTCCTGCCGAGAGATCAGCCCGGCCCGCAGCGCGTCGTCGATGTCGTGGTTGATGTAGGTGACGCGGTCGGCGAACCGCACGATCTGCCCTTCCAGCGTCGGCGGCGGATCCGCGTGCCAGGAATGACCCACGATCCCCTCGCGCACCGGCTCCGTCAGATTCAGCCCGCGTCCGTCACGCTCAAGCGCATCGACGACCCGCAGCGAATGCTCGTTGTGTAGGAAGCTCGCTCCGAACCGCCCCGTCAGGCACTGGTCGAGGGCCTCCTCGCCGATGTGACCGAACGGCGGATGGCCCAGGTCATGGCCGAGCCCGATGGCCTCGACCAGGTCCTCGTTCAGCCGCAACGCCCGGGCGACCGTGCGAGAGACCTGCGTCACCTCGAGGGTATGGGTGAGACGGGTCCGGTAGTGGTCGCCCGCAGGGGCGACGAACACCTGCGTCTTGTGCTTCAGCCGCCGGAACGCCTTGGAGTGGACGATCCGATCGCGATCGCGCTGGAACGGCGTCCGCAGCCCGCAGTCGGGCTCGGGGCGCTCCCGACGGGCGGGATACGAGCGCGTGGCCAGCGGAGAAAGCTCGGATCCCTCCCGCGCGCGCATCCGCTCGGCAAACGCCTCAGAGACCGGTCCGCCGGGGTGCGTGTAGGTGGCTTCAAGAACTCGATCACCCATCGCCGTCGATTCTGACAGCGCCCGGCTCGACAGGTGCGGCCCTTGACGAAGACAGCACACCATCCTGGGCCGACAGGACGCCCAGAGGCCTGAGATGCACGTGTGCGTGGTGCTCGGACTGCTCGCTGATCGCCCGCTCGACCTGGCGCAGCGCGCGCTCCGAGGCGTCGGGAGCATCGGCCAATGGCGCCCCGAGCGCGGCCACCAGGAAACGGTAGGACTCCTCCTCGAGCGGGAAGCCCGAGCCCTCGCAGGAGCTGCACACCACCCCCCCGGCAGCGGCCGAGAAACCACGAAGATCCTCGTGCGCTCCGCACATCGCGCACGCTCCGAGCTGGGGGACGATCCCCGCGGCCAACAGCAGCTTGAGCCGAAACGCCAGGCCGTTCGCGGGCCGGGCATGATCTTTGGAGCCACCCAGCAGGGCCAGTTCGTTGACGAGCAGGCGAAAGACCTCGGGGTGTGGCTCCGGAGTTTCGAACAGGCGGGCGACGGCGTCACAGGCTCGCGCCGCCGCGTCGAGCGCCTCGGCGTGGTCGCGCAACTCGGCGTTGGTGGCCACGGTGTCGGCGCTCGTGACCGTGGCCAGCTCGCCCCTCCCCTCGTGCAGCACCACGCGGACGTGAAAGAACGGCTCCAACCTGGCGCCGAAGCGGCTCCGCGATCGCCGCGCCCCCTTGGCGATGGCGCCCACCCGACCGAGATGCGGCGTGTAGAGGTGAAGGATTCGATCCGCCTCGCCGTAGCGGATCGACCGCAGGACGACTGCTTCAGTTCTTAGTGGACCGGGCATCCTATGCTTCTCACTGCCAATGAACTCTGTGACCTTGTATACGACGGAGCGCTGCTCGCTATGCGTGAGCGCTAAGACGCTTCTGGAGCGACGAGGAATCGCCTACCAGGAGATCAATCTGGCACGTGACCCGGACGGCCGTGCCGCGCTACAGCAGCGGACGGGGATGGCGACCTTCCCCCAGATCGTGATTGGAGACGAGGTGATCGGAGGGTTCCGGGAGCTCCTGGCCGCCGACTACGAGGGACGCCTGACGGATCTGCTGGCCGCCTAAGCCGGCCCCCAGCGCCGGGGTTTAGAGGCCTCCCGGCGGCGGACTAAGCGAACGCCCCGCTGGGGATGAATGGACGAAGTGGGCCCGGCCGGCCGCTGACGCACAGCGCGCCATTGGCGCTCAGCTTCAGCCCAGCCCGGATCACGACGTCGATGGCCCAATCCTGGCCCGAGGTAATCCAGCGAACACCGATCCGCTCGC
>DAIPIC010000009.1:0-40040 GCA_036771025.1 Solirubrobacteraceae bacterium
GGTGGCGACCGGTCTGCGCCGTGAGGGCCTCGCCGTGGACGCCGTGTACGACGGTGAGGCCGCGCTCCAGCGCACAACGGTCAACAGCTACGACGTGATCGTCCTCGACCGCGACCTGCCGGGCGTGCACGGCGACCAGGTGTGCACGACCCTCGCCGCTCGCGGTGGACGGCCTCGAGTGCTCATGCTGACCGCATCGAGCACGATCGAGGACCGCGTTGAGGGGTTGAGCCTTGGCGCCGACGATTACCTGCCGAAGCCATTCGCGTTCGCGGAGCTGGTGGCGCGGATCCGAGCGCTCGCACGGCGCGCCCAGCCCCCCCTGCCGCCGGTGATGCGCAGTGGCAACCTGCGACTCGACCCGGCCCGTAGAGTGGCCGATCGCGCCGGTCGCCGCCTCGATCTGAGCATCAAGGAGTTCGCGGTGCTGGAGCTGCTGCTGGCCGCTCGCGGAGCGCCCGTGTCGGCGGAAGAGCTCCTGCAGCGGGCGTGGGACGAGGCGGCGGATCCGTTCTCGAACGTGGTCAAGGTGACGGTCAGCCGTCTGCGGCGCAAGCTCGGTGAGCCCCCGATGATCGAGACGGTGCCCGGTGCTGGGTATCGGATCTAGAGGCCTGGCGGTTCGGCTGCCGCGGTGGACACTTCGCCTGCGGCTGACGCTGCTCTACGGCGCGGTGTTCATGGTGGCCGGCGCGGTTTTGTTGGCGATCACCTATGGACTCGTCTCCCATAGTCCACCGGTCACCCGCACTGCCTCGTTCGTCCAGGTCGGCAGGGCCGCCGCTTCCAACGTCCCTCTGCCTCTGCCCCCACCGGGTGGCGTGGTCTACCTCAACCGGGCGCCGATCGGGCCACCCGTCCAGCTGAGGGCATACGCGGGACAGCTCAACGCGACCTTCAAGCAGGCCCAGACGGTGCAGATCCGTGCCCTGGCGTCGAAGGCCAAGGCCGCGCTGAACCGCCAGCGGACCGCCGAGCTCGATTCGTTGCTTACGAAGTCGGGGATCGCCTTGGCAATCATGGCGGTCGTGTCGGTGGGGCTCGGGTGGCTGATGGCCGGACGGGCGCTTCGACCGGTTCGAACTATGGGTGCCCGAGCTCGCGGGATTTCCGAGCGCAACCTCCACGAACGGCTCGCCCTCGATGGTCCCAACGACGAGCTCAAGGAGCTCGGTGACACATTCGACCAGCTCCTGTCCCGATTGGAGAAGGCGTTCGAGTCGCAGCGCCGGTTCGTCTCGAACGCCTCGCACGAGTTGCGCACGCCGATCACGCTCGAGCGGACGCTGGTGGAGGTGGCCCTGGCGGATCCCGAGCCCTCCGTCGCCTCGCTCCGCGATACGTGCCGGCGCGTGCTCGCCGCAGGCGAGCAGCAGGAGCGCCTGATCGAGTCCCTGCTGACGCTGGCCCGCAGCCAGCGGGGCATCGCCTCTCGGGAGCAGCTGGATCTGAGCGCGATCGCCGCCGACGTCATCGAAGGCATCGAGCCGAACGGTGTGCGGATCGAGCCACATCTCGACCCGGCCTTGGCAGCCGGGGACGAGCGGCTCGTGGAGCGGCTGATCTCCAACCTGGTGGACAACGCGTTGAAACACAACCAGCGGAACGGTTGGGTGACGGTTTCGACGGGGATGCAGCAGGGCGCGGCGAGGGTGGAGGTCGTCAACACGGGACCGTCGATCGCGCCGGAGGACATCCCCGGCCTGCTGGAGCCGTTCCGACGGCTGAACGGGGATCCCTCGGCCGCCCCCGACCAGCGGGAGGACGGCGGCCCTGAGCCGGTCGCCTGCCGGGGGCTCGGCCTCGGCCTTTCGATAGTCGACGCGATCGCAAACGCCCACGGCGCGCGGCTGTGCGCCGCTCCCCGGCCGGGGGGAGGCCTCGTCGTCCTGGTGAGCTTTCCGGCTCGTCCTGAGCCCTCCCTACACTGAAAATCAGATGGCAAGTGACGCGTCAGGCGTCCGGGTGGCGCTCATCGACGACGACAGCGGGCTGCTGACGCTGCTGGAGCGCCGGTTCTCTCCGCTGCGCTGGGAGTCCGAGGTGGTGCCCTACCCGGCGGGCCCCGAGCAGCTGGCCGCCCTGCGCCTTCATGCGGTGGTGGTCAATCCCGCGTTGACCGGCCTCGAGTATCTGGAACGCGTGGCTAGAGCGCTGCCCGGCCTAGCGCTGCTCGTGTGCTCCGCGCCCGCACCGGTCGCGGACCGTGTTCGCGCTCTGCGGGCCGGTGCCGACGACTGGGTGTCGAAGCCTTGCCATCCGGAAGAGCTTGTCGCTCGAATCGAGGCCGTGCTCAGGCGCAGGCGGGCAGGGGAGCTGCCGCTGGGCCAGGAGCCCGTCCTCGCCGGCGAGCTGATAATCCGCCCCGATCGTTTCGATGCCTACGCCGGAGAGCGGGCTGCGTCGCTGTCGCGCAAGGAATTCGAGCTGCTGTATCAGCTGGCGGCCGTCGAAGGCCGCGTGCTCGAACGCGAGGAGATCTACCAGCGCGTATGGGGCTACACGATGGTTCACGGCGACCGCTCAGTCGATGTGTTCGTGCGCAAGCTGCGCACCAAGCTCGAGCGGATCTCCTCGGACTGGCGGTATGTGCACACCCACTTCGGCGTCGGCTATCGGTTTGCGGCGGAGCCGGTCCTCGAGACCTCGGAGGGCACGCCCGCGGGCGCTGAATCGATGCAGCCTGGCGCAGCGAAGGCGTCAGTCGCTTCCGCGGAAGCGCACGATCGCACCGCGGCCGCCGTCTAATCTTCATCTCGCATGACGACGACGCTTCGCAACGTGGCAATCGTGCTGGGCATCGCCGCACTGATCGTGCTCATCCCCGGCGGGGGAAGCGGCGCCAACTCGGCCGGTCAGGCCCTAGCGCTGGCGTTCCTGGCCGTCATTGGCTGGGTTGCCTACACGCAGTATCGCGAGCACCGCGTGGAGCTGGAGTCGCTCGGAACCAACCGGCGCGCGATCCTGTACCTGGCTGCTGGCGTGGTGGTGCTGACTCTGACCGCCGAACCCCGGCTATGGGTCGGCACCGGCGGCAAGATTGCGTTTCTGCTGTTGCTCGGGGCCGCCGGCTACGCGGCGTTCGCCGTAATACGCTCGGCGCGCAGGTACTGACGGCGGCGCAAATCACGTCTCCTTTGTAGGGGATCCGCGGCGTGGGTCGAAGTTGGACGCTGCCCGGAGAACCAACGTCGCAGGAGGAAGATCGGTTGGAGCGCAATCGCAAGCTCGTCGTTGAGTTCATCGGCATGTTCATCTTCATGTTCACGGTGGGAATGGCGACCGAGAAGGCTGGCGCCGGCGTGCTCGCCCCCTTCGCGATCGGGTTCGTGCTGATGGTGATGGTGTTCGCCGGCGGACACATCTCAGGTGGCCACTACAACCCCGCCGTGAGCACCGCCGTGCTGATCCGAGGCAAGATGACGAGCACCGACTGGTTCGGCTACGTCATCGTCCAGCTGGTGGCGGCCGTTCTCGCCGGATTGCTCGTGCGCGCTGTCGGAGGCCACGAGCCGGCGGCATCGGTGGCCGGAAACGGCAAGATGTTCGTGGTCGAGCTCCTGTTCACGCTGGCCCTGACCTACACGGTCCTGAACGTGGCCACCGCCCGGGGGACCGAGGGCAACTCGTTCTACGGACTGGCCATCGGAGGCATGGTTCTGGTCGGCGCCTTTGCCGTCGGCGGCGTCTCCGGCGGCGCGTTCAACCCGGCGATCGCCCTGGGCGCCAGCGTCACGGGGTTATTCAAGTGGTCGAACTTCTGGGTCTATCTCCTCGCGGAGCTCGTCGGGGGGATTGCCGGAGCGCTGGCGTTCCTGTTCGTCCAGCCCGAGGAGAAGGTGACGGGCGATATGCAGGCGGCAGCCGCCGATGCGGGCCAGCACCGTCCCGGTACTCCGCCCTGATCCAAAATCGCCGCCGTACACTGGCGCGGCGGTGAGCAAGGAAACGCGTGAGGTTGTCGCCGACTGGCTTATCGTGCTCGGCGCGGTCGTGCTGTTCGCGTCGCTGTTCCTCACCTGGAGCCACCAGTTCTCGCGGCTCTTCCTGCTCACCTTTGGGTCCTCCGACCTGCTGCGGGGCGTGCCGCGGGACCCCACCGCCTGGCAGGTCTACTCGGCCGCTGACGCGGTGCTGGCGCTGCTGGCGATCGCGTTGGTGGCGGTGGCCATGGTGGGCACCCGTACCATCCGGATAGCGGCCACCGGGGCGAGCGCCGTGGCGCTGGGCTTCACTTTTCACGCGCTGTCCGCGCCCCCCACCAACGGGGCCAACATCTTCCACGCCGCCTACAGCGTTCCGCAATACGCCTCCCCTGGGGCGACTGCCGGCGCCGGCGAGACCGTCGCCATCCTCGGCCTGCTGCTGGCTCTGGGCGGCCTGGCCCTGTCGTTCACCGCAGACTGAGCGCTGCGAGCCGCCCTGGGCCTATCCTCGATCAGGTGTCGATAACGCCAGCCGACAAGCGCCGCGAGCTGCCCGACGAGCCCGGCGTTTACCTCTTCCGCAATGCGCGAGGAAGGGTGATCTACGTCGGAAAGGCCAAGTCGATCCGCAAGCGGGTGGCCTCGCACTTCTCCAATCCGAGCACCCGCGGTGGCACCGACCTTGTCGCCGAGATCGACCATATCGAGGCCCTGGTCGTGCACACCGAGGCCGAGGCGCTCCTGGCCGAGCAAAACTTCATCAAGCAGTACAAGCCGCGGTTCAACATCCGGCTACGTGATGACAAGTCCTATCCCTACATTGCGATCTCTTTGGACGAGGATTTTCCGCGCGTCTACTTCACGCGCGAGCGCCACCGCCGCGACCGGGCGTACTTCGGCCCCTACAGCAACGCCAAGCGGGTCAGAGCCACGCTGGAGGTGCTGGGCAAGGTTTTCATGTTCCGGTCTTGCGAGGGTCCCGAGCCCGGTCGCCGCTCCGGCTCTCCCTGCCTTGACTACTACATCAAGCGCTGCGAGGCGCCATGCGTGGGCTACGTCAGCAAGGAGGACTACCGCCGCGGGATCGACGGCGTGATCGCGTTCCTGTCCGGCCGCTACCGGGAGATCGAACGCGCGTTGGAGCGCGCCATGCGAGAAGCGGCAGCCGAGCAGCGGTTCGAGGATGCCGCGCGCGAGCGCAACCGGCTTAGAGCCGTGAGGTCGCTGCTCGAGCGCCAGCGGGTGGCCAACGAGGCCACCGGCACGCTGGATGCGATCGCGGTGGCGGTGGCCGACGGAGACGCCAACGCCCAGGTCTTCCAGGTCCGCGACGGGGTGCTATCCGATCGTCAGAGCTTCTACCTGGACAACGAGGCCGGCGGCACGGTGTCCGAAGTGGCCGAGGCGTTCATCCTCCAGTACTACGCCAACGCCATGTCCGTGCCCCCGCTGCTCGTAGTCCAGCGCGAACTCGGAGATTCCTGGGCCCTGGCGCAGGCGCTGACCGAGCGTCGGGTGGGTGCCGTTGAGATTCGAGCCGCCGAACGGGGGGACAAGCGCCGGATCCTCGACCTGGCCGAGCGGAACGCCAGGCTCGCGCTGGACCAGGAGAAGCTGCGCTCCGAGCGCAGGCGACAGCAGCGCGTGGAGGCACTCGACGGGCTGCAAGCGGCTCTGGGCATGGACGCCCTTCCGCTGCGCATCGAATGCTTTGACATCTCGACGCTGATGGGCACCAACACGGTGGCCTCGATGGTCGTGTTCGAGGGCGGCGCGCCGAAGAAGTCCGACTACCGTCGGTTCAGGGTATGGGACGACCGCAATGGCGGCGGCGTTCCGGATGACTTCGCCGCCATGGAGCAGGTTCTGTCCCGTCGCCTGGCTCGCTGGGAGCGCCAGCACGACATCTCTCCTCACGACAAGGAGCACGACCCGAGCTTCGCCGCACTTCCGAATCTGGTGGTGATCGACGGCGGCAAGGGCCAGCTGGCGGCGGGCCTCAGAGCGCTCGAGCGGTTTCGCGAGCGGGGGGTGCTCGTGGTGGCCCTGGCCAAGCGGATCGAGGAGGTGTTCATCCCCGGTGGCACCGAGCCGCTTCGGCTGGCCCACGACACGCCGGAGCTTCAGCTGCTGCAGCGGGTCCGAGACGAGGCCCACCGGTTCGCGATCACCCACCATCGGATCCGCCGGGACAGGGCGATGACGGCCTCGATTCTGGACGAGCTTCCCGGCGTCGGCCCGGCCCGCAAGCGAGCTCTGCTGGCCCACTTCGGCTCTCCCGACGCGGTGGTCGCGGCCTCGCGCGAGGAGCTCGCGGCGGTGCCCGGGGTCCCGGGGAAGCTGGCGCGCGAGCTCTACCGCGAGCTGCACAAGGCCGGGGTCTAGGCGGCGCGGTTCAGCTCGCGGCGCGGGTCGGAGGGGCCACGCCCTCAGTTGCTAGGAGCCGACGGGCGACGCGACCCGGGTCGGGCTCGGGCGTCCGCGCAGGGGAAAGGAATCGCCCAGTCGCCAGCGCGAGAGCTCGCGGTCGCCCGCTCGGAGCACGATCTCCTCGGAGGCCAGGAGCCGAGAGGGATTTGCCTTGGCGAGCTCCGTCAACCGCGCTGCCTCGTTAACCGGGTCTCCGATCACCGTGTACTCGTAACGCCGAGCAGCGCCGATGTTGCCGGCCACGACCGGACCGGCCGAGAGGCCGATCGCCGCGTCCAGGCCATCGACCTCCCCGGGCAGGCGGCGGCGCAGCTTGCGCGCGGCCGCCAGCGCCGCGGCCGCGGCCTGCGGGTGCTCGCTGGGGGCCCCGAACACGCAGAGCGCGGCGTCACCCTCGAACTTGTTCACCCATCCTCCATACACGGTCACGACCTCCACCACGATCCCGAAGAAGCGGTTCAGGGTCTCCACCACTTCGCGGGGGTCGTGGTCGGCCACGAACGAGGTGGAGCCGATCAGATCGACGAACAGGACGGCCGCGTCACGGGTCTCGCCTCCCTGCTCCAGCCCTCCTCCGATCGCCGAGCGGGCGACTTCTTCGCCTACGTGGCGGCCAAAGAGGTCACGCACCTGGTCCCGTTCTCGCAGCCCGGCGAGCATCCGGTTGAAGCCCGCCTGCAGGAGGCCCGCCTCGCTCGCGTCATCGACGGGCATCACCACGTCGGTCTCGCCGGCTTCGACCCGGGCCATCGCCCTGCGTACCCCGCGCAGCGGATCGACCACCGAATGGATCGCCGCCAGCAGCGTGACCAGTCCCACCGTCAGCCCGATCGCGCCCAGGAAGATCACCGTTCCGGCCATGCGCTTGGGGGAAATGTCCGCGCCTGCCAGGTAGGCGATCGCCACCACCACCGCTCCGCACACGGCCACAGCGGTACCGAGCTCCCATGCCAGGTAGATGCGCGTAGCGATGCCCGGCAGCATCGGCCGGTCGGGCGGATCGGCGCTGAGGGCCAGCGCGGTGGCGGGTCGGACGATCCACTCCACGGCCAGGTAGCTGAGGGCCGACGCGGACAGGCCGCCGAGCACCACCATCCCGATGATCAGCAATCCCGCAGGCGCCGAGCCTCCAACCGCCACATCGAGCGCCCCATACGCGGCCCCCGCGGCCGCCCAGACCACGAACGTGTTGCGCGCTTCATATACGGGCAGTCGCACCGTGTGGAGGCGCTCGGTTTCATCCGGGTCTCCGCCGCGATCGAGCCAGGCCCGCATCGGTCCCGCGACGCGCAGACCCCACCAGTGGCAGACGGTCCAGGCGACGGCGACTCCCACCGCGGATCCGATGGCATCGATACCCCGTTCCGCCGCCGGCGGCGCGGCACCCGGCAGGGGCACCACGTAGACCACGAAGGCGTACGTGATGACGGCGCACGCCAGGTTGATGACCGGCAGCACGAGGGTCATGCGACGCATGATCCGGGCGGCCAAGGCCGAGGTCTCGCTGATGAGGGCGGAGCCCGGTTGCGGCCGTACGCGGCGAGAGAACGGCAGGTAGGCCAACCGGTGGCATGGTCGGCGGCGGCGCAGCGGGGCCGGCGCTGGAGCTCCATCCAACGCGGGACGCGGCAACCCTGTGACGCCGGGTGTCGGCTCTACGGCCACGGCACCTCCGTCGTTCGCCTTGCTCTATGTACTGTCGCTCAACGTCCCATATCGCTCTGTGACGGTCATCACCCACGCAGCCGTGTTGGTCATCCCCGCCTGTCAAGCTGTGAGGAGTGGAGCCACGACAGCCTGCGCCGGCCTCGCCCGTCGCCGACACGAGGAACGCCGCCGAGCCCGAGCCCGCCGTCTCGGCGCTCACCGACCTGGTGGTCATCACCGGCTTCTCGGGAGCCGGCAAGTCGACGGCCATGGCTGCGTTCGAAGACGAGGGGTACTTCTGCGTGGACAACCTGCCATCGGAGATGATCCGGTCGCTGGTCGAGCTCTTCAGGCACGAGGGCTCGAAGGTGGCCCGGGCGGCCGTCGTCTCGGACGTTCGCGGCGGGACCTACTTCGAAGGGCTGGCGCAGATGCTCGACGACCTGAGGGCGAGCGGGGTCGCGCACCGGGTGCTCTTTCTGGAGGCCGACGAGCAGGCGCTGCTGACCCGATACAAGGAGACCCGCCGGCGGCACCCGCTGGCGCCCATGGGCAGCGTGGTCGAAGGCATCGCGCACGAGCGCGAATTGCTGCGCCCGCTGCGAGGGCGAGCGGACATCGTGATCGACACCAGCGGCCTCACGGCGGCCATGCTGCGTCGCAAGCTGGCCGATGACATGCTCCTCGGCAGACGGGGGCGTCTGGCCGTCACCTTCGAGAGCTTCGGCTTCAAATATGGCCCCGTGCGCGATGCCGACCTGATGCTCGACGTGCGCTTTCTTCCCAATCCGCACTACGAGGAGAACCTCCGGCCGCTGACCGGTAATGACCCAAAGATCAAGGAGTTCATCAACCGCGACGGAGCGCTCGACTCGTTCTACGAGCGACTGCACCCGATGCTCGACTACCTGCTGCCCCAATATCTCGCCGAGGGCAAGGCACATCTCGTGGTTGCAATTGGGTGCACCGGCGGACGCCATCGCTCGATCGCGATCGCGCGCGATCTAGCGAGCCGATATGGCTCCGCCGAGGAGTATCTGGTTGAGACCGTGCACCGGGATATCGACCGGCCGATCTGAGATCGTGCTGCTCGATGATCGAGCACATCGGCTTTGAGGTCACGGACCTGCACCGATCGGCAAAGTTCTACGACGCGGTCTTCTATGCCCTGGGAGCGAGGCGACTGCTGGCAAACGAGCAGGCGGTGGCCTATGGGGTCGACTCCCCGACCGTGTGGATTGTCGTCCGGGGGCGTCCGCCGTCGCCGGGCTACGGCCACATCGCCCTGCGGGCCAGCGGAAGGGCTGCGGTCGATGCGGCGTATCGGGCCGGGGTCGCCAACGGCGGCTCCGACGACGGCCGGCCCGGGCCGCGCCCACAGTACGGCGAGCGCTGCTATGCGGCGTACATGCGCGACCCCGACGGGTTGCGGGTCGAGGTTGTGAGCTCTTAAGTAACCTTCAAACGGCCGACGGGAATCGACCGTCGGCCTTCTCTTTGCGGCTAAACGAGACAGTGGAGGACTAGAGCGCATGGCGGTACGCGTCGGAATCAACGGTTTCGGACGGATCGGCCGGAACGTGTTTCGCGCCGCATACGAGCGCGCCGCCGACATCGAATGGCTGGCCGTCAACGACCTGGTCGATGCCACGACGATCGCGCACCTGCTGCGCTATGACTCCAACTACGGTCCTTTCCCCGGCAAGGTCGACGCGACCGATACCGGGCTGCGCGTCGATGGCAAGGAGATCCGGGTGCTGGCCGAGCGCGATCCGGCTGCGCTTCCGTGGGGCGAGCTGGGCGCCGACGTGGTGATCGAATCGACGGGCCTCTTCACCGACCGCGAGAACGCCTCGAAGCACCTGAACGCCGGCGCCAAGAAGGTGGTCATCTCAGCACCGGCCACCGAACCGGATGTGACCGTCGCCCTCGGCGTCAATTTCGAGCAGGTCTACGACCGTGAGCAGCACCACGTGATCTCCAACGCCTCCTGCACGACCAACTGTCTGGCGCCGATCGCCAAGGTCGTGCAGGACACGGTCGGGATCAAGCATGGGCTCATGACCACCATCCACGCATATACCGCCGACCAGCGGTTGCAGGACATGCCGCACCGGGATCTGCGCCGGGCCCGCGCCGCGGCGGTCAACCTGATCCCGGCCTCGACGGGAGCGGCGAAGGCCATCGGGCTCGTGATCCCCGAGCTCAATGGCAAGCTTCACGGCTTCGCGGTCCGAGCGCCGGTCCCCACCGGCAGCGTCGTGGACCTGACGGTTGAAACCCAGCGGGAGACCTCCGTGGAGGAGCTCAACGGCGCCTTCCGGGAGGCAGCGATCAGCGACCCGCTCAAGGGCTTCCTGGCGTACACCGAGGACCCGATCGTCTCCACGGACATCATCAAGAACTCGGCGTCCTCGATCGTCGACTCGCAGCTGACCGCCGTCATGGACGGGACGATGGCCAAGATCATCTCCTGGTACGACAACGAGTGGGGATACTCGAATCGGGTGGTGGACCTCGTGCAGAGGATCCTTTGACCGATTCTGAGCCCGGCTTCCCGTGAGAACGCTCCGGGACCTCGGGGATATCGAGGGCAAGCGCGTCCTCGTCAGGGTGGATTTCAACGTGCCGCTCGAGAACCGGGCCGTCACGGACGACACCCGCATTCGGGCCTCCCTGCCGACGCTCGAAGAGCTCCGGCGGAGGGGAGGCCGGCTCGTGCTGGTCTCGCACCTGGGGCGCCCTAGGGACCGCGAACCCGAGCTGTCGCTCCGGCCGGTGGCCGACCGGCTGGCGGAGCTGGTGGAGGCCGAGGTCACCTTCGCCCCCGGGGTTGTAGGCGAGGAGGTCCGCGCCTTCTCCGAGAACCTCGCGCCGGGCGAGATCCTGATGCTGGAGAACGTCCGGTACGAGCCGGGCGAGACCCGAGACGACCCCAATCTGTCGGCCGCGCTGGCGGAGCTGGCCGACGTGTATGTCAACGACGCCTTCGGCGCCGCGCACCGCGCCCACTGCTCGACGGAGGGCGTCGCCCACCTGATCTCAGAGCGCGCCGCGGGTCTGCTGCTCGAGCGGGAGGTGGCGGTGCTGGCCGGCTTGCTCGAGGATCCGGACCGCCCGCTGGTCGCCATGCTTGGCGGGGCGAAGGTGTCAGACAAGCTGGGCGTGATCGAGCGTTTTCTCCAGATCGCGGACACCATCCTGATCGGGGGCGCCATGTGCTTTCCGTTCTCGTCGGCCCAGGGCCACTCGGTCGGCGCCTCGCTGTGCGCCGACGGCGACGTCGAGCTGGCCTCGAGGCTGCTCGAGAAGGTCGTGGACGCACGTGCCGAGCTTCGCCTGCCGGTCGACCTGGTGATCGCCGACCGCCTGGCCAGCGAGGCGCGCACCGACACGGTGGATGGGGTGGAGGTGCCCGACGGTTGGCTGGGGGTGGATATCGGTCCGCGAACCGCGGACGGCTACGCCGCCGCGATCGCCGGTGCCGGGACCGTGTTCTGGAACGGGCCCATGGGGGCATTCGAGCTGGAGCCGTTCGCGGCCGGAACCCGAGCGGTCGCCGAGGCAATCGCCACCGCACGGGGGACGACGGTGGCCGGCGGAGGCGACTCGGTCGCGGCGCTCAGCCGGCTGGGCCTCGCGGACAGCGTGACTCACCTCTCGACCGGTGGAGGAGCGGCATTGGAGCTGATCGAGGGCCGCACGCTACCCGGGATCGAGGCGCTCCAGTGATGGCCACGCAGCCCCGGCGCCCGCTGATCGCGGGCAACTGGAAGATGCACAAGACCGTCTCCGAGGCACGGGAGTTCATCTCGGCGCTACTGCCGAAGATCGAAGGAACTGACCGAGTCGACGTCGCCGTCTGTCCGCCGTTCCTGGCACTGCGGCCGGTGGTGGAGGCCACTCGCGAGAGCGCTGTGGCCGTCTTTGCCCAGAACATGCACCAGGAACGGGAAGGGGCGTTTACCGGCGAGGTGTCCGCTCAGATGCTCCTCGAGGCCGGCGTGCGAGGAGTGATCCTCGGCCACTCCGAACGCCGCGAGTACTTCGGCGAGACCGACAAGGCGCTGGCATTCAAGGTTCCGGCGGCGCTGGAAGCCGGGCTGGTGCCGATCCTGTGCGTCGGCGAGACGGAGGATGAGCGCGAACGCGGCGAGACCGAGCGCAAGCTCAGACACCAGGTCCAGGAGGACCTGGCGGGCGTCCAACCAGAGCGCCTCGACCGGGTTGTCATCGCCTACGAACCGATCTGGGCCATCGGCACAGGTCAGGTGGCCACCGCCGGCATATGCCAGGAGGCGATCGCGTTCATCCGGGCGTTGGTCGCCGATCGGGACGCGGATCAGGCCAGCCGGACACGCGTTCTCTATGGCGGGAGCGTCAAGCCAGATAACGCCGGCGAGCTGCTGGCGCAGCCTGACGTGGATGGGGCTCTGGTGGGCGGTGCCAGCCTCGACCCGGAGTCGTTCGCGGCGATCGTCGCCGCGGCCGCCTGAATGCGATCCGGACCGGAGAAGCTGCCGGTGCCCGCCGCGGCGCTCATCATTCTCGACGGCTGGGGCCTGGCCCCGCCTGGACCGGGCAACGCCGTCTCGCTGGCGGACACGCCGGTGTTCGACGAGTTGTGGTCCAGGTACCCACACACGGAGCTCTCGGCTTGTGGCGGGGCGGTTGGACTGCCCGAGGGCCAGATGGGCAATTCCGAGGTCGGCCACCTCAACCTCGGCGCGGGGTCCGTCGTGATGCAGGATCTGATGCGGATCGACGAGGCGGTGGAACGGGATGAGCTGCCCCATAACGAGGTGCTCAGCGAGGCCTTCTCCGCGTCGGAGCGCGTGCACCTGCTCGGGCTGGTGTCCGACGGCGGCGTGCACTCCGGCTTTCGCCATCTGCGTGCGTTGATCGAGCTCGGCGCCGCCATGAAGGTTCCAGACCTCGTTCTGCACGCGTTCACCGACGGACGAGACACGCTGCCCACGTCGGGGGCAGATTTCCTGGCGGAGGTGCAGGGGTGGATGGGGTCCGCTCGGACGGGCCGGATCGGGTCCGTGGTCGGGCGCTATTTCGCCATGGACCGCGATCGGCGCTGGGAGCGGATCCAGCGCGCGTATGACCTGCTCGTGCACGGCCGCGCAGAGCACCGGGCCGGCTCGGGCGAGGCCGCGGCCCGTGAGGCCTACAACAGAGGCCAGACGGACGAATTCATCGACCCTGTACTGGTAGGAGACGAGGCCAAGATCCGACCTGATGACTCGGTGCTGGCGTTCAACTTCCGACCCGATCGGATGCGGGAGCTGACGCGGGCGCTCGCGGAGCCCGACTTCGACTCCATCGATCGCGGGGGCGTGCCGCCCATCGAGCGCTACGCGACGATGACCGAATACGAGGAGGGCTGGCCGTACCCGGTCGCGTTTGAACCCGAGCGGCCCGCCACCACGCTTCCCGCGACGCTCGCCGCTCGCGGGGTCCGACAGCTACACGTCGCTGAGACCGAGAAATACCCTCACGTGACCTACTTCTTTGGGGGCGGCGAGGAGGCGCCGCAGGCCGGCGAGAGACGGGAGCTGGTGCCCTCGCCCCGCGACGTCCCCACCTACGACCACAAGCCCGAGATGAGCGCTCGCCAGGCGGCGCGGGCGTTCGCGCGGGCCTGGCGGGACGATTCTCCCGGCTTCGGGATCATCAACTTTGCCAATCCCGACATGGTGGGGCACACGGGCGTGATTCCCGCGGCGGTGAAGGCGGTCGAGACCGTCGACGAATGCCTGGGCCAGCTGGTCGATGCCGTCCATGGTGCGGGCGGCACCTGCGTCGTGACCGCAGACCACGGCAACGCGGACAACATGCTCGAGCCTGACGGCAGTCCCAATACGGCCCATTCCCTGAATCCAGTGCCCTTTGTCGTGACGGTGCCCGACCTGACGTTGCGCGAAGGAGGGGTGCTCGCCGACGTCGCACCGACGGTGCTGGAGGTGCTGGGGATCGAGCCTCCGCGGCAGATGACCGGTCGCTCGCTGGTCGTTATCCGGGACGGAAGGACTTGACAGGTAGTGACTTAGATTTTATACTCCACCCAGCACCAAGTTGGTGGACCGAAGGAGGTTTCAAATGGCACTTATTCGCTGGGAGCCGGTCCGGGAGCTGAACACGCTACAGAGCGAGATGAACCGGCTTTTCAACACGCTTTTCGATGCGCCGGCGCCGGGTAACGGCGGAGGAGCGATACGCCGATGGATTCCGGCGATGGACCTGGTAGAGACCGACGAGGACTTCGTCCTGCGCGCCGACCTGCCGGGGCTCTCCGAGGGGGACGTGAACATCGAGCTCGAGGACAACGTGCTGACCGTCTCCGGTGAGCGCAAGAGCGAGCACGAGGAGCGCAAGGAGGGCTATTACCGGGTCGAGCGGGCGTCCGGGTCATTCTCGCGATCGCTGACCCTTCCCGAAGGCGTCAATCCCGAGGGGATCAAGGCCAGCTTCGACCGGGGCGTGCTCGAGGTACGAATCCCGAAGCCCGAGGAGCGCAAGCCGCGGAAGGTGGCGATCAGCGTCGGCGGGCAGCAGACCGCGATCGAGGGGACCGAGACCGGTTCCGGCGCCGAAGCCGGCTCCTAACTGAATCCAAGCCGGATCCCTGCCCTGTCTTGCGCGGGCGGGACCGGCAAGAGGCAGGGGGCGAGACGGGTGTCTCGCCCCTTCGTTTGACTATTTGATGGCGATCGTGAACGCGCCGTCGGCTGTGACCTGCACGTTGTCGTAGGTCCCGGCGGAGACCGGGCTTTGACCGGATGTCGCGCTCGACGAGACGCTGATGCTGTTCCCGTCGGAGTTCGTCTGTGAGCTGATGTCCATCGAGCTGCAGCTATCGCATTGCCAGTACAGCGTGGAGTCGGACGGCACCGTGATCGTTCCCAGGTTCTGGGACCCATTGCCGTTGAACGTGTTCTCGTTTCCGCCGCCGCCGGTCGGTCCGCTGGGCCGCGCGCTCGCCACGGGAGCCGCTGCCTGCACGGCGCGCGTCACGGTCGCGGTCTGGGTCCTCGTGGGACCTGCGACCGTACGCACATGTGCGATTGTCTTCGTCGGACCAGCCACGGTGTGGACAATCGTCTGCGCCGGTGCGGTGACCGTCTTTGCCTTGGGTGTCCCGTTGGCTGCCAACCCCACGCCCACCCCGGCGCCTGCTCCTACCAGTAATGCAGCCAAGCCGATGACCCAGCTGCGGCGATACCAGGGCCCCTGCCCCGGCGGAAACGGACCTTCGGGCCCTCCGGGCGGGTGGGCCGGTCCTTCGACGGCCGTTGCGTCGGCCGGAAGGCCGGAGCCGTCCGGCGGGTCAGCGGTTGTGGCCATGGCTGAGTCTCCCCTTCGAAGAATCGACCCCCGAATCATCGGCGCCAGGACAGAGGCTGAACATCGTCCAGTCGGGCCTTTGGCAGACGAGGAAGCCCTCCCCCAACCGGGCGATGCTTCGCCGACCCCCTGATGTTCAGCATCCGAGCCCAGTCAGTCGATTCCCTGGCCCGCGCCGGCACGCTGAACCTCGCCCACGGGTCCGTCCGCACGCCCGCGTTCGTCCCGCTGGCTACGCGCGGGGCGGTCAAGGGCCTGGACGCACAGGAGGTCGCGGCGCTCGGCTACGAGCTGATCCTGGGCAACACGTTTCACTTGATGCTCTCGCCGGGAGCGGAGCTGGTGCAGGAGCTGGGCGGTCTGCACGAGCTGATGCGCTGGCCGGGGGCGATCATCACGGATTCCGGCGGCTTTCAGGTCTTCTCCATGGGCCACGGGGCCGTGGCGGATGAGATCAAGGGCAGAGGCAGGCGGCGCGGGGAGGAGGGGCGGGTCCTGTCGATCGGCGAGGACGGGGTGAGGTTCCGCTCCTACGTCGACGGCCGGGAGCGGTTCCTCGGTCCGGAGGAATCGATGGCGGTCCAGGCCGCGCTGGGGTCCGACATCGCGCTCACCTTCGACGAGTGCACGCCGTTTCATGTCACGCGCGAATACACCGAGCGCTCCACGGCCCGCACCCACCGATGGCTCGAGCGCTGTCTGACCTGGCACGAGCGCCACGGGCCAGAAGGTCAGGCGGTGTACGGGATCGTCCAGGGTGGGGTGGAGCGGGACCTGCGCCGCGAGTCGGCCCAAGGGGTGTCCGCCAGCAGCTGCCAGGGGATCGCGATTGGTGGCTCGCTCGGTCGCGACAAGGCCCAGATGCACGAGGTCGTCTCCTGGGTCACCGGCGAGCTCCACCGCCAGGCTCCAGAGCGGCCCCGGCACCTGCTGGGAATCGGCGAGATCGACGACCTGATCACGTGCGTCGAGCTGGGAATTGACACGTTCGACTGCGCCGTCCCGACGCGGCTCGGACGTCACGGCGTGGCTCTGGTTCCCCAGCCGCAGGACCGCTGGCGGGTGGACCTGTTCAAGGGCAGGTGGAGCCAGAGCCGCGAGACGATCCTCGAGGGCTGTCCCTGTCCGGCCTGCGCGCGCGGCTACTCGCGCGCCTACCTGCACTATCTCCTCAGAGCGAACGAGCTGACTGCCGTTCGGCTCCTGACGATGCACAACCTGAGCTTCGTGGCCCGTCTGATGGCGGACCTCAGAGCTGGGATTGAGCAGGGACGGCTGTCGGAGGTGACCGACGGTCTGCGGGCGGGAGCCGCCCCCCGGGGCTAGGCGTGACCGCCGCCTGTGCCCTCGCCGCTGCGGGCCCGTACGGCTGCCGGGTCGAGTACCGTGATCGTCCGGTGGCCAGTCGCCACCCATCCCAGCTGACGCATCAGTCGCAGTGCCCGGGAGACGGTCTCCCGCGTGGCTCCGGTCCAGCTGGCGAGCTCGTCCTGCGTCAGCTCCAGCTCGTAGGGCCCGCTGGAGGGGCCGTGGTCTGAGCCCAGCTCGATCAGGCGCCGCGCGACCCGGCCCACGCTGTCCTGGGTGGCCAGCTCGACCAGCCCCTTGGTGGCCTCGGTCATCCTCCCGACGAGGCTGCGCAGCAGGACCAGCGCGGCGTCCGGATGCTCGCGCAGGTAGCCCCTGAAATCCTCGCCCGGCAGCACTCCCAGCTCGACGTCCTCGGCGGCGATCGCTGTGGCGCTTCGCCGGGTGCCCCCGAGCGCCGCCATCTCGCCCACCAGCTCTCCGGGTCCCCTGATCGCCAGCACCACGCTGCGGTCGCCGACGCCACGGGCCACGAGCTTCACGCGACCCGTCAGCACCAGGACCACGTTCTCGCCGGCCGACCCCTCGTGCATGATCACCGCATCCTGCGGCATCGCCTTGCGGCTGAGGCGTCCGAGCAGCGCGTCGGCGTCCGCCTGCCCGAGCTGTTTCAGATACGGCGTCGGCCCCGAGGTCATCTAGATCCCTGGTTGTGACAAATGTCCCAATTTCCGAAGGCGCCGCCACCATACCGTTTCAGTTGGTTGGGGGCCTATAGGGGGCACACCCACCGGTGGTTCCAGGCGGCGCCCGCCGCCTGGAACTACCTGGTGTACTGGTGGATGAGCTGCTGAAGCTGGTTGAGGACGCCCTGCACGTCGTTGCGGAAGTGGACGGCAGTCGAGCTGGTGCTGGTCGCGATCACCACCGCGATGATCACCGCCGCGGCGAAGACGGCCAGCAGCAACAGGAACAGCGTGAACCGCCGAGCCGCCCGCCTACCCCGCCGCCGTGGCGCGGGAGGCGCATACTCCTGCGCCGGATCGCGACGCACAGGTTGCTGTCGGGCCGCCGGCGATGCCGCGCGGGGGGACACTCGGGCGGAGCCGCGTGTCCCCACGGGCGGTTCGTCGGGCGCCACGCGCGTCGCCGCAGTCGGATCTCGGCGGCCCAGGACCCTGGTTGCGGCCCTTGTGCCCAGGTTGGAGGTCGGGACATCGGTGGTCGGGCGCGCGATGCCGTGTGCCCCGGCACGCAGGGCCTCTGCGAACGCCATCGCGTCGCTGGGCCTCTGGACCTTGTCCAGCGCCAGCGCCAGCGCCACGGCCCGGGCCAGCTCCGGAGCAATGCCGGGATTCAAATGGTCGAGGGGAGGCGGTGCCTCGCGCTGCTGCTTGAGCGCCAACTCGGACAGCGAGGTGGCCTCGTACGGAAGCCGCCCCGACAGCAGCTGGTAGGTGACGACCCCGAGCGAATACAGATCGGCTTGCGGACCTGCTTCCTCGCCCCTTGCCTGCTCGGGGGCCAGGTAGGCGGCCGTGCCGAGGACCGACCCCACCTGAGTGATGCTGGACTGGTCCGTGGCCCTGGCGATGCCGAAGTCCGCGAGCTTGACGACCTCGGCCTCGGACACCAGCAGGTTCCCGGGCTTGACGTCTCGATGCACCACTCCGTTGCGATGGGCGTAGTCGAGGCCGCGGCAGGCCTGGCTCACGACCTCGACCGCCCGCTCGACGTCCAGCCGACCGCGGTCGCGGAGCAACTCGGCGCACGAATGACCAGGGACGTGCTCCATCACGATGAAGTGCTGATGCTGGTTCTCGTCGAGGCCAAAGTCGAACACCTGGACGATGTTGGGGTGCACGAGCCTGGCCGCCGCCAATGCCTCGCGCCTGAAGCGCGAGACGAACGTGGGATCGTCCGCCAGATGCTCGGCCAGGAGCTTGATCGCCACGGGGCGCTCCAACCGCTCGTCGAAGGCCAGGTGAACGGTGGACATGCCACCGACCCCGAGGCGCCTCTCGAGCCGGTAGCGGCCAGCGATCATCGTTGCGTTAGTGGCCATTGCCGTTTCCGTTCACGTTGCCGTTCCCACTGCCGTTGGTGGCCCCCGGCGCGACCCCTCCGCTCCCCGGGCCGGTACTAGTAGTACCCGCGTTCGGCGTAGTCGTTGCAGGGGTCGTGGTGGTGGGGGGAGTGGTCGTGGTGGTCGTGGTATGGGTCGTCGTGGGCTGCGTGGTGGTGGGCGTGGTGGTGGTCGCCGTCGTTGTCGTGGTGGTTGGGGTCGTGGCCACGGAGGACTTGCATTGGTTTGCGGCAAGTTCCTGCGCCTTCGTCAGCCCCTGGTTCAGGTTGGTGCGCAGGCTCGAGTTCACAGAGCTAGGCAGGTTCTGAATCTGCTGCGTCAGCTGCCCCAGCTTGTCCGCCGCCGCGGCGCAGTCGCCCTGCTGGATGTCGCTCGATACGGCCTGCAGCTGGCTTTGAAGGCTGCTTGCCGTGGTGGCCGAGAGCAGGCCGGTGCTGCTGCCGCAGGCGGCGATCAACGAGACGGCGAACCCAAGCCCGCCGGCAACCACTGCGCGGAGTCCCTGGCGCATCCGCGCCCTGACTTTAGAGCGTTGGGCCGTTGGGTTCAGATTAGGTCAGGGCGGGCCCCCAAAGCTCCCGGCGCACATGCCCGAAAATCGGTACTACTGGCCGAACCTGAGCCGTTCGGCCAGCGAGGCCGGAAGCCGGGCCGCGCGGATCGCGGCGGCGGCCCCTCCGATGTCGTACTCGGTGCGCCTGTAGGTGGCCTCCCAGGCATCGAGGTCGAGCTCCAGCCAGGCGGCGCGTGGGTCCCCGTCACGCGGCTGGCCGACGCTTCCGGGGTTGACCAGCCATTCGCCGCTTGAGAGCTCCAGCTGCTCGTCGGCATCCTGGGTCTGACCGGTGGCCAGCTCTCCCCGCCGGCGCCGGAACGCCAGTGCCACGTGGGAGTGTCCTATCAGGCACACCCGGTGCTCCTGGGCGTCCAGGCACATCTCGGCCTGCAGTGGCGAGAGCACGTACTCCCACACGGGGTCGCGGGGGCTGGCGTGGTACAGCCCAACCTGCTCCTCTACCAACGCCGGCTCAAGGTCGTCCAAATAGCCCCGAGTCTCGGCGCTGATGGTCTCGCGGGTCCACTGGGCGGCGAGGGCCGCACCCCGTGAAAACTCCTCGAGCGGCAGCGCGCCGCGGACCACCAGGTCATGGTTTCCGGCCAGGCAGATGGCGGCATGCCTGCGTGCCAGCTCGACGCAGGCGTCGGGGTCCGCTCCATATCCGACCAGGTCGCCCAGGCACCACATCTCCTGGCAGTCGGAGCCGGCGATTTCCTCCAGCACCGCCTCGAACGCCTGCCGGTTGCCATGTATGTCTGAGACGACGGCGACCCGCATGTCTCTACAGTCTCCCGGGTGCGTGAGCGCTCTGGCGTGCTGGCATCGATGCTCCTGGCGTCCGCGGCGGGCGAGGTGGGAGTGCGAGTGCTGAGGCCGCGTCCTGCCGCGCGACCGTCGCCGCCTGCTGACCTCCGATCCTATTTCTCCGAGGAGGAGATCGCTCGCGGGGCAGCTTTCGCACGGCCGCAGCTCGCTCTTGCGCTGGCCCGCGGCGCGGTGGAGCTGGGCGTGCTGGGACTCTTGACGCTGCGTCCCCCTAGATTGCTTCGGCGCCGAGCCAGACCGGTGGTGGCGGGAGGGGTCGCCGCCGGAGCGCTGGCGGCCGGGATGTCGCTACCGCCGCTGCCGCTGGCCGTGGTGTCACGGCGCCGCGCGATCGCCGTCGGCCTGGCCACGCAATCGTGGCGGGACTGGGCGCTGGACCTTCTCAAGGCCACGGCGATCGAGGCGGCTCTGGCCGCGGCGGGTGGTGGCACCGTAATCGCGGCGGTCCGGAGGTTCCCGCGTCGGTGGTGGGTGGTGGGGGCGGGGGGCTCCGTGGCGGTCGGCGCCCTGTTTGCGGCCCTGGCACCGGTGTTGCTCGATCCCGTGTTCAACGACTACACGCCGCTGCCGGAGGGGGAGACCCGCTCGGATGTGCTCGAGCTGGCCCGGGCCGCGGGGGTTCGGGTGGCCGAGGTGTATTCGGTCGACGCCAGCCGGCGGACCACAGCAGCAAATGCTTACGTCACCGGACTCGGGCCGACGAAACGGGTCGTGCTGTTCGACACGCTGCTGGACCGCTATGACCGCGAGGAGGTGCGAGTCGTCGTGGCGCACGAGCTGGCCCACGTCCGGCACCGCGACGTCTTGCGCGGGGTGACCTACGCCGCGCTCATCGCCCCGGCGGCGGCTCTGGCCACCCAGCGTCTCAGCTGGGCTCTGTCGAGCGAGCGCGACACGCCGGCCGCGCTGCCCGGGCTGGCGCTGGCGGCAGCTCTGGTGTCGGCTCCCTTGGGCCTGATCGGAAACCGTCTTTCCCGCGCGATCGAGCGCCGCGCTGACGCCTACTCGCTCGAGCTCACGGGCTCCCCCGAGGCGTTCGTCTCATTCGAGCGCGCGATCGCCCGCCAGAACGTCGCGGATCTCGATCCGCCACGGTGGATCACGGCGCTGCTTGCGACACACCCCTCGACTGCCGAGAGGATCGGCGCCGCGCTCAGCCATACGAGGAACTAGTCCTCGCTGGCTTCTCGGCGCCCGCCCCACTCGGGCAGGTTCTTTATGCCCTCGCGGGTCTGCCACTTCGAGTAGTTGTCCTGCATGGCCTCGAGCAGCTCGTGCATGAACTTGGGCGAGAGGTTGATGCGGGACACGACGACTCCCGGGATCTCCTCCTCTTCCACCTCGTGATCCACGCGAGCGAACGTGATCGTGAACTCGTAATCGGAGTGGCTGACGTTGGCGAAGTTGGCGTACTTCCCGCCCATGTCCTCGGGCGAGAAGTGGATGTTGATGTGGCGCTCGGGAGTGCCTGAATCCTCCATAGGCCGTTTAGTATCGCAGTGTGCGGATCGTCGTCGTCGCCGTGGGCAGGTTGCGGCCGCCGTTCGCAGACGATGTTCAGCATTATCAGAAGCTGATCGCCCGGCATGCTCGCCTGGAGCTGGTGGAGATGCGCGAGGAGGACAGGGCCCTGCGCCGCCTGCCACCACGGGCATTCATCTCCCTACTGCACCGGGACGGCGAGATGCTGGACTCGATGGCCTTCAGCCGCTTTCTGGAGGCGCGACGCCAGAGCGCCCGCGACCTCTGCTTCGTGATCGGCGGACCGTACGGGCTCGAGCTCGACGAGGTCGACCACCGCCTCTCGCTCGGCGCGATCACTTTGCCCCACCAACTGGCCCGCGTCGTTCTGCTAGAGCAGCTGTACCGGGGGCACAAGATTCTGGCCGGCGAGCCGTACCACTACTGAGCCGGCGGGCATCGCTACGCTCGCCAGAGGATGAGCACCGCCCCATCGCAGACGGTTTCCCCGCTGCAGGAGCTTCGCGATGCGGTGCGAGCCGCCGCCGCCTCCGTACGCGGATCCGCAGGTGAGCCCTCCGCCCAGCCTAGGCTCGAGCGCCCCAAGCGAGCCGGCCAGGGTGACTACGCGACTAACGCCGCGATGCTGCTGGCTCCGGTGCTCGGCACCCAGCCCGCCGAGATCGCCGTGGCGGTGGCGCGGGAGCTGGAGCGCCAGTTGGGCGATTCGCTGGAGCGGACCGAGGTCGCGGGACCCGGCTTTCTCAATCTCTTCCTGTCCGACGTCTGGCACCGCCGGGCGCTGGCTGCCGCGCTCGAGGCGGGAGAGCGCTTCGGCTCGGGCCTTGAAGGTCCATCCGAGCGGGTCCTGATCGAGTTCGTTTCGGCCAACCCGACCGGCCCTCTGGTAGCGGCCAGCGGAAGGCACGCGGCCTACGGTGACTCGCTGGCACGGATCCTCGAGCACCAGGGTCACTCGGTATCCCGCGAGTACTACTTCAACGACGCGGGGTCGCAGGTACGGCTGCTTGGAGAATCGGTCAAAGCCCGAGCGCGCGATGAGCCACTTCCCGAAGGCGGCTACCAGGGCCAGTACGTCGCCGAGCTGGCGGACTCGATTCCGGACTCGGCGTCCGCCCCGGTGGAGGCGGTGGCCGCGCGCGCGGTCGAGCTCCTGCTGGCTCAGATCAAGGCCACGCTGGAACGCTACGGCGTGCGTTACGACACGTTTTTCTCCGAGCGCCAGCTGCACACCGGCTCGCCGAGCCCGCTCGATCGGGCCCTCGAGATCCTCGAGCGGGCGGGCCACCTCTATCGCTCCGAAGGGGCGCTCTGGCTACGAACCACCACCTTCGGCGACGACAAGGACCGGGTCGTGGTGCGCTCGAACGGGGAGCCCACGTACTTCGCAGCCGACCTGGCGTACATGCTCAATAAACGCGACCGGGGATTCGAGCGGCTCCTCTACCCGCTGGGGGCCGACCACCTCGTCTACGTGCGAGAGCTGAAGGCCGCGATGGCCGCCCTGGGCGGAGACCCGGACATGATCGAGGCGCCCATCCTCCAGTTCGTCCATCTGGTCGAGGGTGGCGAGCGGGCGGCGATGTCCAAGCGCAGGGCGACGTTCGTGACGCTCGATGAGCTGCTCGATGAAATCGGAGTCGACGCCACCCGGTTCTTCATGCTGCAGCGTTCTCACGACCGGACGCTGGACCTGGATCTCGACTTGGCCAGGCGGGAGTCGGCCGAGAATCCCGTCTACTACGTCCAGTACGCGCACGCTCGGATAGCCTCGATGCTTCGCCGCGTGACGGACGAGCGGCTGGCCAGCGGAGCGCTGGTATCAGGGGCCGAGGGCGGCTCCCGTCAGCTGCTCCAACCGGAGCGGGCGCTCATCCAGAAGCTCGTCGAGTTCCCGGACGAGGTGGCCGAGGCGGGTGCACGGCGCGCCCCCCACAGGATCGCCGCCTACGCGCTCGAGCTGGCCCAGGAGTTCACGGCCTTTTACCGGGATTGCCGGGTGATCGGGGCGTCGCCCGAATCCGTCGAGTCGTTCCGGATCGCGCTGTCGGCGGCGGCCGCCAGGGTGATCGCGCTTTCGCTGGGGCTGCTCGGCGTGGGCGCGCCCGACGTGATGTAAGCCTTCGAGGCTTGGGGGCTACGGTCCGTGCCGCGCGAGGTCCTCCTCGAGGCGCCGCGCGTCGGAGGGATCCAAAGGAGGTTCCGCCGACGTGGCTCCGGCCGCCCTCTGGGCCCGGCGCGTCCGGCGCCGCCAGCGCGGCAGGACGAACGCCAACCCGGCCGCCCCGATCAGCACGATCGCGGCCGGCAGGACATAGACGGTGAGATTGAAGCCGTGCGCGGGGGGGAGGGCCAGCACGGCCGGCCCGTACTGGGCGACGAGCGCCCGCTCGATCTGGGCCTTTGTGTATCCCTTGGCGATCAGATCGTTGATGAAGCGACGCTCCGCGTCGGCTTGCGGGGACTGGGAGACGGCCAGCGGCGTGTTGCATACGACGCACATCACGTCGTTTTCGAGGTCCGTCAGCGAGGCTCGAGGAGGGGCGGCGACGGCGCTGCCCGCCCCGGGCAGAGCGACAGCCGCGGCAAGGGCGAGGGCTAGGGCCATCTTTCGAGCGCTCATGCGGCCGACCCAATCACGCGCGACAGCGTCTGCTGCAGCCAGTCCCCGGCCAGCTGGTAGCGGCGGGCCGCGGCCACCCGGCCGTTGCGGTCGATGACGAACGTCTCGGGAATCCCGTTGGCACCATACGCATGGGCGAAGCTACCCGTGACGTCTCGGACGACCGGGTAGTCGATGTGATGCTGGCGAACGAACTGCTCCGCGTCGCCGGTGGTGTCGCGGTAGGTGACGCCCACCACGGTTCCATCCTGGCCGGCCAGCATTCGTTGCGTTTGCGCGAGGATCGGGGCTTCGGCCAGGCACGGCTGGCACCACGAGGCGAACAGATTGACAACGACAACCTTCCCTCGCAGCTCCGACAGGCTCAGGTTGCGCGAGGAGCCCAGTCCTGGCAGCAGCGAACCGGCGGCGGGCGCCAACGGACGCACGCCGCGCGCGAGCTGAGCGTCGATCGAATTGTCGGTGCCCTGGCCGGCTACCGCGAACGCCAGTAACGCGAGCAGCGCGGCTGCCACGACGCTGATCGACGCTGGGAGCAGGAAGCGGCGCATGCGCAGCTCTAGACCCGTCCGGCCTCGGCCGCGCGGATGTCGCCCAGCACCGCCTGGAACCCCTGGCGGTATCCGCGCAAGTAGTCATTCTCATCCCGCTCGTCCAGGAAGTGCCACGAATCCAGCGACTCGAGGCAGTACCGACGGAGGTCGTCGACCGTGCGATCGGTTCGGGCCGCGTGTTGCTGTGCCCGCCACAGCGCCGCCCGGTGGCCGCTGGCAAGCGGGTCGCGACCGACAGCCGATCGGTCTGCGCGCTGGGCCTCGAGCTGCTCAAGCCGCGCGCGGATAGTGGGAATGAGCTCCATGGCCAGCATTCGGCCTAGAAAAGTTAGCTGTCTGGGACCGCAGGCTCCGGCGGTTCGGGCCCGATCGAGATTGTTTTCCCTGCTCCTCGTGGGGTAGCGCCAATCGGGAGAGGAGAAAGGAGCTGACGTGGCCGAGACGAGCCAGGACGAGCGCGAGCGCGAGGGGGCCGACCAGGGCCAGGAGCCCGATACGAGCCGCGAGGAGCGGCAGGAGCCTGAGGCTGATGCGAGCCGCGAGGAGCGGCAGGAGCGTGAGGCCGGCGACGATGAGCGCGAACGCGAGCCGGTGGACCTTCCCGAACCGAAGGAGAAGAGCGCTGACGATCTACTTGGCCAGCAGGTCGTTGACCCCCACGGATACACGATCGGCAAGATCGAGGCGTTGTTCACCCACGGACAGGACGAGCGGGCAAGCTGGGCACAGGTCAAGACCGGGCTCGTCCGGACGAGCTCAGTGTTCATGCCGATCCGCGATGCGCAGGAGGACGGGGATCAGATCAGGGTCGTGTACGAGAAGGAGCACGTCAACGCGGCTCCGGAGATCGAGCCGGAAGGCAACGAGCTCAATGACGACGAGGCGGATGTGCTTCACGCCCATTACGGCCTCGAGCGCGTGAAGGGCCTGACCAAAGAGACTGCGGAAGAAGGAGACATGGAGCTGCCGCGCGAGACGCGCGATGCCACCCCTCCGACGATGAAGGAGCCGCCCTGGGCCGTCGAAAAATATCCGCTTCCCGACATGGAACGGCCGGAGGAAGGCGAGTCTTCGCGGTCGGAGGGCGAGGAGCCCTCGCGTGCGGACTCCTCGGGCGAGGACTCTTCTGACCAGCAATCAGGCGCCGAGACCGAAGACCGCGCCGGCTGAGCGCGATCTACGTCCGCGGAGCGGGGCCCGAGGGCGCCTGGGGCGCGACGACGCCCACGCCGCCGTCGACCGGTATGTGCGCTCCGGTGACATAGGCGGAGGCGTCCGAAGCAAGCCAAACTGAGACCCCGGCCATATCCACCGGCTCCCCCCAGCGACGCAGAGGGATACGTCGGGCGACCGCTTCGCCTAGCTCGCGATGCTCGTGCACGGCCTGGTTGATCTCCGTGCGCAGCCATCCGGGGCTCACGGAGTTCACTCGCACCGCCGCCGGCCCCCATTCCTGGGCCAGGGTGCTCGTCAAGTTGACCACGGCTGCCTTCGAGGCGCAGTACGGGCTGACGAGTGGGCCTGGATGATCCGCGCCGATCGAATCGATGTTTATGACTGAGCCCGAGCCCCGGGCCACCATGTGCGCGCCCACCACCTGACAGAAGTTGACGACGCTCATGAGGTTCAGGGCAATGGCACGGGTCCAACCATCGGGCCGTATCTCTAGGAAAGGAGCGTTGAACAACGGCCCCCCGGCGTTGTTGACGAGAACATCGATGTGCCCGAATTCCTCCAGCGTGCGCCCGACTGCCGCCTTCACCTCCTCGCGATCGGTCACGTCACAGGTCAGTGGCAATGCTGTCCGCCCAACCTCCCGAACCTCATCCGCCAGAGCGTCAAGCTCGGTCGTCGATCTCGCCAAAACCGCGACGTCCGCGCCTGCCTCGGCGAACGCGATCGCGATCGTGCGGCCGATCCCCCGGGAGGCGCCCGTGACCAGCGCCACCTTCCCGACTAACGAGAACATGTCCTTTCGCGCTGGGTCGCGAGCTCAACCGCCCCGGAAGCGCTCCTCCTCCTCGATGGTGCGCTCGGCGGTCGGGAGAGCCTCGAGGCGGGCATCCGGAATTGGCTCGCCGCTCTCGACAGACAGCCCATATGTTCCGTCTTTCAGTCTCTGCTCGGCGCGCTCCAGGGCCGCCAAGTCGCTCTGTAGCTCCAAGCGGCGGCCCTGATCGAACTCGTCCTGGTACAGGTCCTCGGTCTCCAAGTCGCCCGGCTCGCGACGATCATCGCCCTCGAGTGGACCCTCCCGGTCGAGGGCCGCCAACCCCCGTTCGATCCTGACTCGTTCTCGCTGGAGCAGCTCGTGCGCGCGTTCTGGTTCCACGGCCCAAGCCTAATCAATGGCATGGCCGGCGAGGCGGTTGCCGATCAGGCGTCGCGGATGATTCGCGTCGGCGCCAGCGACGGTGGCGGGCCGGTCTACACCGAGTTGGCGATCAACCGCGCCGCCGCGCGCAACCTGAATGATCAGCGCCGGTCCGGTCCGCCATTCACCTCAGGCTACTGGCGACGCTCAACCGCGACCTCGTAGAACTCGATCGAGCTGATATCGCCGGTCGCCTGCGGGGGACGGTCCATAGCCCTCAGGGCCGCGTCTCCGGTGCGCAGGTCGTCCTCGGTGTTGAAGAGCCCGATGACAAGGCTGCGGTTGTTCTGGGCGTCGCTCAGCACCATGATTCCGGTGGAAGGGACCCCCTCCGGAGGCCCGTCCGAGGATTCGATCATCTGCGTGAACTGACGCACCGCCTCGTCATCCATCCCCTCCCAGCGGGTGACTCGGGCGTACATGCTGCGCTCCTTTGATCGGCGGGTATGTAGCCGTGCCGCGAGGCACGTGCCGGTAGGTTATATGCCTATCAGCGCCGAGTCCCGTCGCTCGGCGCCTCGCCGAGCTCGGAGCAAGGGGATGGTTGTCTCATTGGCGAACTGCTCGCCTGTGATGCCGGTGACGAAATGTCCGCCGCCAGTC
Organism: Solirubrobacteraceae bacterium; assembly: GCA_036771025.1. Taxonomy (GTDB): domain Bacteria; phylum Actinomycetota; class Thermoleophilia; order Solirubrobacterales; family Solirubrobacteraceae; genus Palsa-465. The sequence goes on from DAIPIC010000009.1 coordinate 27,771, forward strand.
AGGCCGCGCGCCTCGAGCCGGCGGAGCGCCCACAGGATCTCGCGCCACGGGAGCGCGAGCCGTTCCTTCAGATAGACGTCACGGAACACGACCCCCCAGCGCAGCAGGAGCTGCCAAGCAACGGTTTCGGCCAGCTCCTCGGGCTCGTCGACCGGCTTCGCCGGTGGCAACAGGGTCCACCGGCCTTCGACCCCCTGGCGCCAGCTGCCCCGTCGCCCGCGGGACCCAGGCCTGCGGCTCGGCCGCTGGCGGCGCGCAAAGCGCGTCCGGGCGTGCAGAAGCGAGCGGATGGCGCCCCACCCGTCGGCGGTGATCAATCCTCTGGCCACGCCATCCCACAGGCCGTCCTCGATCTCGGTCGGGAGGCGGTTCGCGATGTCCTGGAGCTCGGAGTGAAACAGCGCGCCCCGGGTCCGGAGGGCGTCGAGCACCTCGCGGCCGGGTCCATCAGCTGGCTCGGCCGGTTGACCGTCGCCGCGGTGGGCCTGAAGCAGCCACGGAAGGTCTTGGCGCAGCATGAACGTGATCGGCGTTCGGCGCGACGGGCTTTTTCCCGACCAGCTGGGACGCTCCTCCGAAGGCTCGTCCTCATCCCCGTCCGCTGCGCGCTCGATCAGCGACAACCGGCCCCACACCACCTCACCGGAAAGGCAGAGGTCGTCGAGCCACTCCGGCCGGTAGGACTCGACCCGGGCGGTCAGGATGCGCTCCCACTCGCCGGCTGGCCACTGAGATCCCTGGAGCTGCTCGATCACCTCGGCCACGCCGGCCCGGCCGTGGAGCTGTGTCCCGGGAGCCACGTGCCACCAGGCCCCTAGGAACTGCTCCCACTCCTCCTGGCTCACCGGGCGAACCTGGGCGCGCCGGCGCTCCCGGCTGTAGGCGTGAATCCGGGCCAGCAGGCGCCGAGCGCACCACTGCTCGCCGCCAGCGGTTTCGAACTGGCCGCACACGGCGAACCCCCGGCCGCGGAGCGCTTCCAGCCCGATCCGCACGTCGGCGGGCGAGAGCCCCGTGGCGGCGGCGAGATCGTCCACTGTGACGGGGCCCGAGATCTCGAGGTGGCCTCCGACGGCGCGGACCGCCGCCTCGTCCACATCTGAGGGGTCCAGCTCGCGCTCGAGCGCCGGCGGCAGCGGGTGATCCGGTGCGAAGCGGGCATCCGGGAACAGTGCCTCGAGCTCCCGGCGCCGCTCGGTGGCCGCCCACCAGCAATGGGCGGTCTCGGTCCGCTCGACGGTGAAGGCGCGGCCCTCGGCGGCCAGCGACTCGAACTGCTCTGCCCATTGCTGACGAGGACAGGTCACCACCAGCGAAATCAGCACGTCGTGCAGTTCGTCGGAATCGCGCACCTCTGGGATTGCCTCGCCCCGCACTCGCTCGATCGCGTCCGGGTCGAGCCGGCCCAATTCGCCCGGTTCGACCGGGAGCCCCCGGCGCAACGGCACCGCTCGGGACCGACGCTCACCGATCTCCGCGTCCTCGTCGAGGTAGGTGAACGGAGCGCCGTTCAGAATCTCGTGGGACAGGACGCTGGGCTCGACGGTGTCGATGAAGTGCAGGCGGATGGTCCCCTCTTCGAACCGGCGAACGAGGTCCTTGAGCCCGTCGATGTCCATCGCTTCGGTCAGGCAGTCGCCCAGGGTCTCCCGGACCAGAAGGTGGTCGGGGATCTCGACCGGGCCCGCCGGGGCGTTGTCCTGGCACGCGGCCAGCGACGGGAACACGGCGGCCATCAGGTCGTCCGCTTCCATGCGCTGGATGTTGAACGGGTTCAGGCGACCGCCCTTGCGGCGGAGGACCGCGAGCGAGCGGTTGAGATTCCAGCGCCAGCGGGCGGTGAACATCGGGCTGCGCAGCACGGCCTGGGAGACGGCGTCCTGCACATTGTGCGAGCGTAGGAAGGCGGGGACGTCCTCCAGGGGGAATGAATGTTGGGGCCCCAGCGACAGCAGCACCGCGTCGTCACTGGCGGCCGCCTGAAGCTCGAAGTCGAAGTTCAGGCAGAACTTCTTGCGCAACCCCAGCCCCAGCGCTCGGTTGATCCTCGATCCGAGCGGGGCGTGGACGATCAGCTGCATCCCGCCAGACTCATCGAAGAACCGCTCGAACACGATGTCCTCGTCGCTGGGCAGCACGCCCCCCAGCTGGGCTCGCCCGGTCCGCAGGTAGTCCACGACCAAGGCCGCCGCGACCTCGTCGATCCCGCACTCGCTCTGCACTCGGTCGACGGTGGGCTGCCTGCCGCGCTCGTCGAGGGACTGGGCCACAGCGCGCCGCAGCCTCGAAACCTCGTCGGAGAGCTCCTCCGTGCGACCCGGCGCCTCGCCGAGCCAGAATGGGATCGTGGGGTGCCTGCCCGCTGCGTCGCGGACGCGCATGACGGCGTTGGTGACGCCCACTATCTGCCACGGGTGCGTGCCGAGCAGGAACACGTCGCCCTGCATCGACTCGATTGCGAAGTCCTCGTTCACGCTGCCGATGAACACGTCGCCCGGCTCCATCAGCACTCGGTAATCCCCCGTCTCGGGTATCGCTCCGCCGGAGGTCAGGCTGGCCAGACGCGCGCCCCGTCGCCCCCGGAGTCGCCCGTTCACCCGGTCGCGATGCAGATAGGCCATCCGTCGTCCGCGACCGGTCTCGATCCCGGACGACACCAGCTCCACGACCTCCTCGAACTGCTCGGCGGTGAGCCCCCGGTAGGGCCAGGCCCGCCTCAGCAGCGAAAACAGCTCCTCCTCGTCGACGCCGGCCTCTCCTCGAGCCGCCACCTCGGCCACGATCTGCTGGGCGAGGATGTCGAGCGGCAGCTCGGGGGGGTGCAGCGAGTCGAGCCGCCCGCGCTTGATGGCGGCCAACAGCGCGGCGCTCTCCACGAGCTCGTCCCTGGTGGTCGGATACAGAATCCCCCGCGGTACGCCGTGGAGCTGATGATTGGCTCGCCCCACGCGCTGAAGAAACGTGGCGATGCTGTGCGGCGAGCCGATCTGGCACACGAGCTCCACCGGGCCCACATCGATGCCGAGCTCGAGCGAGGCCGTCGCCACGAGCGCCCGCAATTCTCCGGCGCGTAGCCGGTGCTCGACCCGCTGACGGCGCTCGCGCGACAGCGAGCCGTGGTGGGCGGCGAGAACACCCTCGCCCAGCCGCTCACCCAGCTCATGCGCCACTCGCTCCGAGAGCGTCCTGGTGTTCACGAATACCAGCGTCGTCCGGTGCTGGGCGACATGGGAGGCGATCCGGTCGAGGATCTCCCCGAGCTGGTCGGCGGGAGTGGCTGCCTCCAGCTCGCCGTCGGGGAGCTCGAGGGATATCTCGAGCCTCCGCTGGTGCCCGCTGTCAACGATCGCCGGCATCGGCTCCTCCGCTCCCACCAGAAGCCGGGCCGCCGCGTTGAGGGGCTTGACCGTCGCTGACAGACCGATCCGAACCGGGGGTCGCTCGGTGACCGCCGCCAGCCGCTCGAGCGAGAGGGTCAGATGCGATCCGCGCTTGTCCCGAGCCAGGGCGTGGATCTCGTCCACGATCACTGTCTCCACGGTGCGCAGGGTCGCGCGCGAGCGCTCCGCTGTCAGGTAGAGATAGAGCGACTCAGGCGTCGTGACCAGTAGGTTCGGGGGACGACGGAGCATCGTCTGGCGCTGCGAGGAGGTGGAGTCACCCGTCCGCACGCCGACCGTGACCGGCGCGGGTTCGAACCCCAGCTCGCGAGCCACGGCGGCGATCTCCTCGAGCGGCTGCTCGAGGTTGGTGTGCACGTCCACGGCCAGCGCCTTCAGCGGGCTGAGGTAAACCACCTTCGTCACGCCCTCGATCGACTGGCCCTCCTCGTGCTCCCGGTAAAGACGGTCGATCGCCGCCAGGAATCCGGCGAGCGTCTTGCCCGAGCCGGTGGGCGCGCACACGAGCGTGTGGTTCCCGGCCACGATCGCCGGCCATCCGCCCGCCTGGGCCTCGGTCGGGCCGGCCGCGAACCGGCGCTCAAACCACAGCCGGACCGCGGGATGAAACAGCTCGAGAACACCCGAGGAGCGTGGACGGTCCGAAACCAGGCTCATGGCGAGCAGTGCATCACATTCTGCGGTCAGCTTTGAGCCTCAAGGTTCGTGCCCGGGCTCGATCCATTTCGCACGGCGGAATGTCAACGGTGAGCCCGAACGGTGAGCCTCTCCGTCGATGGGCTCGAGCAGCAGCCCCCAGTGATCTCCGAACTCCAGCCGCTCCAGAATGCGACCGGCGAACCAGTCCTCGAGCGAATTGAGGACCGGCGCGCCCGCGGGGCCTTCGCGCCACTCGCAGCGCGCGAACTTGTCGGTCTCGTCCCCGGTCTCGCCGCCAAACAGGACGGCCAGCTCCTCGGCCTGCTGGGGGACGAAGTGCACGACAAGAACCGACGCTCGCTTGGCCACCTCGAATGTCCGGTTCTTGACCGAAAGACAGATCATGAAGCGCGGCGGCCGGATCGAGACCTGGGAGGCGAAGCCGACCAGGCAGCCGCTCCGCTGTCCGTCGGCCGAGACCGTGACGATGAACAGCGAGTAATCGAGCTGGGCCATCAGCCCATGGAAATCAGCGGGCATGGGAGAGCCCTACCCCCACGGGCGTGCGACGACGCGCCGCGCAGGGGGTTACGCCGAGCGCTCGCGGGGTAGCGCGGCTGCGTGGTAAACGCCGAAGCAGCGGCTCGCCAGCTCACGCCTTTCGAACCGATTGTCAGCCAGATCGAGTCGGCTGAAGCTCTGGATTCAGCCGCCAAGGCGATCGGCAAGGCGGTGCGGGACAGCCTCGGGCAGGGGGTGCTCAAGGATGCGCTGAGCGGAACGTGGCTCGGCCACCCGGTCCACCCGATGCTCACCGACGTGGTGATCGGGTCTTTCACGAGTGCAACGCTGCTCGACTTGCTAAGCCAAGACGCAGGGTTGGCTTCGCAGCGGCTGATCGCCCTGGGGCTCATGGCCTACCTTCCGACCGCGGCCGCGGGCGTCAACGACTGGGCGGACACAGAGATTGTCGATGACGGCATCCGGCGGGTGGGACTGATACACGCCAGTTGCAACGCGGTCGGCGGGACGCTGTACGCCCTGTCGTTGGGAGCCCGCAGACGGGGTGCTCGCAAGGTCGGCGCCGCGCTCGGACTGGCGGGGATGACAGTGATGACGGCTGGCGGCTATCTGGGGGGCTACTTGTCCATGACCAAGGGGGTGGGTCCGGCGCAGACCGTGTTCGATCCCGGCCCGACGGACTGGACGCCCGCGGCCGACGCGTCGCTGCTGCCCGAGGGGCGGCCGCAGCGAGTGGTGGTCGACGACACGCCGGTGTTCCTGCTGCGGGACGGCGAGCGGATATTTGCCATCCACGACCGCTGCTCGCACCGCGGATGCTCCCTGAGCGAGGGCACGGTGGAGGGCGATGAGATCGTGTGCGCCTGTCACGGCTCTCGCTTCTCGCTTCGCGACGGAGCCGTGCGGCACGGTCCGGCGACGGCCGCTCAGCCGGCGTTTCAGGTCCGCGAGCAGCAAGGGCGCATTGAGGTCCGGCGGCTGACTCCGGGCTGACCCGGCCGGTCAGCGGTTAGGCAGCGAGCGGGCCGCTAGAGCGCTGGCCAATGCAGGCCCGCGGCCCGGACGTCTAGAGCGCCGGCCACTGAAGGCGCACTCCGGGAAAGGTCCCGCTGCGAGGTCTTCTTCTTTTTCTTCGTGTGCTTCGGCTTGACCGTCAGCTTGCGCTTGGCGATCGTGGCCTGCTTGCCGGCACGAAGGAGCTCCACCTTTACCGTGACCGGCACGTTGCCGAACTGCTTGAGGAACTGCTGCCCGGTGCCGTCCAGCGGGACCGTGACCAGGACCGTATGTCCGCCGCGCACCTTCACCTTCTTGGTCCCGACGACGACGGTCTTCGTAGCTGGTTGCCCCTTCCCGGCGGCGCGGATGGTCGACACATTGCCGCCGTTAAGCGTCTCGACGGTGGTGAGCGTCTCGGTGAAGTAACAGTACTTACGAAACGGTGCGGCGCACCACACGATGTTGCTCACGCCGCTTCCGGTGGAGGCGGGCGGCCCGGCGCCCGAAGAGCGGGCGAGCGTCGCGCTCACGCCCACGTTGGAGCGCAGGGTGAAGACACACGAGCTTGGCCCCGTGCACCCGGCGCCCGACCAGCCGGCGAATGCCGAGCCCGATTTAACGGTCGGCCTCAGGGTCACGCGCGAACCCTGGCCGAAGGTCACCGAGCACGCGCCCGGGCAGGAGATTCCGGCCGGACGGCTTGTCACCGATCCGGAGCCCCTGCCCTTCACCGATACCTTCAACGTACGGGGCACCGCGAAGGTGGCCGTCACCCCCTGATTGGCGTACATCGGTACGACACAAGCTCCGGTCCCAGCGCAGCCGCCGCCCGACCAGCCGGCAAAGATCGATCCTGGCGACGGCGTCGCGCTCAAGGTCACGGGGACGCCCCGACCCACGGTGAGCGAACAACTGCCGGGGCAGGAGATACCCCCTGGATCGCTCGTCACTCTGCCGGAGCCGCTGCCCGTCACGGACGTGCTCATCGTGTAGTTGGCGGAGTTCGGGATGGCCGCGACGCGGTAGAGCGCTGCGCTCGTCGGTGGGAGCGAAGCGCTTATGCCACCGGTTGTACCGCCGAATGTCCCGTGCCAGACGTCGGTGATGTGGTAGTTGCCGGTGGGCGGCAGCCCGACATGCCAGGCCACCGTGCTTATCTGCTGGCCGCCGGTGCCGCGGTTGAGGAGCGCGACCGCGCGATCGCCGTTGCTCAGGGGCTTGACCCAGACCTGGCCGGAACCCTGCTGCGCGACCAGCGTGCCTTGAGCGCCGAGCGGGTCCTGGTCGATGGCGATCAGGTTCGGATTCTCCAGCATGGGAACGGACCCCGGGGAGAGGGACCGTGGATCGCTGCCCAAGATCAACGGGGCGGCCAGCACGGCCCACATCGACAGCTGGGCCTGCGCCTGCGAGCTGGTCATCCCCAGGTCCGGTCCCAGGTAGTCGGGGTCGTTCCAATGACCCGGGCCGGCCGCCTCCGGATGGGCGGAATCGTGGTCCAGGTTGCGCAGGACGTCACCAAAGAAGATGCCGCCACCGTGGCCAAACCCGACATCCGTGTCGGTACGCCAGCTCTGCGCGATCGGGGGCGCCCATGAATAATTTGCCCACGCCGAGTCCGCGAGCGATGGGCGCAGGCCATCGATCTGTCCTGGGGCCCAGAAGTTGTCGACGTTGAAGATCATCTGCCGCCGGCTCGCGTTGTTGCTCACGGCTTGCGCGAACTGCGCATACAGGGGCCGGGGGCTCAACCCCTCCTGGCCCGCGCCACAGAAGTCGACCTTCACGGCGTCAAACCCCCAAGCGGCGAACGCGTTGGCGTCCTGCTGGTAATGGCCATAGGAGCCGACACCCACCCCGCTACAGCCGGTCGTCCCGGCGTCGGTATAAATCCCTGCCAGAAGCCCGCGCTGGTGAAGCCAGTTGGTCAATCCGGCCATCCCGTCGGGCCATAGGCTGGGATCGACGGTCAGCTGACCAGAGAGGTCACGTGCTCCCGTCGCCCACCCGGCATCAAGCCACACGATGCGGTAGCCGGCCTGCGCCAGGCCGTCCGAGAGCATCGTATTCGCCACCGACTGGATGGTCGACTCGCTGAACTGCCGCCCCAGTCCGTAGTAGGTGTTCCAGCCCATGTAGGGCGTGCTCGACAGCGCTGTCGCGGAGCCCGCCCACACCACCGCGGCGAAAACGCCCACCACAACAGAGACCAACCCGCGCCTAATCCAGCTTCTCAACATGCTCTCCTGGCGACCACACGCCACAGGCGCCCGCCCCGGCGATTCGGATCATCTGATCACGAAGCTGCCCCATGCGCGCCGCGGCGCACCCTAGCAAGGCTTTCTGCCAGGAGTGCTGACCGACCCCGGCTGCGGCGTCGGCATGCTGACCTCAACCCAGCCTCATCACAGCCGCGGGCCGAGCCGCGGATACCCCTGGCGGCCGAGGACAGCAGCGGAAGCTCGGCGTAGGGTGGAGGTCTCGGACCACAAGCCACGTTTGTGAAACCACGTGCACGCGCTCACTATCGCCGTCGGCGTGGCCTGGATCGTCTTCTGGGCCTACTGGCTCGTGGCGGCGTTCAGCGCGAAGCGGGGAGCAGGCGGCAGACGTCCGCTTCCGTTCGCTGGTCTGACGGCTCTGGCGGTTGTTCTGCTCGTGCGCGTCTTCCGCGGCGGCAGCCTCGCGGTCCACAGTCCCGCGCTGGGCGCGATTGGGACGCTCCTATTCGCGTGCGGGATCGCGCTAGCGGTCTGGGCTCGGGTCAGGCTGGGCCGCAACTGGGGGATGCCGATGACCGAGAAGGCCGAGCCGGAACTCGTCACATCCGGCCCCTACCGGTTCGTTCGCCACCCGATCTACTCGGGACTGTTGCTTGCGGTCCTCGGCACGGCGCTCGTGACGAACCTGATCGGCTTGGCCGTGGTCGCGGTTCTGAGCGCGTACTTCTACTACAGCGCTCGGGTCGAGGAGAACAACCTCATCAGGACGTTCCCTGAGTCGTATCCGGCCTACCGGGCCCGGACAAAGATGCTCATTCCGCGCGTCCTCTAACCACCGGTCGGCCGCGGCCCGCAGCGGGTGGCGGGACCGCCATCGGCTCACCCGCAGGCTGCTGCCAGCTTTCTTCCGGCGGCGCCGAGCTCCGTGGACAGGGCCTGGCCACGGGCCCCGTGCGCGAATGCCTCAAGCGAGCCGGTGAGCTGTCCCAGCGCAGCATGGGCCTGAGGAGTGATCCCGGGGCTGTTCTGAAGCTTGATCAGCTTGGAAGCGGCCTGGCCTGCCTGTGCCCTGATCTGGCCGGTGTTGTTTGACGCCGCTGCAGCTTGAAGCGGCTGCAGATCCTTCGTGGCCTGGGCACACACCGCGGCGTTGGGGCCGGCGGCCGAGGAAGACGTGCTCTGGGTCGCAGGCGTAGTTGCGCTCGTGGCCTGAGTGGTGGGCGGCGACGCCGCCGTGCTGGTGCTCTTGGACTTAGAGGAGCCGCAGGCCGCGACCGCCACGACAAGAGCGAACGTCACAAGCAATCCAACGAATCGGTAACGCACTTACACCCCTTTCCCCGAGTTAGCGGGCGCAGTGTAGAGGTCGGGCGTCCCTCCCGCCGTCGTGCTCTTGACCTGCGGTCCAGCCACGGCGGTAGGCTTGCCGCCGCAAACAACGCGAATGAGGATTCCCAATGGATTTCTTCATAGGTGCCGTGACACAGCTCGTCCTGGCGAGCTTCTTGAGAAAAGCGATCGGCGCGACGATTGCGATCTTTATCTTCGTCGGCTTCGTCCTCGGCTTCCTCATAGCTCGTCTGATCTATCACCGGCGGAGATGAGGGCGCGCGGTCCGCGCGAGGCCTGCCATCCCGGATCACGCGGCGCCGTCGAGCGCTTCGAGCAGTCGGTCGATGTCTCCGGCGTCGTTGTACAGATGCGGGGAGACACGCAGGTTGTCGTTCCGCAGGGCGATGTCTATGCCCGCGCACTTCAGCGCACCGTGGATATGTGCGTTGCGCCCCCGGTCGCGATGCGAGAAGAGGACGAGCGATGAACGCTCGGCGCCCGAGCGCGGGCTGATGAGCTGGAAGCGCTCGTCGTCTAGGCCGGCGAGCAACCGCTCTACCAATTGCTGGTCGTGGTCGGCGATCGTCTCGATACCGAACGAGGCGAGGTGCTCGAGCGCCGCCGACCACGGCGAGAAGTTCAGGAAGTTCGCGGTCCCGTACACATCGTGGCCGCGTCCGTCGCGTTGCTCGACGAGCGTGTAGTCGAGCTCGCGGCTCAGGTCATCGCCTCTTTGCATCGTGAGCCAGTACGGCTGCGGATACTCGAGCCGATCGAGCAGTGACGCCCTGATCCAGGCGAAGCCGGTCGCATACGGCCCACATAGCCACTTGAAACCGCAGGAGCAGACCGCGTCCACGGGTACCGCGCCGACATCGAGCGGCCGGGCGCCAAGCGCCTGGGATCCGTTGACGATGAAGACGACGTCACGCTCGCGGCAGACGGCGCCGAGCGCCTCCAGATCAACGGCATGGCCGAAGAACGAAAACACCCAACTTGCGCAGAAGACGCGCGTCCGGGGCGTGATCGCCGCCGCCAGGACATCGGCGTCGACCCGTGCCCGCTGTGCACCAATGAACCGGACGTGGACGCCGCGCGTGGCGAGCGCCAACCACGGCACCACGGTGGCGGGGAAATCTCCCTGCACCACGATCACCTCGTCCCCATGCTCTAACGGGATTCCCTGGGCCAGCAGGTTGAGGCCGTAACTGGTGGCATTGCCGAGCACGATCTCCTCCGGCCGGCCGCCGACTAGCTCGCTCAGCTGGCCACGGAGTTGCTCCGGTACCTCCCGAAAGGCCTCGTCGGCGATACGCGCGGGCGCCACCTTGTCCGCCACGGCGGCCTCCGCGGCAGTCACCGCCGGCCGCGGGAGCGGCCCTTGGTGGGCACAGTTCAGCCAGACCCGGTCCTCGAAGGGCCCAAACGCACTCGAAAGCCGGCCGCCTGTGCTCTCAGCGCTGCCGGACCCCCTCACTGTCCCAGCTCCGTCGCCGCGCGGTCGACCGGACAGAAGCCGCCACCCTGGCACACACCGTGGTCACAGAAACGGCAGATCAAGCGCGCCTGCTCGCGGCTCGTAGTAACCGCCCCAAGCAGCCTCTCCGCCAGCAGCGTCAGCTGCGCCTGCTCGCGAGCCGTTACGGCGCCAAGCACGCTGACGAGCACGGCCTCTCGCTCGGCACGCAGCCTCAGCGCCACCTGGCCGCCGCGCCTCGTCAGCCGTAGCGAAACCGAGCGCCCGTCCGGCCCGCGCGCGCGACGCACGAGACCGTCTGCCTCAAGCCTGTCGATCAGCCGGACCGTCGCCGAGTGGGTCAGGCCGACGATCCGCCGCAGCTCCTCCACAGTCAACGCCCCACGTTCCCGGAGGGTAATCAGCGCGCCCGAAGCCGAGGCCCCGTGGCCGCTCGCCGCCCGCAGACGATGGTCGAGTTCGTCGCCTATGGCGGAGGCCAAAGCTCCGAGCACGTTCGCCGTTCTCGCATCCGCAGGCATCAATTTATGCATCATACATATGTTCCGGCGATGCGGTCGCTTGTAAACCAGCAGTTCGCCGCGTCGAGATTCTCGAGACCGCGCTGAGCACGGGCGGCCCTGCCGCGGGGCCCGTCGTTTCGGCAGTCTTAAGCTCGGTGACGACGTTTCTGCTCATCCCCGGCGCCGGCGGCGTGGCCTGGTACTGGCACCGTGTCGTGCCGCGCCTGCGTGAGCTTGGCCATGAGGCGATCGCGCTTGATCTTCCCGGCGATGATCCCGGCTCTGGGCTGAGCGCCTACGTCAAGCTGGCACTCGCGGCGGCCAGCGGTCACGACGACCTCGTGGTAGTCGCGCAGTCGATGGGCGCGTTCACCGCAGTCCCTGTCTGCACGCGGCTCGCCGCGCGGCGCCTGATGCTGCTCAACGCGATGATCCCCGCGCCGGGGGAGAGTGCCGACGAGTGGTGGGAGGCGACCGCCTGGCAGAAAGCCCGCCTGGCCGCCGCGCGGGCGGGCGGATACCCCGAGGATTTCGACCTGCAGTCCTACTTCCTGCATGACGTGCCGCCCGAGGTCGCCGCCGATGGCGCCGAGCACCAGCGCGATGAGGCCCAGATCGCGTTCGAGGAGCCATGTCCGTTCACGGAGTGGCCCGCGGTGCCGACCACCGTGCTGGCGGGGCGCGACGACCGATTCTTTCCGTTCGCCTTCCAGGACCGGGTCGCGCGTGAGCGCCTCGAGATGGAAGCTCAACCGCTGCCCGGCGGGCACCTCGCCGCGCTCAGCCAACCCGATGCAGTCACGCGCGCATTGCTCGCCGGCGTCTAGCGACCGACGGGGCGAACGAGGGCTGCGCTCGTATTCGATGATTGGTCAGGGCGTCAGAACGACCTTGCCTGGGATGTGCTGGGTGGACTTGGCCATGAACGCCTCGCGGGCGTCCGCGAGCGGGTACACCGCGCCGACTTGGGGTCGCAGCTTGCCCTGATCGACGAGCCGGGTGATGTCCCGAAGTTGCGCACCGCTCGGATCGCGTACGAAGTGAACCGTCCGGATGTCGTCTCGCTCCGTTTGCGGAGGATTCATGATCGTCACCAGCGCCCCACCGGGCTTGACAATGGCCGGTGAGCGGGCGAGCACGTCGCCGCCGATCGCGTCATACACCAGGTCCACCTG
>DAIPIC010000010.1:0-39521 GCA_036771025.1 Solirubrobacteraceae bacterium
TCACGATGCACGGGATCACGATGATCTTCCTGTTCGTGATCCCGATGACCACGGGCGCGTTCGGGAACTACCTGATCCCGCTGATGATCGGGGCACGGGACATGGCCTTTCCCCGGATGAACGCGGTCTCGTACTGGATCTTCCTGTGCTCGGGGATCTTCATCTACATCGGGCTGGTGTCGGGCCACGCTCCGAACGCTGGATGGTTCGACTACGTCCCGTTGGCCTCCAAGCAGTTCGATCCCGGCAACAACATCGACTTCTACGGATACGGGCTGATCTTCAACGGCATCTCGAGCACGGCGGCGTCGATCAATTTCATCGTCACGATCTTCAAGATGCGCGCGCCGGGGATGTCGCTGAACCGGATGCCGCTGTTCTGCTTTGCGTTTCTGGCGGTGGCGTTCGCGCTTTTGTTCGCGCTGCCGTCATTGAGCGTGGCGACCCTGTTCCTGGAGCTCGATCGGCAGCTCGGCTTTCATTTTTACGACGCCGCGCAGGGCGGCGACCCGCTGTTGTGGCAGAACCTGTTCTGGATCTTCGGACATCCGGAGGTGTACATCATCATCCTGCCGGCGTTCGGGATCGCCACGTCGATCATCCCCGCCTTCTGCCATCGCAGGATGGTGTTCTTCCCGCTGGTGGCGCTGGCGGAGATCCTGGTGGCGTTCCTGGGATTCGGCGTTTGGGTGCATCACATGTTCACCGTCGGATTCGCGACGGTCACCACGGTCTACTTCGCGGCCGCCAGCCTGATCATCGTGATCCCCTCGGCGATCCAGCTGTTCGCGTGGATCACCACGATCCTCACCGGCACGCCTGAGTTCAAGACGCCGATGCTGTTCATCGTCGGCTTCATCATCTACTTCATCATCGGGGGCCTGTCGGGCATCACCCTGGCGGCGATTCCCTTCGACCAGCAGGTGCACGACAGCTACTACATCATCGCCCACTTCCACTTCGTGATCTTCGGCGCGGCGGTGTTCCCGATCCTGGGCGGCATGTACTTCTGGTTCCCGAAGGTCACCGGTCGGATGTACCACGAGGGAGTGGGCAAGATCAGCTTCTGGCTGACGTTCATCGGGACGTTCTTCACTTTCTTCCCGATGCACATCGTCGGCCTGTTGGGGATGCCGAGGAGGAACTACACCTACCCGCCGGGGATGGGCTGGAGCGCGCTGAACCTCATCGAGACGGTTGGCTCCTACGTGCTGACGGTCGGCCTGGTGCTGATCGTCGTGAACCTCGCGGTCAGCCTGCGCAAGGGAGCGAAGGCCGGCAACAGCCCGTTCGAGGGCGACACGCTCGAGTGGTCGACCACCTCGCCCCCGCCCCCCTACAACTATCCGGTCATCCCCACGGTGAGCAGCGCCTATCCCATGTGGGATGAGGACGACCGGGAGCTCGACAACCGCCGCCTGGAGCGCGGCGAGGGCGTGCTCGAGCGAGGCCACGAGACACCCGCCACCAGCGCGGAGGACGCCATCTGGGACGAGATCCTGACGATGCCCTCGCACTCCATCTGGCCGCCGGCCTCGGCGCTCACGCTCGCCGGGGTATTCGCCATGCTGCTGCTACAGCATTACTTCATCGCCCTCGGCTTCGCCGCAGTGGGCGCGCTGGTGCTGATCGGCTGGCACCACAAGGGAGCTCAAGAATGAGTCCGCTCCCGCACGAGGTGACGCGCAGCTCTGCCGCCTTCGACGCCGCCGCCGCGGGGCGCGTCGCGCGCCAGCGCGTCGCCCAGCCGAACGGGTGGTGGGGCATGGCGCTGTTCCTGTGCGCCGAGGCCACGCTGTTCGGCACGCTGATCGGCAGCTACTTCTATCTCGATTTCAACGCCCACAGCTGGCCGCCCCCCGGGATCAAGGCGCCGAGCGTGGTGCTGCCGCTGGTGGCCACCGGGGTCCTGATCGCGACGAGTGTCCCCGTGTGGCTGGCCGCGCGCGCGGCCCGATCCGGCCGCCGCAATCCGGCCATGTGGGCCATCGCCGGGGCGCTCGTCATCCAGCTCTGCTACCTGGGGCTGCAGATCTATCTGTTCAAGCACGACCTGGACGACTTCAGCCCGAAGGCAACCGCGTACGGGTCGATCTACTTCACGCTGTTGGCCGCCCACCACGGGCACGTGGTGCTGGGGATCCTGCTGGATGCAACCGTGCTGATGTTCCTGGCGCTGCGAGGGCTCACGAACTACTGGCTGATCGGCGTGCGAGGCGTGGCCCTGTTCTGGCACGTGGTCAACGTGCTGGCGGTATTCGTGGTGTTCACACAGCTGGCGCCGTCCTTATGAAGTTTCCGCCCTCGGACAGACTGGTGTGGTTCGGGGTGCTCGGCGGCGCCTGCGCGTGGGTGGTGCAGTTCGTGGCCAACCTCTTCTTCAGCTTCGCCCAGTGCAACGCCCCTCCCGGCCGCTGGCAGCTGCCGGTGCACGGCTGGCAGATCGGGCTCTCGGTGGCCGCGATCCTGGTGGGACTGGCGGCGGAGGGAGTCTCCCTGTGGCTGTACCTGCGCACGTTCCGCGTAGACCATGTGGCAGCGGCCGAGCGCCACGGCGAGGGCAGCCCTCCGCCCACCGGGCGGATCAACTTCCTGGCCGTGGTGGGGCTGACGGTCAACTTCCTCTCCTTGGCGATCATCGTCATGACCGCCATCGGCGCTCCCCTGCTGCCCGTCTGCCAGCAGTCATGAGCTTTCGCGGACGGATCCTGACCCTGGCGGTGCTCATCGCGCTCGGCGCGGTGGCCATCGCCCAGGCCCAGCCCCAGTCTGGGATCGTCCGTCCCACGACCGAGCCCACCAGCCCCAGCCTGCAACTGGGGGCCCAGCTGTACGCCGGCAACTGCTCCAGCTGCCACGGGATCTCGGGTTCCGGGATCGCGTCCCCGCGCCCCGGGGCGGGAAGCGTGGCCGGTGCCGGACCTCCCCTGCGCGGGGTGGGCGCCCTGGCACCCGACTTCTACCTCCGCAGCGGATATATGCCGCTGTCGAGCATCCACGACCAGCCAGGACCGGAGCGCGTGTTGTTCTCCGACAAGGAGATCCGCTCCCTGGTCACCTACGTGTCCTCGCTCGGACCGGGGCCGCCGATCCCCCATCCCGATCCGGCCTCGGGGAGCCTGTCTGATGGACTGCACCTGTTCACCGAGCACTGCGCCGGATGCCACCAGGCCCTCGCGCGGGGAGGGTTCGCGACAGGTGCGCTCGTCCCGCCGCTACAGGGCGTGAACTCGACGCAGATCGCCGAAGCCGTCCGGATCGGCCCCTACCTGATGCCCCGCTTCTCCCAGAGCCAGATCTCCGATTCGCAGTTGAACTCCATCATCAGGTACGTCCTCTGGACCAGGCACCCCTCGGACCGGGGCGGCTGGGGCATCGGGAACCTGGGGCCGATCCCAGAGGGACTGGTGACCTGGTTCATCGCGGCGCCGCTGCTGATCGTGGCCTGCGTCCTGCTCGGAAGGAGGTTCAGCGGATGAGACCCTGGCGCTGGCTGGTGGCACTGCTGACGCTGTTCTCGGGGCGAGTGCTGCGGCGGCGATCCCAGGACGGCCAAGACGAGGAGCGGATCGTGCCCGCCGGAACACCCGAGCGCCGGGCGGAGAACGTCGTGGTGGTGCTGCTTGCGATCGCCGTGCTGTTCGCCCTGGGATTCATCGTCGCCTACGCGGAGTTCGGAGTGTCAAAGCTGCCCAACGAGCTGCTGGGGATCACACTCGGGGGTTGCCTCATCTTCATCGCGCTGGCGCTGACCGTCGTGGGCAAGCGGCTGGTGGTGACCGAGGAGCTCGACGAGGATTATCCGGAGGAGCATCCCGAGCAGCAGCGCGAGCTCGCGGAGCTGGTGCACGAGAGCGGCAGCCGGATCACCCGCAAGCGCCTGTTGATCACGGCCGGCGCCGCCACCGGCGGCGCACTCGGCCTGGCCGCGCTGACGCCCGCGCTATCGCTCGGACCCATCTGGGACACCGGGCCGCTGGACCGCGCGCCGTGGCGACGGGGCGTGCGGCTGGTGGACGAGCACGGCACCCCGATCAGTGCCGCGGCCGTGGAGCAGCAGACGTTCTACACGGCCTTCCCCGAGGGCGCCAACCCCGAGGAGATCGGCTCATCGCTGGTGGTGGTCAGGGTCGACCCGGCGAAGCTGAAGCTGCCGGCGGAGCGGGCGGGCTGGGCCCCGGAGGGGATCCTGGCCTTTTCAAAGATCTGCACCCACGCCGGATGCGCGGTCGCGCTGTACCGCAAGCCGACCTTCCCGGTGCTCGAGCCGAACGAGGCCCTCGTCTGTCCGTGCCACTACTCGACGTTCGACCCGTTCACCGGTGGGACCGTCCTGTATGGCCCGGCCGGCAGGCCCCTGCCCCAGCTGCCGCTGGAGATCGACAACGACGGCAACCTGCGCGCCGGCGGGAACTTCTCGCAGCGGGTCGGCCCGTCCTGGTGGAACGTGAGGAGTCGCCCGACGAATGCCTGACCCTGTCGAAGATCCCGTCAGGTTCATCGACGAGCGCACGGCCGCGGCGCCACTGCTGCGCAAGGGCCTTCGTTACCTGTTCCCCGACAACTGGTCGTTCCTGCTGGGGGAGGTCGCTCTCTACTCGTTCATCGTCCTGATCGCGACAGGGATCTACCTCGCGCTGTTCTTCGATCCCAGCACGGCCAAGACCGTCTATCACGGCCCCTACAAGCCCCTCGACGGCCAGGAGATGAGCGCCGCCTACAAGTCGGTCGTCGATATCTCCTTCAGCTACAAGGCCGGCCTGCTGATCCGCCAGACGCACCACTGGGCCGCCGACCTGTTTGTGGCTTCGATGGTGATGCACCTGATCCGCATCTTCTTCACCGGCGCGTTTCGCAAGCCGCGAGAGCTGACGTGGATCATCGGGCTGGTGATGCTGTTCACCTCGTTCCTCGAGGGCTACCTGGGGTACTCGCTCGTCGACGACCTGCTGTCGGGCATGGGGCTGGCGATCGGCTACGGCGTTGGGCTCTCGATCCCGGTGATCGGGGGCTCGATGACCCAGTCGATCTTCGGCGCGCCGTTTCCCGGCAAGCCCGAGCTGTGGTCGCGCATGTACATCGGCCACGTGCTGCTGTTGCCCATCCTCCTGGCCATCCTGATCACGATTCACCTGGCCCTGGTCGCCGCGCGACACCACACCCAGTTCCGCGAGAGCACGCGCCACACCGAGCGAAGAATCGTGGGCGTGCCGCTGTTCCCGGGCCAGACCCCGCGCTCGCTGGCGCTGGTGTTCTTCGTCGCTGGAGTGCTGTTCCTGCTCGGCGGACTGATTCAGATCAACCCCATCTGGCAGTGGGGCCCGTTTGAGCCGTGGCTCGGGACCAACGGCGCACAGCCCGACTGGTATCTGGGTTGGCTGATCGGCGCGCTGCGCCTGATGCCGAGCTTTGACGTGACGATCGGCCACTTCACCCTGATCCCCAACCCGTTCTGGGGCGGCGCGCTGTTCCCCCTGCTCGTGCTCGGCTTGCTGATGGTGTTCCCATGGATCGAACGTCGCCTGACCGGCGACTACACCGTCCACAATCTGCTCGACCGTCCCCGCGAGGCCCCGAACCGGACCGCGTTCGGAGTTGCCTTTCTCAGCTGGGTGTTCCTGATCTTCGCGTTCGGCGCCGCCGACCGTATCTTCGTGCTGTGGGGGCTCAGCTACAACACCCAGCTGTACATCTTCAGGATCGGCATCTGGGTCGTTCCTCTGGTGCTGTTCTTCGGGGTGCGGCGCGTGTGCCGCGAGCTTCAGGCATCGGACAGGATCGAGGAGGTTCGCGAGCAGGCCGAGGAGGAGGCCGAGGAGGCCAGGCCCGCACCGGCGGGGACTCCTGCGCAGCCGGCGGGGTAGCGCGCGCTGACCTCGCCGTACATGCGCGGCGCGCTGTGCGATACCTGTACGCTCGCAGCAGTTGCAAGAAGCAGGCTCCCTCGAAGACTGGGTGCTGCGTGGCGGCGGATTACGTTTCACGCAGCTCCTCGACGCCCTGGCGGAGGCGATCACCATCCGCACGCCCTCGAACGAGATCGCGTTCGCCAACCAAGCAGCGCTGGACCAGTTCGGCGTCGACTCGCTGGAGAAGCTGCGTGAGCTCACCGACCAAACGCAGCTAGGCAACTACGAGATCTACGACGAGCGCGGGGAGCCGATCAGAATCGACGAACTGCCCTCCGCCCACGTCGCTCAGCGGGGCCCGGTCGCGCCGCTGCTGGTGCGCGGGGTGAATCGCGACAACGGCGACAGCCATTGGTGGCGGCTGAAGTCTTCTCCCATGGAGGACATCGACGGGGAGCTGATCGGCGTCTTCACCGTGGTCGAAGACGTGACGGCGATCAAGACCGCTGAGATCCGTACACAAGTGCTGGCCGAGTCCGGGCGGGAGCTTGTCTCCTCGCTCGACTACGAGCAGACGCTGCGCAATGTGACTGAGGTGGTGGTGCCCTCGCTCGCCGACTGGTGCGCGATCGACCTGATCGACGAGTCGTTATGCCGAGAGCGGCTGGTGGTCGCTCCTTCGGGGCAGGAGCACGAGGCATTTGCGCGGTCCCTGAGCTGGTTTCGCTCCGACCGGGTCGACGGCGAGCTCGAGTTGGGCCGGGTGCTTCAGACCGGCGCGTCGCTGTTCGCGGAAAGGGTCACAAATGAGGACCTGGCGCGCTGGTCCACGAGTGCCGAGGGTCTGCGCCGGCTTCAGGAGTTCGACATCTGCTCGCTGGTGATCGTCCCCATGCGCGTTCCGTCGCGCACGATCGGCGTAATGGTGTTCGTCACCAATGCCGGTCGCGGGCGCTACGACCAGGAGGACGTGGAAACCGCAGAGCAGCTCGGTCGCCGGGCGGCCGTGGCTGTGGACAACGCCCGGCTGCACGCGCGGCTGGCGGACGTGGCCGAGACGCTCGAGCGCAGCCTGCTTCCGGAGGAGCTGCCCGACATTCCGGGCTGGGACGCAGCCTCGCTGTACATCCCCGTCTCCAGCGAGCTGCGGATCGACGTCGGCGGGGATTTCTTTGAGCTATTCACGGCCGGGGAGCGACAGTTCGTGATCATCGGCGACGTCGAAGGCAAGGGGGTGACGGCGGCAACGCTGACGGCGCTGATGCGATACGGGACCAGCTTCGCTGCGCGGTCAAGGCCCGAGCCGGCTGCGATTCTGGAGCAGCTCGACGAGGGGCTCCGCCACCACGTGCGGGAGGCGACCTGTACGGCCCTCTGTGCCCGGCTCGAGACCGATCGGCTCCTGATCAGCTCCGCCGGCCATCCACCGGCGCTGCTGGCGTCCCCCACTGGTGCAGTGCGCGAGGTCCCCGAGCCGGGGCCGCTTCTGGGCGCGTTCGAGGACGGACGCTGGGAGCAGCACGAGGTTCCGACCGCCCCCGGGGAGCTGGTTCTGCTCTATACCGACGGGGTGACCGACACGCTGGGCCGAGGGCGTTTGGGACGAGGCCGGCTGCGTGCCCTCCTGGCCGAGCACGGTGGTCGTGGGCCACAGGGCCTTCTTGAGCAGCTAGAGCTCGCGCTACGTGAGAACGGCCGCAGCGGGCGCTGGGATGACGTCGCGGCGCTGGCCCTCGCCCGCCACCGCTGAAGCTGTACGCCGCCGGAAAGCCGTAAGCGCCCGGCCCCGCGATAGAAGCTAGCCGGATTCGCCGAGCTCGTCCGGGAGTGCCACGGGCTTCACGAGCTCCTCGAGACGCCCCAGCGCGTGCCGAAGGATTCTCGACACCTGCATCTGCGAGACGCCGATGCGCTCCGCGATCTGGGTCTGCGTCAGATCCTGCACGAACCGCAGGTGCAGCACGCGCCGTTCGTGGACCGGAAGCTGCTTCGCCGCGTTGGCGATCGTGAGGCCCTCATCGATCAGCTCGAAGCGGCCGTCCTCCTCGCCGAAGGAGCTGGCGAGCGTGCCCGTGGAGCCGTCGTCGTCCGTATGCGGGGCATCGAGCGAGACCGAGTGGTGGGCACCGGCGGTCTCCAGCGCTTCCAGCACCTCGTCGACGCTCAGCTCGAGGTACTCCGCCAGCTCCGGCACCGTCGGTGGGTGCCCCCGCCGGGTGCTCAGCTTCTGCTGGGCCTCCTCGACCTTGAGTGCCCGCTCCTGTGCCCCGCGGGGCACGTGCACGGACCACCCCAGATCTCGGAAGTAGCGCTTGAGCTCGCCGAGGATCGTCGGGACGGCGAACGACGAAAACGCCGTTCCGCGATCGATGTCGAACCGCTCGATCGCCTTTACCAAGCCGAGGCTCGCGACCTGGAGAAGATCGTCGTACGGCTCGTGCGCGCCCCGATAGCGGTGCGCGAGCTTGCGCGCCAGCGGCAGGAAACGCTTGACCAGCTCATCCCTGGCCGCGCGATCGCGATGCCTGCACCACCGCCGGAAGAGCTCTGCAGATTCGAGCTTGGATTCCCGTGGCCTGAGGCCGGTTCCCCCGTTCGATCCCAGCCCCGATCGACGGTTGATCGTCGTCGGTTGCATGCCCCAAGGCATACCACCCGATTCGGTGCTCAAACCGTCGATACCCGGATTTTGGTCAGAATTCGAACTGCAAACCGCCGACTGGTGTCGCCCGCCTTACATTGCCCCGGCCCTGCCGCTACACGTGAGCGGGTTCCTTTGCGCCGCTGCGATCCGCGCCCTCCTTCGCCGCCTGCGCCTGTGCCAGCTGGCGGTTGACGTGGTCCCAGTCGATGTTGCGGAAGAACGCCTCGACGTACTCCTTGCGGCCATCGGGGGTGGCCCCGAAGTCGCGCGCGTACGCGTGCTCGTAGACGTCGAGGGCGAGCACCGGCACCATGTTGTAGACGGCCCACAGGTTCTGGGTGTCCATGATGTAGTTGAAGATGGAGCCGTCGTTGAGGTCGTAGCCGACCATGACCCAGCCGCGCGCGGCGGAGGCAGCCTTGCGCACTGCCTTCTTCCACTCCTGCAGGCCTCCGTTGAACTCGCTGTCGACGAGCTCAGCAAACGCGCCGTTGGGTTCGCCGCCGTCGCCGCCAAGGTGGCCGAAGTACAGGTCGTGGTTCTTGTATCCCAGCAGCGCGAACGTGTAGTCGATCGACACCGCGCGCAGCTGCGAGTAAACCTGGTTGCCCTCCACCTCGTCGTACTCGAACTCGTTCAGGATCCGCCGGCACTCGTTGGCCTTCTTCGCATACCCCTCGTACAGCTTGAAATGGTCCTGCATCGTCTGGCGAGAGATGCCATCGAGGTCCTTGTTGAACGCCGGCCAGTCCCGTGCTTTTAGCTCATCCCATGGCATTTGTCAGGTCCTTTCGTAATCGGTCACTCCCCCTCGATCTACCCCGGGGCTTCAGCGAGAAACACCCCCAGCCCGGCGCCCGGCGCGGACGGGCAGCCCGCTCTCGGGCTGCCCGTTCGACCCGCTGGTCCGCCGGCTCAGGCGGCCTTGGCTGCGGCGGGCGCCTGCGCGAAGGTCTGAACGATTGCCTCGCAGAATGCAGGCAGGTCGTCCGGCTTGCGGCTCGAGACGATGTTGTCGTCCACGTGCACCTCCTCGTCGACCCATGTCGCGCCAGCATTGCGCAGGTCCGTCTGCACGCTGGGCCACGAGGTTAGGGTGCGACCCCGCACGACGTCGGCCTCGACCATCGTCCACGGTCCGTGGCAGATGACGCCGATCGGCTTGTGCTGCTGCGCAAATTCGCGCACAAACCTAATCGCGTCCTCGTCCGTCCGCAGCTGGTCGGGATTGGCCACCCCGCCCGGAAGGACGAGCGCGTCGTAATCGTCCGCCTCGGCGTCCGATACCGACTTCTCCGCCTCGATCTCATCCCCCTTGTCAAGGTGGTTGAACGCCTGCACCTTTCCCGCCTTCAGCGACACGGTGTCCGCCCGCCCCCCGGCGTTGCGGATCGCTTCCATCGGCTCGGTCAGCTCGACCTGCTCCACGCCTTCGGTGAACAGGAAGGCCACTCGCTTTCCGCTGAGCTCCTCTGCCATGTCCCGCTCCTTTCGGTTTCTGGTCTCACCTCGCGACTACCCCTGAAGGGCAGGGTGAAACGAGGCGCCGGAGGTTGCGGCCGCGCAGGCGCCTTCAGCCGGTGATGGTCACCGGCGTGCCGGCCGGCACGTGCTGGACCAGCCAACTGGCGTTCGCGGCGGTCACCCTCAAGCAGCCGTGGCTATCGGGCTGCCCGATCGATTCGGTTTCGGCCGTCGCATGGATCGCGATCCGATTGCCGCCCGTCCATCCCGGGATGGCGTGCGGCGCTGTGGCCGTCAAAGCGACGATGCAACAGCCGTACGGCCCGCTGGGGTCTCCGGTGAGAATCCTGTCCGTGACCGCGAACTTGCCCGTCGGCGTTGGGGCCCAGGAGGCCCCGATCCCGATCGGATAGCGGGCCAGCACTCTTCCGGCCGCGAGCACGACGAGGTTTTTCCCAGACAGGGATGCCTGAAGCTGGTAGGAGTCCCGCCCCAGGGTGACGGCCGACAGCGGGATCCAGCCCAACCGGCCGTTCCCGGCCAGCTCGGAGACGACGCCCAGCCACCCGTCGTCGATTCTCGCAACCGCCAGGACGTCCGGCGACCCGAACTCGGTCCGTGGCCCGAGCGCCCCAAGCACCCTCCCTCCGGGCGATGTCCTCATCGACGTGCGCCGGACGACGTTGGCGACCAGCTCGCCGGAACCCGGCGGAAGCGGGTCCAAGTGAACTGCATGGGCCACCACGGGCCGGCTTGACCCCCCGGAGCACCCCGAAAGCAGGGTGAAGGTCGCGACGGCTGCCGCAACGAGGATCGCCACTGCGCTGGGTCGTGTCATCCGCACACGAGCACCTCGTCCGAAATCGTAGAGCTTCAGCCGGCCGGCGGGCGCGGCGTCAGGGCTGGGCTCAGGGTCAGCATCACGGCGCTGGCCGGAGGAAGGGCAAATCCGTATTCGCCGCCCTGCGAGATCGACGCGGCGCGGTTGCTCTTTCCGGCCAGCCGGGCCGACGCCGTCTCGGTGCCGAAGCTCTGGCCGTCGAGCGTGACTCCGTCCGCGCTTCGGACGCTCGGGGCCTCGAGCAGCGCTACGTTCGCGATCCCGAAGGCGGCCGGGGGCTTCACCGCCACCTGCCGCCGGTGCGCGGGATCATCGTTGATCACCACCACGCGCGTGGTCCCGTCCGCGGCGCGCGTGGCCCATGCCCGGAGCGGACCGCGCGGACCGGAGACCTGCTCGAGCCTCGAACCCGGCGGGGCGGCCTGGGCGAACATCAGCAGGCCGTAGTACTCGGGTGCGACTGACGCGAACCACCGTCCGCCGGCCTGGCGAAAGGAGAACAGCTGATACGACGCTCCGGGGAACGTGTGGATCGCCACGCCGTCCACGCCGACACGGGCCAGGCTGAACATGGTGTCCAGGGCCCAGAGCGCCGAGGCGAACGTATCGCTGACTCCGCTCTGCCCGTGACAGGAGACGGTGTTCATCTCGTCGAGCTCGAACCTCAGTCCCCTGGCATGGGCCGCCGCCACGTATCCCGCCACGGAACGGGCAAGGCCGCCGGAGGAAGCGTCACCCAGGAGGTTCGGGATTGTGGCCCGCAGCGGCGAGCTGGCACTCTGGCTGCACCGCCTGAGCGGATAGCGGTGAAACGTCACCGCCGCGAGGCCGGGCTGGGCGGACAGGAATCGGTCGAGCCCCTTGTTCATCCACTGAAGCCAGGCGAACGCCGGCCCGGCAACGGGCAGCGCGCGCAAAGCACGGCGCCAGGTCGTGAACTCCTCGATGAACCGGCTCACGCTGTATCCCCCGGGGCGGGCGAGGACCGCGCGTCCGTCAGGCGCGCGGTAGTAGGGATCGCGGTCGTAGAGGTCGGGCTCGTTTCCGATCTCGAATGCGTCGATGTATCGGCGACCGATGCCCTGCAGGAAGGCCCCCGCTTCCGCGGCCGCCATCCGTGGGCTTCCTCCTGCCAGGTTGACGCCCAGAATCAGCCGGCCGCCGAGCGCCGCGGCCAGCGCGCGGGCGTCGTTCAGCCATGCCTGATCGAGTCGATAGGCGCCAGGTTTAGGCGCGCTCACCCCGGGGGCCGGCCACCAGCTGGCGTCGGTTGAGTCGCCACCGATCCGCAGACGGGGCGCCTGGCCCGGCGCCAGCGCCCGGACGAGCCGGACGAACAGCGGATTGACGGCGGCGGGATCGCTGCCGGCGTAGGCCGGAACGGCTTGGAACTCGAGCGAGAGCCCGACGAAGGCCTGCGGGATCGGCCGGCCGATGGCCGCCTGCGAGACGACGATGGTGGGCGGCGCGTCACGGGCCTGGGACGAGGACAGAAGCCGCCAGGAGCCCAGCCCCGCCACGATCGCGATGGCCGCCACCCCGCCCAGGTATCGAACGCGGCGAGGGAGCATGGATCCTCCTGCCGGTGCGCCCACGGCGCCAGCGTAGACGAGCGCGGCGCGGCAGTCGGCTAGCCGAGCGTGCTGGGGGACCCGCGCGGCCGTCCGTAGACGATGGATGTGGCGTCGTAGGCCACCAGCCTGAAACCAGCCTGGGTGAGCCAGATCGCCTGCTCTGCCGGGGTTGTCGTTGAGAACTGCCACGGAGGCCGGAAGAGATCGCCCGTATAGGGCCCTCGATAGACCACGACCAGGTCGTATCGGCTGCGCGCCACCGCGCGAAGGAACGGCCCCTTACGCCCGTACTCGAGCAGCATATGGTCGCGTGTCGGTCCGATGAATCCGACGCGGTTGCCGAGCGTGGGGCCGAACGCTGGCCATACCACCGGCAGCCCACCCGTGACGCCAGCGATCCCGATCCGATGGCCAGCGGACGCCACGGTCGCAAGCCAACGAGCGACGGGCGCCCCTTGCGCGTACCGGGTTGCGTCGACTCGGCGCTCGAGCAGACGCCCCCCCACCACAGCCCCTGCCAAGGCCATCGCCGCGGCAGCGCCGTACGCCAGCTGGCGGCCATTCCAAGACAGCCTGCGTAGCGCCCAGATGGCGGCCGATGCTGCGGCCCCCACCAGCGCGAGCGCGGCGGCCGCCTGGAGCACCCTGTTCCCGGGCACCATGTTGAACTCCTCATGCATACCGAAGCCGATCCCCACAAGCGCGCCAACCTCCACCAACAGCCCAAAGCGCCCGAGTCCCCGCGCGGTCCACGCCACGGCGGCCGCTGCGGGGATTGCCGCCGCGAGCACCCAGCGGGCATTCAGGCCTGCGAGGGCCGGATTCCCGGCCGGCCCCGCGGCGCCGGACGGGGTGACCACGTAAGCGGCCACGATGCCGAATGCGCAGACCAACAGCGCGAGGACGGTGGCGACGGTCGGCCGGTCCCTTGACCGCCGCGCGCGCCGCGCTGACGCCAGGGCGACAACGAGCGCCAGCACCGCGCCGCCAGAGAGAATCCAGCCCGGGATTCCTATACCCACGCGGTAGAACGGCAGCAGCTCGTGCAGGAAGGCGTGAGGCCGAAGCAGGTAGTGGGCGACGGTAAGACCCCAGGCCTTGTACAGGGGATCTGCCGGAGCCTGGAAGCCGAGCGCCGCGATGCGCACCGGGTAGATCGGGTTTCCTGTCACCACCCAGTTCCGGATCAGCCAGAAGCCTCCGGCCAGCAGGATTAGGCCGCACAGCTGAACGCCGTCAACCGCCAGCGCCCGACCAGGACGACGGGCGACAACCATCGCCCCGAGCCACACGACGAGAACTACGACCACCGAGGATATCCCGTACCAGCGCGAGCCGAACGCCAGGCCCAGGCCGACGCCCGCGAGCAACAGGTCGGATCGAAGGCCGGTGCGGTGGTGGCGGACCAAGAACAACAGGCCCGCGCCGAAGGTGGCCAGCATGAACGTGTCGGGCTTAATGTCATGCAAGGCCGGATCGGAGACATCCTGGATCGAGACGACCAGCAGGGCGGCCAGTAGCGACGCCGACCGCCTGGCGCCCAGCTCGCGCGCCAGCGCGTACACGCTCACGCCCACCATGGCGTACAGCGGCACGTTGACCAGCCGCACGAGCGCGTCGTCGTGCCACGGCACGAGCGCCACCAGAAACATGAGATCGCCGCTGTTCGGATAGGTGCTGGTCTGGACCAGCGGGACGAACTGGTTGTTCATCCAGACCGATCCCGACTGAATCCAGCGCGCGAGGTTCGGCATCTGGAAGCTCGCATAATCGACGGCCGATGGTGCGGTGACCGCGCTATCGATCAGGTACGCGAGCACGAACAGCACGACAGTCACCAGCCCGCCGGCTGCCAGCACCACCGAAAGCCGGCCCCACAACGAGCCGTCCGACAGCTCCTCACGCGAGTCCTCGGCGGCTCGCTCGGGCCGTACGAACACGGCCGCCAGCAGTTCGAGCGCCGCCACCGCGACGACCGTTCCCCGCGTGAGCACCGTCGCGGCTGCTGGCAGGAGCACGGCGACGCTGATGGCGGCCATCCACAGCAGCGCGAATGCCAGCCCCCGCGGCGGCCATGACATTCCGCCCAGGCGCCGGACGACCACGAGCAGTGCAGCGACGCCGGTCAGACCGAGGGTCAGGAGGAAGAACGCCGCTCCCTCCAGGTAATGTCCGAGCGACATCGGCCGGCTAGGTTACAGCCGGTCTGCGGCCGTCAGAGCGGGCTATGCCAACGCAACCAACCGACGCCGGATTCACGCGTCTGCGTGCGCAGGCGGCAGGGGGCTACGACCCGGGGTTCTTCGAGCGCCTCGCAGAGGTCGAGCCGCGGAGCTTCTGGTTTCGAGGACGAAACCAGCTGATCGTCCAGCTCGTCTCCGAGGTGATGCGCCCGAGCGAACGCTTCTTGGAAGTTGGCTGCGGCACCGGTTTTGTGCTCGCGGCGCTGTCTCGCGAATGCGGGCTGCAAGTTACCGGCGGCGAGTTGTTTTCCGAGGCGCTGGTACACGCAAGGCGGCAGGTCCTCGAAGCGACGTTCGTTCGCCTGGATGCCACCAGAATGGACTACGAGCAAGCGTTCGACGGCGTCGGGGCCTTCGATGTGCTCGAGCACATCCCAGATGATCTGGCGGCCATCCGGGGACTACAACGCGCGGTGCGCGTCGGGGGTCATGTGTTCATCACGGTGCCGCAGCACCGCTGGCTATGGAGCGCGTTCGATGACTACTCCCGTCACGTGCGGCGCTATCGACGCGCCGAGCTCGCAGCGAAGGTTCGGAAAGCCGGGCTGACGCCTATCCGGGCGACCTCGTTCGTCACCTCGTTGCTGCCGCTCATGGCTGTCTCGCGCTGGCGAAGGCGCACGTTGCGGCCGGACTACGATCCGATATCCGATCTGGCGGCTCCGGCGGCAATCGACCGCGTCCTGGGGGGCGCGCTGCGCCTCGAGCTGGCGCTCATCCGGCGGGGCTTCGACCTGCCGGCGGGAGGCTCACTCGTTCTCGTCGCGCGACGGGATCGGCCTTGAGACCGGCCAAACCGCGTTCCACGGCGGATCCGGCTGGGATTGCACCGGGCGCTCGGCACCATCGACTACTTCGGCGTCGATCACGTAGAGCGGTCGTCCCTTGACCTGATCGAAGATCTTCCCGATGTACAGCGACGCGAGTCCGCCGGCGGTCGTCATCAGCCCGGCGACCACCAGGAAGACGACGGCCAATCCTGCCCACTGAAAGACGCGGTCGCCTGTGACGAGGGCCGCAATCACATAGGCCAGAAGCCCTACGCCGCATCCGGCGATCAACAGCCCGGCGTACACGATCCAGCGCAATGCCTGTGTGGACTGAAAGAACAGCCCGTCAATCGCCACCCTGAGCAGCGTTCCCCAGGTGTACGAGCTCTTTCCGACGTAGCGCTCGTCCTGCTCGATATCCACCACCGTGTAAGGGAAGCCCAGCCAATCGACGATCAGCAGGTATTGCCGGCTCTGCTCGCCAAGCCGCAGGTAGGCATCGACCACCTTGCGAGAGAGCACGCTGAGGTTGGGCATGTTGTTTTCGAGACTGCCGCCGACGAGAGCCTTTCGGACCCGGAAATAGATGCTTCCGGTGATCCGCCGCATCAGCGGCTGGCGCCGACGAGGCCGCCGGGTCAGCACGACCTCATAGCCGGCCAGAGCCTTGGAGTACAGGCGCGGGATCTCCTCCGGTGGGTCTTGGAGATCGCAATCCATG
This sequence comes from Solirubrobacteraceae bacterium, assembly GCA_036771025.1. Taxonomy (GTDB): domain Bacteria; phylum Actinomycetota; class Thermoleophilia; order Solirubrobacterales; family Solirubrobacteraceae; genus Palsa-465. The sequence continues at coordinate 16,107 of DAIPIC010000010.1, forward strand.
ACCACCGTGAAGCGGGCATTGCTGTGGGCAAGCCCGGCGGTGATGGCCGCATGCTGTCCGAAGTTGCGCGACAGCCTCACCGCCCGGACATGGGGATCTGTGATCGCAATCTCCACCAGCACGTCCCAAGCGCCATCCGGGCTTCCGTCGTCCACCATCACTATCTGGTAGGAGGAGGTGAGGGAGTCCAGCGTCGTCGAGACCCTCTGGTGCAGGACCCGTAGCGAGTTCTTGCACCCGTAGACCGGTATGACGACGCTCAGCTCGACCATGGCTCGTCCCTCCGGAGCGGCAGGTTATCGAGCGAGCTCACGGCCGGAGGACGTTCGCGGCAGGCCCCTCAGACCGACTGAGCCAACGCCAGCAGCAGATCGCCTCGGCGAGCCGAGTTAAGGAAGAACACCCGGTAGAGGATGCGGGCGATCAGCCGCGCGCTCGCCGAGAGCTCATGCGAAGCGGTCATCCGGTTTTGAAGCGCTCGGGCCAGGGGGCTGTAGAACGGAAATCCCCAACGGACCACCTCGATCAAGGAGAACCCGCTCCCAGCGAGCTTTCGTTCGAGCTCCCCGGGCGCGTAGTTGCGTACGTGGCCCATCTGCTCCTCCCAGCTGCGGTAGCGCTCGAACGGGCCGCCGATCGTCGTCACGAGGAAGTAGCGCTTGCTCATGGCCCGAATGTTGCGAAGCGCCGCCACGTCGTCGTGCACGTGCTCGAGCACCAGGGCGCAGCAGACGAGCTCGAACGTCTCGGGCAGGCGCTCAGCCGAGATGTCGAGCTTGTAAAAGTCCGCATTCCAGCCGCGACGCACCTGCTCGAGAGCGCGTCCCGAGACATCGATGCCGGCCAGCCGCTCGATTCGTCTGCCCGCCGTGAGCAGCGGCAGGTTGTGGCCGAGGCCGACGCCGATCTCGAGCACGCTCGAGTACGCGAGCGGGGCGACCATGCGCTTCATGATCCTGGCCATGTGCCGGTGCGTCGGTCCGAGGTCTTGTAGATCGCCATAGACCTCATCCCACATCTGGTCGTAGTCGGCGACCCTGGCCGGGTAGGGCCCCTCAGGCATGCGCCACCCTGCTTGAGCGCTCTTCGGCCACGGCGATGATCGAGTCCTCGAGCGTTCGTTCCGGTACGTAGCCAATGGCCGAGCGGGCGCGGTCGATCGCAACTTCCCATCTGACGTCGTCGTCCGCGTCGGGCACGCCCGTCATCCGGATCTCGGAGCCCGAGTTCAGCGTCTCGACGCACCGACGCGCCAGCTCAAGGTTGCTCACGCATCTTCCCGACCCGATGTTGAGCAAGCCGCGAGCGCGACCCCGCACGCACGCCAGCGCCGCCTCCGCCACATCGCGCACGTCGACGTAGTCCTGGCCGCGCGTGCCCTTGCCGGCCACGAGCAGCGGCCGGTCAGCGAGCGCCCTGCTCACGAAGGAGGACATGATTCTCCCGTCTGGAGTTCCGGGACCGACCGGAGCGGTGAGCCGCAGGCTGACGCCTGGGACGCCGGCCTCGTCGACGATCCTCACCAGCTCCTCGCCGTAGAGCTTGGATGCGTGGTAGGCAGTCGGCGGGAAGGAGGGGTGCTCTTCGGTCACCGGCAGCGATCGGGGTCGGCCGATCACCGGCAAGCTGGAGACAAAGACAAGGCTCGTGACCTCCCATCGGCTGGCGAGCTCCGCCACCTGCTGGGTTCCCAAGCAGTTCGCGAGCGAAATCTCCGGCGCAAAGGGCTCCCGGGTGATCGCCGCCGCGGCATGGACGACCGCGTCGCACGGCTGCATTCGAGCGGCGATGGCCTGGGCGGCCCCCGCCTGGCCCAAGTCGACTGCCAACGCTCCGGATAGAGAGCGGTTGCTTCTCGTAAGCCCGCGACCCAGACCGACGACCTGGTGGCCCTCTGAGAGGAGACGATTCGCGATCGCGGCGCCGACCTGACCGGACGAGCCGGTGACGAGAACTCTCATGGCAATGCGCCCCAGTCCTCTATGGCCACGTCCCCGGTCCGCGGATCCTCGAGGCGCCCATCTCGGCCCACTCTGATCACCGCGTCGGCGGGCACGTAGACCTCGTTCCAGTAGCGCAGCGCGAAGCCGCTGCCTACGTCGTCCAGCGTAGGGGCGGGCTCGTCCAACACGAAGTGCCGCAGCGCGGCCTCCACCTCGTTGAACCCCATCTGCGCGCGAAGTGCGGTCGTACCCGAGAAGCGGGGGTTGATCTCGAACGGCACCGCGTCGCCCTCGTGCATCCGGAGCTGGATGTTGCATGGCCCCAGCGGCCGCAACGCTGACGCGATCGCCTCGGCGGTCGCCCGCACCCCCGGAAACCGCCCAAGCTCGGCGCTCGCGGTCGTGCCGCTCTTGATCGTCCGTCGCATCACGACGGTGCCCCGGACGGCCCCGTCGGATGCGCAAAAGCAGCCCACCGTGTACTCCTGATGTTCGTTGCCGAGGTACTGCTGCAGGATGAGCTCCGAGGCCGTCATTCCCTCCACGATCGCCCTCAGCGACAGGTCCGCGGCAGCGACGAGATGCTCGAGATCCCCCCTGTCTCGCACCGTCACGACCCCCTCGCTCCCCTTTCCGAACCGCGGCTTGGCGATCAGAGGGAATCCGTGGCGGTCGATCAGGTCCGCGACCGACCGGGAGTCCTCGAGCAGGGCGTATCCGGGCACGGGAAGCTGCTGGGCCTCCAACCAGCGGCAGGTGCGCAGCTTGTCTCGCCCGATGTCAAGCACATCGCGTGAGCTGACGATGCAGCGGGCGCCCGTCCGCTTCCTGATCTCCTCTGCGGCGGGCGCCAGTGCCTCCAGAACCAGCTCGCTGCCCGAGAGCACTGCATCGACTCCCTCGCTGTCGCAGACCTCGAGCACCCAGGGGACGAAGTCCGTCGACTGCGCCAGCGGCGAGATGTAGGCCCGGTCCGCGAGGTACAGGCCGGCCGCCTCGCGGTTGATGCAGGCGGCGATCACCCGGGTGGGCAGCGTCGAATGGGCGAGTGCCTTCTGGATGCTCTGGCTGACGTTCCCGCCGACTCCGAGCACCAGGACGTTCAGAGCACCCATCCGCCTATTGAAGCTTGAACCGCCCTAATCTGCCCGCCTGCCGATGGCGCGAGAGAACTTCTTGATCTTCGGGAGCCCCATGATCTGCGAGGAGGAGATCGCCGAGGTGGTCGACTCCCTGCGCTCCGGGTGGGTGGGCACGGGGCCCAAGGTGCAGCGCTTCGAGGAGATGCTCGCCGAATATCTGGCCGTTCCGCACTGCCGCTGCCTGTCGTCCTGCACGGCCGCGTTGGTCCTCGCCCTACAGATACTGGGAATAGGCCCGGGTGATGAGGTCCTGCTGCCGGCGATGAACTTCGTGGCTTGTGCGAACGCAGTCGAGCATGCGGGAGCGACGCCCGTGTTCATCGACGCGGTCGTGGGCACGGGACTGATCGACCTCGATGCAGCCGAGGCGGCGATCACCCCCCGTTCGCGGGCGATCATGCCGGTGCACCTCGCCGGCCGGCCGGTGGACATGGAACGCCTGATCGAGCTGCGCAACCGGCACGGGCTGCGCGTGATCGAGGATGCGGCGCACGCGATCGGCGCGGAGTGGCAGGGCCGCCGGATCGGCGGCTTCGGCAACCTGACCGCATTCTCGTTCTACGTGACCAAGAACATCTCGACCATCGAGGGCGGCGCGCTCGTGACAGAGGATGCGGAGGTCGCCGCGGAGATCGAGCGGCTCGCTTTGCATGGCCTGAGCGCCGGCGCCTGGCAGCGGTACTCCGATGCGGGCTTCCGCCACTACGAGGTCGTACGTCCTGGCTTCAAGTACAACATGACCGACGTCCAGGCGTCGGTCGGATTGCACCAGCTCCCTCGTCTCGACCGCTGGATCGACCAGCGGGCAGAGCTGTGGGAGCGCTACGACGCGCTGCTTGCGCAGCTGCCGCTGGTCCTGCCTCCACCCCCTGAGCCCAACACTCGCCACGCGCGGCATCTGTATCAGGTGCTGCTCGCACCCGACTCGCCGATCACTCGGGACGAGCTCCTGGACGCGCTGACCGCGCGCAACATCGGTACCGGCGTGCACTACCGCGGCGTACACATGCATCCGTTCTATCGGGACAAGTACGGTCTGGCGCGATCCGACTTCCCCGTGGCCACCGAGATCTCCGATCGGACCCTGAGCCTTCCGCTCAGTCCCAAGCTCAGCGATCGCGATCAGGACGACGTCGTCGCCGCGCTCAGCGAACTGCTGCTGGACCGCTGAGCGGCCGCACGGACTGCGCTGTCCCATCCCGGAGCCGAGCGGTCGCGACCATCTCGTCCATCACGTTGCAGTAGAAGCTGACGGGCTGGAGCTTGGCCGCCGGTCGTAGGGCGGCGCTCAGCAGGGGATGAATGCGCGCCGCGCGTTCGGCGACGAAGTCCAGCGAGATGAACTTCCCCCCGAACCGCGGAGTTAGGACTTCAACCGCAAAACCGCTTGAGTCAAGGAGCGTCCGCAGAGTGGCCGGGGTGAAATGATAGATGTGCTCGGCGTGCTTGTAGTGGTGCCAGCGCCTGCCCAGCGCTCGCGCGAACAAGGAGTCGATGTTCTGGGTCTCGAGCACGAGCAGACCATCCGGCTTCAGCAGCGCCCGGGCCTTGGCCAACAGCCCTCGGGGATCGATCACGTGCTCGATGACGTCCCACATCGTGATCAGGTCGAATGAGCGATCCGGGAACGGGGAGCCTTGGAGCGTGCCGATGTGAATCGAGTCAAAGCCGAAGTGCTCGACCGCGTGGCTGGCGATCGTCGCCGACACCTCGACGCCGTGGGCCTCGAATCCAAGCTGGCGCATGGCCTCCATGCAGAAGCCTGCGGCGCATCCGACGTCCAGAGCCGCGCCTGAGCGCGGACCGTTGCGCAACGCGAACTCGAGCCTTCGTCTGAAGGTCCTCAGATAGAGGGGCTCCTCCGCGCGGTAGTCGCCGTAGCCAAGCGTCTTGGGGGATCGAGAGCGCCAGTAGGAGTCCTCGGAGTACATCGCTGCCAGGCCAGCGTCGGACAGTCGAGGCGTTGCCCAGCCAAAGCCGCAGCGCGCACACCGCCTGACGCTGTATGGCGGCTCCTCGAACGCGGTCTTGAACCGCTCGCAGCCGCACATCGGACATCGCGAGACTGTCTCGAGCCGCGAGTCAGGCTCTGTCGGTGCGACCGTACTTCCGGACGCCACTAGCCGAAGTACTCACTCTCGGTCGCGACGGCCTCGTGACCGGCGTCCTGCTCCGCCACCACCGCCCACGCCATCCTGCGACCCATCTCGATCGACTGATCCATGTTGTTGTAACGGAACAGGCCCTGTCGGCCGCCTGTCTTGACGTTCTCGAGCGTGTGGACGAACTCCATGATCGGAGCCAGGTTCTCCTTGTATGAGAGGTCGTAGATCGGGTACGCGTACGGCAGCCTCTTGACCAGGGCGCCCAGTACCTCCTCCGACTCGATCAGGCCGATGCGCTCCAGGTCCGATGTGGCTATCCGGATCAGCTCCTGATCGTCGGCGCGCCAGTGCTCGTCGCCGACCCGACACGTGATCTCCGCGCATACCATCGTTTTGTCCGCCGGCGCACACCTCGGGCTGAAGTTCTTGAACTCGGAGATCCTGTGCACGGAGAGCTCGTGGTCTGGGATGTAGACCCAGTTGTCCGGCGACACCTGCGGTTTTGCCAGCTTCAGGTACACGAACACGATCGAGGCATACTTCAGCCGCGATATGGCCCTCGTGACATCCGCCGGGGCAGACGGCTTGACGGCGCGAGCCAGAATCGTGACCGGGATCGTCGAGATGTACTGATCGGCCTCTACCGACCCTGGCGTCCGCCCGCCGTAGTCCACGCGGATCACCCGGCGGCCGTCTCGGTGCAGCCGGGTCACCGGAGCGTGGGTTAGGACGCTGGCGCCCATCCGCTCGAGCTCGCGTACATAGCCGCGCGCGATCTCCCCGATCCCGCCCACCTCTGGATAAAGGAACTCGGTCACGAGCCCTCGTGGCGCGTCCCGCGGCCGGATCAGCGTCTTCTTCACTGCGTCGCCCAGATTCAGCTGCGAGATGCGCTGGCTGGCCCAATCGCCAGAGATCTTCGCCGGGGGCATCTTCCACGATTTCTCGGTGTAGCGTCCGAAGAACACGTCATATAGGGTGCGCCCAAAGCGCTTCGTCACCCATCCCTCGAAGTTCTCGTCGCTGTAGTGGGTGATCCCCAGCCGCTCGGTCAGCTTGACCCGGTAGTAGTCGAGGAACGAAGCGAACAGGACGCGGCGCGGCAGGTTGCGCAGCACATTTCCGGTCTGCAGCGGGTAATCGAAAAACCGACCGAACAGAAGGATCCGCGAGAGCCGGTGAGCGCGGCGGTGATTGCCGTCGAGGATCTTCTGCACGTGCAGGAGCAGCTCGGGATCTGAGGTGTGAAAGCGGTGCGGCCCGAAGTCATAGGACCAGTGCTCCTCGCCGTCGTGCTCGATGAACGAAGACGCCATCCCGCCGACGTGCGGCTCGCGCTCCAGGACCGTGACGTCGATGCCCGCAGTGGCGAGCTCGTAAGCACATGCGAGCCCTGCGACACCGCCCCCGAGTACAGCGACCCGCTGAGTCATGCGGCAGCGGATCCTACCCGGACGCGAGGCGATAGCCGCTCCCAGGCAGCGATCAGGGCCAGGGCGGCGAGCATGATCAGGAAGGGATCCGACGGTGAGCGGTAGCGCGCGGCGCCAATGAACAGCGGGTTGGAGAGGAACAGCACCGCTGGGCAGGCCCAGAAGGCCCACGGCGGCACTCGTGCCCTGCGAACGGCGAGGCCCGCCAGCGCCAGCAACGCCAGTGCCCAGAACGCGTAGATGCTGGGTGCCGGCAGCCACGGCGGATAGCTCGAGTACCAGCCCTCGAACTTCTCCATTCGGGTGCCGGTGAGCTCAAGCAGCCGAAGCGTGTTCCAGTAGCCGACCTTCAGCAGCGATCCCGGATGTGCCCCTATGTAGTCGAGCCCCTTGGAGGTCAGGCGATCCGACACCTGGGCCTCGTTGAGGTTGGGGTTTCGCGCCAGTATCTGACGCTGCTCGACGACGGGCGGCAGCCACAACGCCGGGAAGTCCGTGCGGTGTTGCGCGTAGGTGTCGTAGGTGCCGGCCAGGACGTACCCGCCGTCGGTCGTGATCGGCACGAGCCGATTGAACGCGTGCTGGTTACGGACCGTCCACGGGACCAGGACCAGTGCGGTCACGCCGATCACGATCAGCGGGCTGTATAGCGATTGCCGCGTGAATCGTGGGCGACCGCTCCAGACCAGAAACGCCACAGGGACCACCAGCGCGACGCCGTCCGCGCGCGTCAGCGCCGTGAGTCCCACCAGCAATCCCGTGACCGCCTCCCAGCGTCGGCGGTGCGTGGACTCGCGGGCGATGAGCCCCGAAAGCACGGACGCCAGCACGAGCGGGATGAACAGCGATTCGGTCATCAGCGAGCTTCCCACCATCACCAGCGGCGGGTAGATCGCCGCGATTACGCCGGAGACGACCGCCACCCCCCGGCCCCACAGCCGCAGGGCGATCAAGCAGACGAAAAGCACGGCGATAGCCCCCAGCGCAGCTTCAAATAGCCGGGCGGCCTCCCACCGGCCTGTCGCCGATCCGACGCCCACGACTCTATAGACCGCCGCCAGCGCAATCGGGAGCGCGGGAGGGCGCAGGGCAGTCGGCCCGCCGCCCGGAATGATCACCGACGCCGGGAAGGAACCATTGTGCGCAAGCGAAACCGCGATCCGGTCGTAGTCCGCAGCGTCGGTACGCGGGACGAAATGCGGCGAGGTGACCACCACAAGCACGCGAATGATCAGCGCGAGCGCAACGAGCCCCAGCAGGGCGTGCGCGAAGCCGGGACGGACCGCCGCCCGCCATCCGGCTCGGGCGGCGCTTCTCCCCTCCACGGCGACGGTGCTCATCCCGACCGCTCCGGAACCGGCGCGCTCGCAGCGTGCCGCCCCCGCTGCCAGCGGGCGCCCAGCCGCCGGCTGAGAGCGATCGCCGGCTGTTCCAGCCAGCGCCAGCTGACCAGCGCGAGCGCGACCGTGAGCAAGGAGAGCACCGCGGCGTTGACGACGAAAGCGGCCACCGTGTCGCGGGGAACCGGTGCCAGGTGCTCATGGAGCAAGAAGTCCGCCAGCACCGGATGGATCAGATAAATGCCATAAGAGATCAGCCCAAGGCGAAACCCCCACGAGCTGTAGCCGCCCCACGGGCGGGCGCGGATGGCGACTGCGATCAGAAGCCCATATCCCACCGCGAAGAGGGGCCGACTGAAGTCGAACAGGAGCTGGTAGACGTTGATCCCGAACCGAAGCGGAGCATCGGCAAACAGGGTCGCCGCTACCAGCAGGGCACCCACTGCCAGAGGGAGCGCTACGGGTCGCCGCGGAAACTCCACCACCCAGGCCCGCCATCGCCTGTCGGTCAGGTGGGGGCCAATCGCCAGAAGGATGCCGGGACAGAACATCTGCCACATGGCCGGAAACGAGCCGCGGAGCCACAGACCGATCTCTCCATACCTCTGTAGGTCGGCCAACACACAGAAGACGATGCTCAGTGCCCAGCTGGCGAGAACGAGCGCCGCCAGCCGTTCGGCGCGGATGGGCCGGCGTGCGGTCGCGATGAGGCTCGCCATGACCGGGACGGCGATGTAGAACAGGACTTCGAGCGTAAGTGTCCACGCCACCGAAAACAGCGCCTCCTGACGGCCAGGGATCAGGTTGTTGAGCAGCAGGTAGTGGAATAAGAGCTGCCACCACCGGGTCCCGCCCAAGCCCTCGAGCGCGATCACGAGCGTCAGCGCGACCCAGTACAGCGGGAAGATCCGAAATGCGCGACGCAACGCGTAGGGGACGATCGCCGGGGGCGACTCGCTGCTCAGCAAGCGGTCGATGAAGGGGCGGGCAATCACATAGCCGCTGATCGCGAAGAACAACCACACCCCACTGGCCAGGTTGATGAGCGGGACGTCATACCAATATTGGGCTCGGACCGGAGCCGCTCGCCCACCGAGCGCGTAGGCGTGGATTACCAGTACAGCCAGGGCGGCGACGGCGCGCAGCACATCAACGTTGGCGACCCTGGCGGTGGTAGGCACGCGGCCCGCTGTCCCCGGCTGCGGTTGCCTGGTCGCGGTCGCCGCCACAGCGGCAGGTTAAACCCGATCGCCGTCCCGGGAGCTGGCGGCCGCGGGTCGCAATCCACGGCCGCGACCGTAGAACTAGACTCGGGCAAGGTGTCCACGGTCCTGCGCCGTCTGGTCTCTCGCGGTCGTCGGGTGCTCGAGCGCGATCCATCTGCCGCTGGAGTGAATCCTCTCCTTCAGCATGCCTCCTCCGCGGATCGAGCCATTGTCGAGCGCGCACTGCCCTACTCGATCGCGGGGGTGCCGCGTCTGCTGGCGGTCGTCGACGCCGTGAGGTACTGCATCGCCCGTGGCATAGAAGGGCCGTTCGCGGAATGCGGCGTCTGGCGAGGCGGAGCGGTGCTGGCGATGGCGCTAACGCTCCAGGAGCTCGGCCAGCAGACCCGAGAGATCTACCTGTACGACACGTTTGAGGGAATGACGCCTCCGACCGAGGCCGACGTCTCTGGCCTCGACCGTCCCGCGCTCGAGACCTGGCAGGACGCAGCACGCAGCCAACGGCGAGCGTGGCCCGAGCTATTCGACCCAGGCGTGTTCAACGAGGACAGCGTGCGAGCGCTGTTGCTGAACACCGGGTATCCCCATGACCTGCTCCATTTCGTGCGCGGCCCGGTCGAGCAGACGGTTCCAGCGCAAGCACCGGCGCGGCTGGCGCTCCTGCGCCTGGACACCGACTGGTACGAGTCAACCCGCCATGAGCTCGAGCATCTGTTCCCGCGCCTGGCGCCTGGGGGGGTACTGATGATCGACGACTATGGTCACTGGGAAGGAGCCCGGCGCGCAGTCGACGAGTACTTCGCCTCAGAGCATCCGCCCCTGCTGCTGAGCCGGGTGGATTACACGGGCAGGGTGGCGGTCAAGGCTTGACGGCAACCAGCGCGAAGACGAGCGCGTTGAGGTCACGACTGGATGGTCGCTCGAGGCGGTCAGCGATCGCGATCAGGGTCTGGAAGACCAACGCCGCGAGCGGTCTCAGGACTGCTGGCAGACGGGGATACACACCGTCCTGGAGCAGTTGCAGCCCGCTGGCACTCAGCCCCATGATCCCTTCAAAGAGCACAACCGTGAGCCCGGCTCGCGTTATGGCGTGGCGCAGCCCCGCGCAAGTCCAACGCCAGTAGTCATCTGGATCCGGGTGGTAGACCATCAAGCCGTGCGTCGAGAGCAGGAGTCGTCCCCCCGGGCGCAGCACGCGGTAGCACTCCCGCAGGTAGAGCTCCGGATCGAGGACGTGCTCCAGCACCTGTGTCGATAGCACCGCGTCGACGCTGGCGTCCTCCACGGGCAGCGTGCCGTCCTCGTTGATCGTGGCGGTGGCATCCGGGTTGCCCGGTAGGTCGGCCGCGATGTAGTGCACGCTGGAGGGAAAGAATCGTCGGTAGGGCGTTTCGGCGCATCCGTAGTCGAGCACCCTGCCGTCCGGCGGGCAGCCCAGCTCGCGGGCAAGCCGTCTTAGGCGGCGGGGCAGCTCCCGCACGATGTAGGCCAGCGGATGCCATGGCGGAGCCGATCGCAAGTTCGAGCGATCATTCGAGAACTGCAGCGGAGAGGATTCATCGCGCATCTCAGACCCGCAATATGCCTCCCAGGCGCTTGATCTTCCGCCAACCGGTATCGCCGTCCAACGAGTACCGGGGCCAAGGCGTTGCGCGCCGGTGGGCACGGTACAGCCGCCGGCCGCGACGTCCGTGCTGAGCATGCCACGGCTTGTTGAACTCGGGTCCCTCGAAGTGACGGATCGCGGGCGCCGCCAGCGCCTCGTCGACCTCGGCTGCGCCGAGCGCATCGGCGGCGAGCTCGGGATGCATGACCACGCTGTTCATGACGTTCCAGCGCGGTTGAAGCGCCATCCAGCGGTGCCGCGCCGCGAGGTTCAGTGCATCCTGATCGGGCCAATCCAGCTCCCGCGCTCTTCTCCTGGCCAGCGCGTACACGATGTCGGTGAATCTGTCGTTTCGCATCTGCTCGAGGTTCATCAGGAGGACGCCGCTGTTGAAGTAGCCGGACGCCTCCATCCCCAGATCCGCCGCCCGCTGGCGGTGGTAAGGCATGAACACGTTTCTGACCGCGGCCAGCAGGCTGGGGCCCAGCTCGAGCTCCCACAAGGGGTCGAGACGGTCGAGGACCAGCGTGTCGACGTCGAGGTAGAGAACCCGCTCCACGTCTAGGAGCAACTCCGGAAGTAGGATCCGGTACCACATCGTCGGCCCGAAGTCCTGCTCGATACGCAACCCGTCGATCCGGTCGTCGGCGATCTCGTGAAACACGATCCGCTGTCCGGGCCGCTCGAACATCCGGCCAAGGCGAGCGGCGTCATCCGAGGAGAACCCGGCTCCGTGGAGATAGTGGACCACGAGACGGTCACTGTGGGCCAGCGCGGAGTGAATCATTGCCGCGCTATGCGGCACGTAGTTCTCGTCCGCGGAGCAGGCGATGTGAAGCTCGCTCACCCGCCTCACGCTGCCGCTCGGGCGAACAGGTGGAACCGGTCGTGAAGCGGGATCAGCTCGCGGATGGCCTCGTCGTCGATCACGGGCTCGGAGCTGACGAGCTCATATCCTGCCGCTTCTATTAGCCCGCTGAAATCTCGCCGCCCACCGTCTTCCTCGGTGCTCAGGAGGTCGCTCGGATCGTTGGGCACGATCAGGAGACGCGACACCTCAAGCTCGGAAATCAGGGAGATCCACCACCGCACCGCCTGCAGCGGGCATTCCGAGAAGCTGTGGATGTTGATCGCGAGCCCGAACTTCTGCCGACGAATCTCATCGTCCAGACGGTCGAGACGGGCAACCCTGCATGGAGGCGTGCAGCCCCGGTAGCGCAGGTACCACTCGCTCAAAAAAGTGGCCTCGGCGATCGTGTCGATGCAGCAGTAATCCGCGAGGTTGTGGAGGCCGAGCGCCATGCGGTGCCCGAGCCGCCCGTACCCGGCGCCGATGTCAAGCACGCGCAGTCCTTCCTCGCGCGACAAACGAAGCTCGCGCTCAAGAAACGAAATCTCGTTGACCGATTGCAGAAGGTCCCGGCTTACTCGGCCCCAGCCCGGGTACGAGAACGTCCAGCAGCCGAACGCGCCATCCTCCTCGAGGCGGTCGAGCAGCTTCAGCTCGTCCCGGTCCCGGACGTACCGCGCGAAGATGTAGTACTTGAGCTCGCTGATCCTCGGCAGCTCTCGGTAGTGCCAGACAAACAGGGACTCGCCCCGGAACCAGCGCAGGTCGAGGAAAGAGTCGACGGCATGCCGGTGCCATCGCGAGGTGGCGCCGACGGGCAGCTCGAGGGATTGGTACGCGCGACGCAGCTCGAGGAGTCGCGGGTTGTCGGGCACGAGCTCGCTCTCCGCATCCGGCGGTAGCGGAACGCTGTCGTCGTAGAGCTTCGAGAAGTAGCGCACGTCCTCCTCGCTGGGGTGGCGACGAAGCTCCGCCGGCAGGCCTGGACCGCGCTTGACGAGCGCGCGCAGTCGCCCCGTCCCCCTCACGATTTCTCGTCCTCGGCATAAAGGCCCGGGGCACCAGGCCGGGTCGTGCACCAGGTCTGGGCGAGTAGCGCGTCGGCGTCTGCGCGCAGGCACCAGGTGTCGAACCCCTCCTCGCGGGTCTCGTAGCCGCATCGCCCCATCAGCTCTCGGCACGCTGAGCGGTCGCGTGCGAGCAGGTGATAGTGCTCGTAGACCACGAGCGCCGGTCGGTAGCGGCCGAAATCGATGTCAGCGATGATCACGTGGTCGTATCCCTCGGCGTCGATCAGAATGAGGTCGACGGACTCGAGCCCGTGCTTCGCGCACAGGGCATCGAAGGTGAGGGCAGGCACGTCGGTCGCGACCAGTCGCGCCGCGATATCGGGAATCGCTCTGGAGTGGCCAAGCACTGCCTCGCGCGAGAACGATCCGATCCCGTCGTACCACCGCGGTAGACCCTCCCGCTCATGATCGGCGGCCTCCGCGAGGTGATAGAAGGGAAGGCGGCCGTTGCGGTCGGCGATCGCGACATTCTCCAGCGAAACCCGGTCGTTGCCCTGGTAGGCGTTGCGAAGCCGTTCAAATACGTAGGGCACCGGTTCGACCATCACTCCCCGCCACTCGAGTTGCTGGATCATCAGCCGCAGGTGATCATGCTGGATGCCGTCGTTGGCGCCTATCTCGACGAACGCGGCCCTTGGGAACGCTCTCCCGAAGGCTCGTAGCAGCTGCGGCCCGAAGAGCCGGGCCTCGAACTGCCGGCGGCGACGGGCGTCCAGGCTGCGGCGAATGCGCGGCGGAGCCGGAATGCGATGCATGAAGCCGGCGATCCTAACCACCGGTCGTTAGCGTAAAGATCTGATGCTGCCGGAAGGCCACCGACGGGTCAACGAGCTGCCGGATGAGGCGCTCGTGCTCGACGTCGGCGGCTGGGCGGCGCCCGTGAACCGCGCGGACTGGGTGATCGACCTGATGCCCTACCACTCGCGCGGGGCGCTGGCGCCCGATGGCGTTGGACCCGGACCGGCTCGGTTCAGCGCGGACACATGGGTGTTCGCCGACATCTGCTCGCATGAACCGTGGCCGTTTGCGGACGATTTCTTCGACTTCGCGGTGTGCACGTTCACGCTCGAGGATGTCCGCGATCCCATCCGAGTCTGCGAGGAGATGTCGCGGGTGGCCCGCGCCGGGTACATCGAGGTCCCCTCGCTCCTCGACGAGCTGACCTGGCGCAACCCCGAGCTCGGGGGCGGCCCCTGGGTCGGACACACCCATCACCGCTGGCTGTGCACGCTGCAGGACGGCGAGCTCGTGTTCTTGCCGAAGTGGCATTCGCTGCACGCGCGCGGGCGTGCGCAGGTCCCGCCGAGGTGGGCTCGGGAGCTCTCGTGGGAGGAGCGCGTGCTTGCCCATGCATGGGAAGGTTCCGTTCCCGCACGCGAACGGATGGCGATCGCTGAGTACCCGTTCGAAGAGCTTGAAGCGGCAATCATCGAACGGTTCGGCCGCGCCCCGGCTTTCGCCGACCAGCTCCGGCCGCGGGTTGGTTGGGTGCTGCGCAGGGGCTGGCTACGGATGCCTTTCGGTCCGGCGCGGCGTAAGTCTCAGACCACCAGCGCGCGGTAGCGGACGCTTCCGTACGCCATCGCCAGCAGACCCACGAAATCGGCCGCCAAATCGGCGGCGGCGACGGCCGCTGCGGGCGGGCCCAGCGGTCGAGCTCGGATGGCTTCTGCTTGCAGCGTGCGCGCGTATGGCAGGGCAGCCGCCAGCGGCCAGGGAGAGCGCAGCGCGCGAGAGCAGGCGGCAGCCGCGAGCGCAAGGTCGAACCTCGCGCTTCGGCGGTTCAGGAATGTGCGCCGATAGAGAAAGGTCTGCCGCAGCTCCCCCATGCGGCCGACCATCGCGGGAAAGTACTGCAGCCGACAGTGCTCCGAGATGTAGCGACCCCAGTCGCGGCGGAAGACCGCGTGGTGGGCCAGGGCCTCGGCACAGAACGATGTGCTGGCACCGGCTCGAACGGCCCGATAGCCAAACCAGACGTCCTCGGCGAGCGCCTTGCCTGACCTTGGGCGCAGCCACTGCTCGAACCCGCCTACGCGCGCGAACAGTTCGCGGCGCACAAACAGGTTGGCGGTCTCCCACAGCCCGGCGGCGTGCGTGACCCAGATCGTGCGGTCGAAGGGCCCGAGCGAGGTGTCGGGATCCGGAAGCACCCTCCCCTGCACGAGCTCCGCGTCCCGGAGCGCTCGCGTCCCCGCGCCCAGCCACCCCGGAACCGGGACCACGTCCGCGTCGCAGAACGCGAGTAGCTCCCCCCGCGCGTGGCGGACGCCCAGATTGCGAGCCGCCGCGGGCCCCAGCGGCGGTTGCTCCAGGAGACTGACTTCGCTCCCTGCTTCGCGCACTAGCGCCGCGGTCCGGTCCGTCGATCCGTCATCGACGACGATCACCTGGAATGTCTCGTCGAGCTCCTGCGCCCGAAGCGCTCGCAGCGTCCGGAAGAGTGTGTGCTGCGCGTCGCGCGCGGGAACGATTACGCTGACCACCGGGTCCACCATGGGCGGCTGAACTGTATGGCTACGCTGCCCGACCGTGCGCATCGCGCTCACCCACGCGTTCTGCTGGCCCGAGGTACGACGAGGCGCGGAGCGCTTCGCCGCGGAGCTCGCAGCGGCGCTCGTCAGGCGCGGCCACGAGGTCGTGCATTTCTCCGCCGCCCGACGGGCCGGGGTGAGTGTCGAGCGAGGGGTGCGGACCGTTCGCCTGCGGCGCTTGTTCGATGGCCAGTACCGCCATGAGGCGGACTTCGGTCTGCGGCTGCTGCCCCACCTGAGGCGTGCACGCTTCGATGCGGTCCATTCCTTGGGGCGATTCGACGCCCTGGCGTCCATCCTGGCCACCCGCGGGCGACGGTCCGGCCACAGGACCATGATCACCGACCTGGGGTTTCCGGACCCCGCTTGGTGGGCCGGAGAGGGCTTCATCAACGCCCGCGCCGCGTCCGCCGTGGTGGCCCACGTCGACGTCTACAGCTGTATGTCCGAAAGCGCGGTCGACTCTCTGGCCAGAAACTACGGGCGTAGCGATGGGGTCGTGGTGCCGGGCGGCGTTGCGCTCGGTTCCTTCATGCCGGCCGAGCGACGCTACCCCAGACCGGCGATCCTCTTTTCGGGAGCGGTCACCGAGCGGCGCAAGGGCGTCGCGGTGCTGCTGGCGGCGCTGCCGCTTATCGCCTCCTCCGAACCTGAGGTCGAGCTCTGGCTGAGCGGGCCCGGCGACCCAAGCGAATTGCTCGCCGAAGGACCGCCGGCTGCGCGCCCGCGCGTGCGCGTGCTGGGGGTCGGCGAGGCGCAGCGCCAACACGAGCGCTACGGCCGCGCCTGGATCACCTGCCTTCCGTCCACCAACGACTCCTTCGGGATGGCGCTGGTCGAGTCGCTGGCGTGCGGGACCCCCATCGTGGCCACCACCGATGGCGCGCCCCAGGAGCTCGTCGAGCCTGGCGTGACCGGTGAGTTGTCTGCCCCCCGTGACCCGCGGAGCCTGGCCGAGGCCTGCCTGCGCGGGTTCAAGCTTGCTCGCCGGCCGGCCACCATCGCCGCCTGCCGCGCCGCAGCCGAGCCGTTCGACTGGGATCTGGGAATCGCGCCGCTGTGCGAGCGCCTATACGCGCAGGGGCACCAGCGCGCCGAATGAGAGCCACCCGTGGCCTGACGCTCGATCCAGAGTCGGCGTTGAAACAGCCTCTAAGGTCAGGCGCCTGAGCACGGTGCTGATCACTGGTGCCGGCGGCTACATCGGCGGCCGGTTGACGGAGGCCTTCCTGGCAAAAGGGGGCCGGGTGCGCGCCCTCGTCCGCAACTCGGCCCCTTGGCTGGAGGTCGAACGGCACGTGTGCGATCTGTCATCCGAGGCCACCGCGGCCAAGCTGAAGCCGGCGCTGGAGGGGGTCGATACCGTCGTGCACCTTGCCGGCGAGAACGAGATCGCCGCCGCCCGTACCCCCGCCGCGGCGCTCGCGGCCACCGTGGTGGCGACCGAGCGGCTGGCGGAGGCCTGCGTCGCGGCCGGAACGCGACGGCTCCTCTACCTCTCGACCGTGCATGTATACGGGGCTCGGATCGTGCCCGGGGCCACGCTGAGCGAGGACATGCGTCCGGAGCCGAGGTCCGCTTATGGAATCTCTCGGCTGGCCTCTGAGCACGTGGCCGCGTCGCTGTCTGATGCCACCTACGAGCTGGTCGTGCTGCGCCTCACAAACTCGGTCGGCGCGCCCTACGATCCGCGCGTGGACCGTTGGACGCTCGTGGCGAACGATCTATGCCGCCAGGGGGCCGAGACCGGCCGGCTCGAGCTGCGCTCGTCGGGCGTACAGTGGCGTGACTTCGTGCCACTCGATGACGTCTGCTCCGTGCTGGTGAAGGCCAGCCTCCCGGGCGGCGCGCTGCCTCCAGGAACGTACAACCTCGGTTCGGGCCGTCCCCGGACAATCCGTCAGCTGGCGGGCATCATCCAGGACGCGTTCGAACAGCAAACGGGTGACCGCCCTGGGCTCCGCGGGCCCGAGCCCGCCGGAGAGCAGCCCGAGCCGTATCAAGTGTCGGTGCGGCGGGCCGCGCAGCACGGCCTGGCCGTCAACGGGCGGCTCGAGGATGCGATCTCCGAGACGGTCAGCTTCTGCCTGGAGCACTTCCGATGATCCACGACGTGCGGGTCACACAGCTGCGGCGTATTCCCGACGAACGTGGCGCTGTGTTCCACATGCTGCGAGAGGACGACCCGGTGTTCGAGCGGTTCGGCGAGATCTATTTCTCGCTCGTCTACCCCGGCGTCATCAAGGGCTGGCACCTGCACAAGCGCATGACGCTCAACTACGCGGTGCCGCTGGGGATGGTGAAGCTCGTGTGCTACGACGAACGCGACGGCTCGCCCACTCGCGGAGCGGTGCAGGAACTCCACGTGGGAGAGCTCAACTATTCGCTCGTCACGATCCCCCCTGGCGTGTGGAATGGCTTCAAGGGCGTGGGGTCCGGCCCGGCGCTCGTAGCCAACTGCGCGACCGCGGCCCACGATCCCGAAGAGATACAGCGGCGCGATCCGTTCTCGGCGGAGATCCCCTACGACTGGGCGCTGCGCCATGGCTGAGGAGCGCTACGGCGGGCGGTTCTCGTTCGCTGGCTCGCTTCGCACCAGGGCCGCTCGCGGCACGCTGATCAACACCGGCTTCGACATCGGTATTGGCGTGCTTGGGCTGCTGAAGGGGATCATCCTCGCCGGCTTCATTTCCAAGGCGGAGTACGGCGTGTGGGGGGTGATCGTCGTCTCGCTGACCACGTTGGTCTGGTTCAAGCAGGCGGGGATCGGCGACAAGTTCGTGCAGCAGGAGGAACCAGATCAGGAGCTCGCCTTCCAGCAGGCGTTCACCATGGAGCTGGCGGTCACGTTCGGCTGCGCCTTGCTCATCGCGGCAGTGGTGCCGGCGCTGTCCGCGATCTACAAGCTGCCGCAGCTCGTGGCGCCGGGCCTGGTCTTTGCGCTCATCTTCCTGATCACGGTGTTCCAGGCGCCGCAGTGGATCTACTGGCGACGGATGGAGTTCGGCCGTCAGAGGCTGCTGGCTGCCGTCGATCCGGTGGTCGGGTTCATCGTCTCGATCGGGCTGGCGATCTGGGGAGCGGGCTATTGGTCATTCGTGGGCGGCATCGCTGCCGGCACCACGGCCTCGGCGCTGGCCTCCATGTGGCGCTCTCCCTACAAGATCCGCCTGCGCTGGCACCGGGCGGCGCTCTCGAGCTACACGTCGTTCTCGGGACCCCTGCTGGTGAGCGGCGCCGCGATCTTCGTCATGGCCTGGAGCGGTTTCATCACCGCCAAGCTCGAGCTTGGCGTGGCCGCGGTGGGGGTGATCGCGCTGGCCACCAATGTGGCGAGCTTCACCGACCGCGTGGACGAGCTCATCACCGGGGCGCTCTACCCAGCCGTATGTGCCGTGCGGGACCGGACGGAGCTTCTCTATGAATCGCTGGTCAAATCGAATCGCCTGGCACTCATCTGGGCCGTTCCGTTCGGCGTGGGCATCACGCTCTTCTGCTCCGACCTCGTCCGGTTCGGCATCGGCGAGCGCTGGCGGCCGGCGGTGACGATCCTCGAGGTCTACGGGATCGTCGCTGCCATCAACCACGTGGGCTTCAACTGGACGGCCTACTTCAGGGCGATCGACCGCACTCGACCGATCATGGTCGTGGCCCTCGCCGCCTGCACGGCCTTCCTTGTGGTGGGAATCCCGCTCCTCCTTGTGATCGGGCTACCGGGGTTCGCCATCGGGATGGGCGCACAGGCGATGGTGGCCGTGGTCCTGCGAGCGTTCTATCTCCAGCGTTTGTTCCCGGGTTTCAACTTCCTCCGGCACGCCGCGCGAGCGTTCCTGCCCACGGTCCCCGCCGCAGGCGCCGTGCTGCTCCTGCGGGCGGTCGAGCCCGCGGGCCACACGCTGGAGGAGGCACTCGCCGAGCTCGCCACTTATGTGGTCGTGGTGGCGATCGCCACCTGGCAGCTCGAGGCGGGCCTGATTCGCGAGGCACTCGGCCAGCTGCTGGACCGTCCGCCGGCCACCGTCATCTCCTAGGCCCCTCCGCGATGTTCGGATTCACCTGTCCCCCGTCGCGGCGATGAGGATCCTGGCGATCTCGAACCGCTATCCCCCGTGGTCGATCGGCGGCCACGAACGGGTTGCGGCCGGCGGCGTGGAAGCGCTGCGTGAAAGCGGCCATCAGGTCCGGGTCCTCACGACCGTCCCCGACCCCTCTGATCGCCCGTCCGACGGACCGCCGCCCGCGGATACGCGCCGGGAGCTCCAGTGGTACTGGCGCGATCACGATTTCCCGCCGCTGGGGCTCAGCGCGACCGTGGCGCTCGAGCGCGCCAACGCCGCCGTGCTGGCCCAAAACCTCGAGGAGCTCGATCCCGACGCGGCGTTGTGGTGGGCGATGGGAGGCATGTCGCTGTCGCTGCTGGAGCAGGTTCGCCGCGCCGGGGTACCGGCGTTGGGCGCGGTCGGAGATGACTGGATGGTGTACGGCCCGCAGGTCGATCGATGGACGAGGCTCTGGCGTGGGCGCAGAGGCGTGGCCGCTCCGCTGGCGGAGCGGGTGGCCGGCGTCCCCGGCCGCGTCGACCTCGACGCCGCCGCCCACTGGATGTTCAACTCCCGGTACACGCTCACGACGGCTCGCCAAACGGGACTGAAGCTTGCTGGGGCCACCGTCGCCCACCCCGGCGTCGACCTCGAGCTGTTCCGATCCCGCAGGCCCGAGAGCTGGGGCTGGCGGCTGCTGTACTGCGGCCGGGTCGATCCGCGCAAGGGAATCGCGACGGCAATCGAGGCGCTGGCTGGCCTCCCCCCTTCGGCCGGCCTCACGATCCACGGGGATGGCGACCGGCGTCATCTCGCGGAGCTCAAGAAGCTCAGCGCCCGCCTGTCGATATCGGAGCGAGTGCGGTTTCAGTCCAGCCCTCCGAATCGGGTGCCGGCGGAATACGCCGCGGCCGACGCCGTCGTGTTTCCGGTGAGATGGCGGGAGCCTTGGGGACTGGTGCCGTTGGAGGCGATGGCCGTGGGCCGGCCGGTGGTGGCATCGAGCGCGGGGGGAGGCGCGGCCGAGTACCTCCGGAACGATTACAACTGCCTGCAGTTCCCGCCCGGCGACGCCACCGCGCTGGCGGCAGCGCTCAGGCGCCTGGCCGCGGACTCGGAGCTCCGGGAGCGATTGATCGCCGGCGGATCCGAGACCGCGGCTCGGTTCAGCGCTCGGACATTTCACGAGGCCCTGGAACGAGAGCTGGCGCGAGTGGTGGACGGCGCGCGGGCTCTCACAGCCGCTTGAGCCACAGCGCGCTCGGCTCCATCCCCTCTCGCAGCCCGGGAAACAGCCTCTTGACCCGCTCTCGCCGCAGCCGCCACAGCGCGTGATTTGCGCACAGGATCTCGAGGCCCGGGTTGTACGCCAGAAAGGCCTGCAGCAGGTAGTGCTCCTGCCAGTGGACGTCGAATTCGTCGTACAGCACGCGGGGATATTCGAACGGCCTGAAGAAGTCGTGGAACTGCACGACCACGCCCCGACTCAGCTCCGGCAGCACCTCGAGCACCAGCCGCACCACCTCGCCCCCGGGGCGGACCGTGTGGCTCGTATCGACGAACAGGATGTCGCCTTCGCCCAGCGCGTCGAACAGATCCCGGGACACGGTGGCCGCTGATTCCGGGCGGACCGTGACCCGCCCGGCGAGTCGTGCCAGCAGGGGCGACGGCCACGGGTCGACGATCTGGTGGGCCGCACCATCCTCGATCGCCTCCTGGATCACGAGCGACGAATAGCCGGATCCCAGCTCGAGCACGCGCGATGGTCGCAGCGAACGAACCATTCCCACCAGGACATCGGCGTCCATCGGCCCGTACCAAGGGTTCTGGGGCACCTGGAAGTCCCCCACAAGCGGCAGCAGCCGCTTCTCGATGAGCTCGAGCTGGCCTTCCAGGTCGAGCTCCAGACCGGGCGTGGGGGCAGCGCGGTTCCAGATCGCCGCGGGCAGCTGAGCGGGGTCCACCAGCGGGCTGTTGAAGTCGGCGCGCACGGTGTCCAGCCCCGCCCGGCGCGCGATCATGCGCACCACTCGCTGCACGTGTTCACGTCTGGGGCCCATCCGCCCGCGCATTATCCGGCCGGCTCGGGACGTCCGTTTGCAGCAATACGGGTCCCGCCGTGGCCAACGGGGGGCGCTATACCGAAACACTCGGCGCTGCACGGTGTTGACATGTCGCTGAACGTGGTCATCCGCCCGCTAGCCCTATGTCTGCTGCTGTCGCTCGGGGCGGCGGTCACCGCGCGCGCTCAGCCGCCCTCTTACCAGCCCTCGGCTCCCACCCAGTCGGTCGTCGCCACCGACGGGCAGACCGGCCGCTACCTGCTCGGTGGGCCGTGGCTGTACCGCGCCGATCGGGGCAATGTCGGACTCTCGCAGGGCTGGTCCCAGCCGACCTCCTCCACCAACGGCTGGGGCCCGGTCTCGGTGCCGAACGCATACAACGCCGGCGACCTCTCCGATCAGAGCTGGTTGGGCTACGTCGGCTGGTACCGCCGCGACTTCACGCTGCCGGCGAATGCGTTCCCCCGCTACGTCCCCACCGCTTTCCAACACTGGATCCTGCGCTTCGAGTCGGTCAACTATTACGCCACGGTCTGGCTGAACGGACGGCAGATCGCCACCCACGGAGGCGCGTTTTTGCCGTGGGAGGTGAACCTGGGCGGCCTGCACGGCGGCGTCAACACGCTCGTCATACGGATCGATAACCGAACTACTCCCAACTCCCTTCCGCCGGGGCCTGGCAGCAACTGGTGGAACTTCGGCGGGATCCTGCGCGAGGTCTACCTGCGAGCGGTGTCCAAGGTCGATCTCCAGCAGGTGCAGATCAGGCCGCTTCTGCCGTGTCCGGGGTGCGCTGCCACCGTCTCCGAGCAAGCGCGGCTGCACAACGTCACCGGCGTTCCCCAGACGGTGCAGCTGCGCGGCTCCTATGGACGGCTGCCGGTCAACTTCAAGCGCGTCACGATCGGGCCCCACGCCACCACGATGGTCCGGGCCACGGTCCGGATCGCCCGCCCCCGGTTGTGGACGCCCGGCAACCCGGCTCTCTACAAGGCGGTGCTCACCCTTACCGATGCCCACGGGCGGGCACTCGGAGGCTACCTCGACTACTCCGGCATCCGCAGTGTCGCGGTCAAGAACGGCCGCCTGCTGCTGAACGGCCGGCTACTCCATCTACGGGGCGTGGACCTGCAGGAGCAGAACGTGAACTCCGGAGGTGCGCTCAGCCCGGGGCAGACCGAGACCCTGCTGGGATACGCACGCCAGGTGGGAGCGACCATCATCCGCACCCACTACCCGGTCGGCCCGCTGATGGAAGAGCTCGCCGACCGTGACGGGATCCTGATCTGGTCCGAGGTCCCCGCCTTCGGGATCCCGAGCGCCATCCTGCGCCAGCCGAGCACGCAGGCTCAGGCCCGCCAGCTTCTGACCAAGAACGTGCTCGAGAACCAGAATCACCCATCGATCCTGGTGTGGAGCATCGGCAATGAGCTGCCCACGCCGCCGGTCGGCGCCGAGGCGACATACATCAAGACCGCCACCCGGCTCGTCCACCGCCTCGACCCCACGCGCCCGGTCGGGATCGCGATTCCCACCTGGGGCGGCCAGCCCTGCTCGTCGGCCTACCGCCCTCTCGACGTGATCGGGGGCAACGAGTACTTCGGTCTGTTCAATGAGGGCGGCGGCAGCACCGATGACCGCGCTCAGCTCGGGCCGTTCCTTGACTCCTTCCACGCCTGTTATCCGACCAAGGCCCTGTTCGTCACCGAGTTCGGGTTCGACGGCAACCGAAATGGCCCGGTCGAGGAGTACGGGACGTACCAGTTCCAGTCGAACAATCTTGCCTACCACCTCGGGGTGTTCGCCTCAAAGCCATGGCTGGCGGGAGCGCTGGTCCAGATCCTCCAGGACTTCGCGTCCTATCCGGGCTACAACGGCGCCAACCCGTATCCGAACACGTCCACAAACGGCAAGGGGCTGTTCGACCAGAATGGCCAGACGAAGCCGGCGTTCGCGGTCGTCTCACAGAGCTTCCACTCGACCGCGCAGGTCGGGACCCGCGTAAGGCGCTAGTTCAGTCGTGAACGTGAAACGGGATCGTTGCCACGACCACGTCCGTGCGG
>DAIPIC010000011.1:0-1290 GCA_036771025.1 Solirubrobacteraceae bacterium
CCCCAGCCGGGTGCGCTACCAGACTGCGCCACTCCCCGTGGCCGAGGGGATTCTACGGCTCGGGAGAGCGGGCGACGGGACTCGAACCCGTTCCTAGAGCTTGGAAGGCTCTCGTGCAGCCGTTAACACTTCGCCCGCGGACCGACAGCACCATGCTACCCCGGCCGGGTGCCGGCCCGGCCGCCCGATCGGTCATCCCACAGAACGTCGCTCCTCTGTCGGGACCTCGCCGTCCCTCACCAGCTCTTCCGGCGGCCATGGACCCGGCCAGTTGTCGAGAGCTCCATCGAGAGTGACGACCGAGCCGGAACATGCGCGCCCCAGGGGCGACGCCAGCAACGCCACTAGCCATCCGTACTCCTCGACGTCTCCTAAGCGCTGCAAAGGCACGCTCCTCGCCGCGCGCCGCCAAAGCTCGGCCGGATACTTGCGGAGCGATTCCGTCGCGAAACGTCCGAGCGCGACCGCGCATACCGACACCCCATCGCCAGACCAGCGCTGCGCGAGCTCGCGGGTCAGCGCTTCGACGGCCGCGCGGGCGACGCCTGTGTGCGCCATCGCGGGCATTCCATGGTGCGGCGAGACCGTGACGTTGACGATCGTTCCGTCGCCAGCCGGGCGCATCCCGAGCTCGTAGGCCGCTTCGCACATCGCGAGCGTCCCCTCGACGTTCAGCCGCTGCACGGCCCGCCAGCCCTTGTTCGCGATGTTCTCGGCGGGGACGAAGTACTGCCCTCCGGCGTTGTTGAGCAAAAAGTCGAGGTGGCCGTATCTCTCGAGGGCGGAGGTGACGATGTGCTGCGCCCCCGCTCGCTCTCGAATGTCCCCCGCGGCCCACGAGCAGCGCTCTCCGATTTCCTCGGCCGCGGTCTGGAGGACCTCCTCGCGACGACCTGCGATCACCACTGATGCCCCACACCGCGCGAGCTCCTGCGCGGCAGCCTTACCGAGGTTCGTGCCACCGCCGGTGATGATCGCGACCCGTCCCTCGAGCATGCCGTCGGCGAACACGCGCGAGGAGTCCAACCGCTACTCCCCCATCACCTTGATCACGAGCCGCTTCGGCCGGCCGCCGTCGAATTCGCAGTAGAACACCTGCTGCCAGGGACCGAGGTCGAGTCGTCCATCGGTCACGGGGACGATCACCTGGTGGTGGACGAGGAGGTTCTTCAGGTGGGCGTCGCCGTTGTCCTCGCCGCCGCGGTGGTGACGGTAGTCCCCGGGATTCGGAAGCAGGGCGCCGGCCACTTCGCCGTCCGGCTCCTGCCAGCTCGGCGGGGCAAGCTTGTC
>DAIPIC010000011.1:1300-2735 GCA_036771025.1 Solirubrobacteraceae bacterium
GGGGAAAGTTGGGGGAGCCACTCCAGCGCATCGGTCTGGATCCCGGGCTCGTCGTCGTTGACCCATACGCCCGCAGTGATGTGCATCGCGGACACCAGAACCATCCCCTCCCGTATCCCGGCGGCATCCACGGCGTCAGCGACGTCATCCGTGATGCGGACGAACTCTCGCCGGCGGTCGGTGTTGAAGGTGCGGTGGACGGTGTGGGTTTTCATCGGCCAGAGGTGCCAGCGCCATTTGGAGACCGCCGGGTGCTACGCCAGTTCACCGGCTTACCAATTCGATGCGCAGCCGTTCAAGCAGGGGAGCCGGGATTCGAACCCGGGTTCATGGTTTTGGAGACCATGCGCGTAACCACTAGCTCACTCCCCTGGGAGGCCTGATGGTAGCCGCGAGTTCCGTCCGATGAGCGTCGGAACATATGTTCGTTATGGATTCGACAACGGAGCGGTTCTGTCGGGTCAAGGAACTCGCGGCGGTCGGGATGAGCGACTACAAGATCGCTGCGCGGACTGGCATCAACCGGTCCACCGTCCAGCGCTGGCGGCACCGAGAGTTGCCGCCGTTCGCTCATATCACTGATCCATGGGACGTGTCTGACCCGGTCGCCTACAGCTACCTGCTCGGCGTCCGAGTCACGCAATCGAACCACCGAACCTTTCCATCTCGCATTGGAAGAGCGTGGCGCTTATGGAGCGGATCGTAGGGCCGAAACGATAGGAATCGCGGTGACCACGATTGAGTGCGGGCGGAGGGACTCGAACCCCCAAGGGCTTTCGCCCACCGGCACCTAAAGCCGGCGCGTCAACCAATTGCGCCACGCCCGCGGGATCGTCGATTCTAGGCTGGGACGCCTGACACACAAGCTGCGCCGTCGGATCGGAGAACTGCTGCAAACGCCCGTCTGACGAGTTATCGTCCGCACCATGCCCCCGCCGCGCACGCTGCCCCCGGGCTACACGGTCATCCATCCGAATAGGGACAAGGTGGCCGCCAAGACGATGAAGGCGATCGTCGTCCTGATCCTGCTCGTGTCCATCGGCTTGATGTTGATCATCACGTTCGGTGGATGGTCGAAGCTTCAGGGCCTGAAGCCCCTCAACTTCGCCTGGTGCTTCCTCTATCTCGTGATCGCGTACTACGTCTGGCGGTGGAACCGGGGCGTCCTGCCGATCGCCGCAGCGCTCGCGATTCTGCTGCTGCTCGTGACGCTGATCGCAGGAACCGGCCAGTTCGGATCCGGGTCGGCGACCAGCTGGTTCGACCGGAACACCACCGGGTTCGGGGCCCCGCATTCCGTCTTCGGCGGGAAGGGACTGAGTCCAGACTTCCTGGGCCTCTTGGTCGTTTTGCTCATCCCCGTGCAGGCGCTTCTCATCATCTTCGGGATGCGCGCGTTTACCCAAGGCTGGAACGTGGAGATCGAGGTCCCGAT
>DAIPIC010000011.1:2775-38179 GCA_036771025.1 Solirubrobacteraceae bacterium
CCGGCGGGCGGGGGCGACCCCCCGCGGCCGCCCGCCGATCGTGCCTCCGGCCGAGCCCACCGCCGCTTAGCCAGTCGATCCACGGTCTACCGGCCGGCAAGGAGTGCGGCGGGTGGGATTCGAACCCACACGTCCTTTCGGACAATGCCTTTTGAGGGCATCGAGTCTGCCGTTCCTCCACCGCCGCGTCTCAGTTTGCGAGTGTAATCGCGGAGAAGTGAATGAATGACGGGCGCCACCCGCAAGCGGGCGCACACCAGCTGCGGCTGGCCGCCCGTGACTGCGCCTACGTCGCGACGAGCTCCCACAGCTCGTCCACCAGCCCCTCCGGCCCCACCACAACCCCGGCCGGGTCCTCGCCCTCCTGCGGCAGCTCGCGCAGCACGAGCCCCGCACGCTCGGCGATCAATCCTCCGGCCGCGAGGTCCCAGGCCTTCAGCCCGCGTTCGTAGTAGGCGTCAAAGCGGCCGCAGGCGCACCAGCAGAGATCTATCGCGGCGGCGCCCGCGCGCCTGATGTCGCGCACTCGCGGCAGGACCCGCGAGCCCACCGCGCCCTGGCGCGCCCGCACCGAAGCGTCGTACGCGAACCCCGTGGCCACCATCGCCAGAGCTAGCTCCGACGCGCGCTGTTCGACGACGATCTCCTCCCCGTTCAGCTTCGGTGGGCCAGAGCGCGTCGCCGTGAAGCACTCGTCGTGGACCGGGTCGAGCACCACTCCGGCGATCGACCCCGCCTCGTCCTCGCACGCCACGCTGACCGCGAACACCGGGATCCCGAACAGGAAGTTGATGGTCCCGTCGAGGGGGTCGATCAGCCACCGAAGCGCTCCCTCACCGCTTGCGCCCCCCTCTTCGGCCAGGATCGCGTCGTCCGGCCGCCGGGAGGCAAGCAGCTCGCGGATCACCGTCTCGGCCGCGATATCCGCATCGGAGACGAGATCGGTGGGTGTGCTCTTGCTGCTTACCCGGCGCTGGGACCCAAATCGACTCATCAGCTCGGGAGCGGCCGCATTGGCTGCCTCGAGCGCCACTGCCAGGAGCTCCGCGTCCCTGGCCGTCCCGGCTGCAGCGTCGCTCATCGCCGCGGTTCTAGCATGCCCGCGACATGCGCCCGGCCGAGACGATCGCCTCGCTTGCGAGCTTCGAAGGCCGCGGAGCGGGCACGGACGCCGAGCGCCGGGCCGCGCGGTGGCTGGCGACGCAGCTCTCTAGCTCGCAACGCGACGCACGGCCGGAACCATTCTGGTGCCGTCCGAATTGGGCCTTGGCGCACGCCTGGCACAGCGCGCTCGGACTGGCCGGAAGCCTCATCGCTGTGAGCGAGCCACGCGCCGGCGGGGCGCTGATCCTCGTCGCGCTCCTGTCGCTGCTCGCCGACGGCGCCACCGGCGTCTCGCTCGGGCGGCGCCTGACGCCGGAGCACGCAAGCCAGAACGTCGTCTTGGGCCGAGATGCCAGCGAACGCGTACGCCTGGTCGTCACCGCCAACTACGACGCAGGGCGGACCGGGCTGGTTTACCGAAACCCCCTGCGGTCAGCGGCGGCCTGGCTCGCGCGCTTCACAGGCCGCGCCGGCCCGGGGTGGCTCGGGTGGTTGGCACTCGTGCTCGTGTGGGTGCTCGCAGTCACGATCCTGCGGGTGGACGGGGACAAGGGAACGACGATCGGCCTGGCCCAGCTGCCGCCCACGGTGGCGCTCGTGGTCGCGCTGGCGCTGCTGCTCGAGCAGGGAACTGCCCGCTTCGGGCCGGCAGCCAACGACAACGCCAGCGGCGTCGCCGCGGCGGTCGCCCTCGTCCGCGCGCTGGACGTCTCCCCTCCGCGCCGGCTCGAGGTGGAGCTCATGCTGCAAGGAGCCGGCGACTGTGGAGCGATCGGCTTGCGCCGCTTCCTGGGAGCCCGCCGCGATACCCACAGGGCTTCCGAGACGATCGTCATCGGGCTTGGCGCCTGCGGTCAGGGTGATCCCTCGTGGCTGGTGAGCGATGGACCCCTAGTTCCCGTCGGCTACTTCAAGCAGCTCCGCGGCCTGGCATCGGCGGTCGCCGCCGAGAACCCGCATCTGAACGCACGGTCACACCGCGGCCGGGGGACCGCTCCCGCACTGCCGGCCCGATCGAAGCGGCTGCCCGCGATCGCCGTTGGCGCTTTCGATCAACAGGGGCTGATTCCCCGCTCGCATCAAGCGGTCGACTCTCCCGACCGGGTCGACGCAGGCAGCGTCGACCGGGTGGTCGAGTTCGGGCTCGCGCTTGTCGATGCGATCGACGCCTACCTCGCAAACCGCCCGGCCGCGGCTACGCCAAAGAACGGAAGTGACCCGGCTCCACGCCGTGCTACACCGGCGTGACGGGGTTGTTCTTGTCCGGCCATTCCCGTCTTTTGCCCTCCACCCGGGCGAAGCGCCGGACCAGCTCCGCCCTCAGATCGGACGGCTGTATGACAGCATCTACCACCAGTTCGGAGGCGAGGTGGAGGATGTCGATGTCATCCGAATACTCGCGACGCAGTTCCTCCGTGCGCGCCGCGCGCTCGGATTCGTCGGAAATCGCCTGAAGCTGGTTGTAGTACACGGCGTTGATCGCGGCCTCGGGTCCCATCACCGCGATCGACGCGGTCGGCAGCGCGAGGCAGCAGTCGGGGTCGAACGCCGGACCGGCCATGGCGTACAACCCGGCCCCGTAGGCCTTTCGCACGATCACGGAGATCTTGGGGACCGTCGCCTCCGACACGGCGCTGATCATCTTGGCTCCATGGCGGATGATCCCGTGGCGCTCGACCTGGGTGCCGATCATGAAACCGGGCACATCGGCCAGGAACAGCAGTGGAATGTTGAACGCGTTGCAGGTCCAGATGAACCGCGCGCATTTATCCGAGGAGTCAACGAACAGGACCCCTCCCTTGACCTTGGGTTGGTTGGCGACGATTCCGATCGCCCGACCATCGAGCCGCGCATAGCCGACGATCACCTCGCGCGCCCAGCGGGCGTGGATCTCCAGGAACGATCCCGCGTCCACCAGCGCGTCCAGCAGCTCGCGCATGTCGAACGGCTTGTTCTCGTCCTCGGGGATCAGCTCGCCGATCGGTCGCTCTGACTCGGGCTCCGCCGGCGGCGCGCCGGGCGCCTCGAGCGCGAACGATGCGGGGAAATAGCTGAGGTATCGCCGCGCGGCGTCGATCCCCTCCTCATCCGTTTTCACGAGCACGTGCCCGACGCCGCTCTGCGAGGTGTGCATGCGGGCGCCGCCCATCTCCTCGAGCGTCACCTTCTCGCCGATCACCATCTCCGCCATGCGCGGCGAGCCCAGGTACATGGAGGCGTTGCCGTCGCGCATGATCACCACGTCGCAGAACGCCGGGATGTAGGCGCCGCCAGCGGCGCTGGGCCCGAACAGCACGCACACCTGGGGGACCACCCCCGAGAGCCTGACCTCGTTGAAGAAGATCCGTCCGGCGTGCCGACGCCCCGGGAACATCTGCACCTGCTCGTTGATCCGGGCTCCGGCTGAATCCACGAGGTACACGAGCGGGCAGCGCAGGGCCAGCGCCCGCTCCTGGATCCGAAGGATCTTCTCCACCGTCTTGGGGGCCCAGGAGCCGGCCTTGACCGTCGGGTCGTTGGCCATCACAGCAACGGTCCGTCCCCCGACGGTCCCCAACCCGGTCACGACGCCCTCCGCTCCCTGTCCCTCCAGCTCCCAGCTTGCAAGCAGACCTTCCTCCGCAAACGAGTCGGGATCCAGGAGCCTTCCCACCCGCTCGCGCACGGGGAGCTTGCCCTGCTCCGCCGCCTTCTGATGATGGCGCTCTGGACCGCCGGCGACCGCGTGCGAGGTCGCGTCGTCCAGCGCTTCGGTGTGATCGACGTCCGTCACAGCGGGATAGACCCTAGAGATCCGCCCAATCGACCGGCCCTGCCGTCAGCACGTGGCTTCCCAGCGGACGACCGAGCACTGCCTGCGCTGCACGCGATGCTTCCACCAGCGCCGCCAGGTCTATCCCCGTTTCGATACCCATCTCGTGGAGCATCGAGACCAGGTCCTCGGTGGCGATGTTGCCGGTCGCCCCGGGCGGCACCGGACAGCCACCGAGCTCCCCGAACGAGGACTCAAAGCTCTCGATTCCGGTTTCGAGCGCGGCGAGGACGTTGGCCAGCCCTTGGCCGCGCGTGTTGTGGAAATGGGCCGTCAGCTCCACGCCGGACAGAGCCTCGAAAGCAGCGGCAAAGAACTCGCGCACCTGGAGCGGGTTGGCCATTCCGGTTGTGTCGCCGAAACCGATTTCCTCCGCGCCGGAGTCGACCAGGCGGCGGGCGATGGACAGGACTCGCTCCATTGGAACGTGCCCCTCGTAGGGGCAGCCGAATGACACTGAGATCACGCCCTCGCACTGCAGCCCCTCCGACCGCGCGCGGGCAAACGTCCGCTCGAGCCCGGCAAGCGACTCCTCGATCGCCCGTCCAACGTTCTTCCGGTTGTGGGTCTCCGAGGCGGACAGAAAGCCGTTGATCTCCTGAAAGCGGTCACGATGCCGCAGAGCCCTCTCCAGCCCCCGCTCGTTGGGGATCAGCACGCTGACCGATACCTCGGGCGGGAGCCTGACGCCCTCCAGAACCTGTTCGGCGTCCGCGAGCTGCGGGATGACGTCGGGACGAACGAAGCTCGTGACCTCGATCCGCTGCAGACCGCTGGCCCCCAACATCTCGATCAGCCTGAGCTTCTCCCCCGTGGGGATCACCTCGGGCTCGTTCTGAAAGCCGTCGCGGGGACCGACCTCGCGAATTTGGACGCGGCTCGGAAGTTCCGCCATGCGTCTACTTATAGAGCAGGCAGTCGGGCGGCCCCACCGTGGCTGAACTGCAAGTCAGTGCATTGCGTAGATTTCGGCCGACGTTGCGTGCGGTCGAGGATTGGCGGGGGATCAACAGGACGGAGCGTCCACCGAGTGCCCGCAACCTTGGGGGGCTTGGTTCGTTAGCTGCCGAGCTTGACGTGCGAGCGATCGCCCGCCGGATTTCCCCGAACGGGTGGGCGGTGATCGCAATCGTCATCCTGGTTCTGGCGGCCAATGGCGTCCACCTGCTCGGCATCACAAAGCCGAACCCGCTCGGGTTCTACAGCGGGCTTTCGTTCGAAAGAAAGCCGGGATTTGTCCCAGGGGAGCAAACGATCGATCCGAACATCGGTTACACCGCGCAGGCGCTTGGGCACCGGGCGATGCTCGATCTCGTTCACGGCCACCTCCCGTGGTGGAATCCGTACGAAGGGACGGGGATGCCGCTCGCGGGCGAGATGCAGTCCGGGGCTCTGTTCCCGCCCAACATCCTGCTGCTGCTCTCAAATGGCCAGCTCTATCTTCACATCCTGCTCGAGATCGTCGCCGGGCTGGCCACGTATTTTCTCCTGCGTCGGGTGGGGCTGGCGTGGTTCGCATGCCTGGCCGGAGCCGCCGCGTTCGCTCTGAACGGCACGTTCTCATGGCTGCAGCACGCGACGTTCAATCCGGTGGCGTTCCTGCCACTCGTGCTGCTCGGGATCGAGCGTGCGCGGGCGGCCACGATCGGGAATCGCCACGGTGGCTGGCATCTGCTCGCCCTCGCCGGGGCCCTCTCGTTTCTCGCCGGCTTTCCGGAGACGACATATCTCGATTCGCTGATGTGCCTCGTCTGGTTCGGCTGGCGCCTGATCGGCGGCCTCACGTCCGCCCAGCGCAAGCTGTTTGCCCAGAAGGTCGCGATCGGGACGGGGGTCGCTGGGCTCCTGTCCGCCCCGCTGGCGATCGCGTTCGTGGACTTCACCACGCATGCCTTTCTTGCCGGTCACTCCGGCGGCGGTTACGGCGCCCTGCACCTGCCCGCCCAGGGCATCGCCCAGCTGCTTGTCCCGTACATCTACGGACCAATCTTCACCTTCGCCGACAAGGCCAGAGTGCTCACTTTCCAGTGGGACTTTGTCGGTGGTTACATCACGATGTCGCTGCTCGCGCTGGTTATCTGGGGGGTCTTCGGGCGCGAGCGACGCAGCTTGCGGATCACGCTCGCGACGTTCGCTGTACTCGTGTTCGCGCGGAGCTACGGGCAGGTGCCGCTACTCGGCCACGTCTTCGGGGTGTTCCCTGGCATGCAGAACGTCCAGTTCTTTCGCTACGCGGCCCCGATCCTGGAGCTGTCGGTCATCGTGCTCGCGGCACTCGGGATCGACGACGCGATCCGCAGTCCTCGACGTAGCGTCATTGTTGGGGCATGCCTCGTGTCCGCCGGTGTTTTGGTCGCCGTGTGGAAAGGATCGGAGAACCTCCGGATGGCGCTCGGCCCAGGCGGTCTGCCCGGCGGTGGCCCTCTGACCTTTTCAAACGGCCACTACGGTGGCGGTTCGATCGCGTGGTCCGCGGCGGGGGTCTTGGCGATCTCACTCGCTGCTGGGGTCCTGCGCTCGCCGAGGGCGCGCGGAGCGGCGCTTGCCCTCGTCCTGTCAATCGACATGCTTGCGATGTTCAACGTCCCCGAGCTGTCGGCTTCACGGTCGTTCCGAATCGACACACGGGCGGTTCAATACCTGCAGCGCCACCTCGGGACCGCCCGTCTGTTCACGCTGGGGCCGATGGCGCCCAATTACGGCTCCTACTGGTCACTTGGCGAGCTCGACACCAACGATGGGGCCGTGCTCGAAAACTTCCACAGATACGTCGACACACGCCTCGACCAGGTCGCGTACCCAACGCTGTTCACGGGAACCTACGGCGGACCGCCGGGAACGCCGACAAACCCCGCTAGCGAGCTCGTCACAAACCTTGCCGGATACCAGGCGGCCGGGGTCTCCTACGTCCTCTCCGACCCGCGCCTCCCGATCCCCCGAACCCCGAATCTGACGCTCGTCGAAAAGACCCCGGCCACGTGGATTTATCGCCTCGCCGGGGCCGCGCCTCTATTTGGGACCAAGCCCCCGGCCTGCACCGTGATGACTCGGAGCATCACATCCGCCGTCGTCGATTGCCTGGCCGCGACGACACTCGTCTACCGCGAGACAACGCAACCAGGCTGGTCGGCGGCCGTAGACGGCAACTCAGTGTCCGACACCCCGGCGGGCCTTTTCCAATCTATTCACGTGCCCGCCGGTCGGCACACCGTCAGCTTTGATTATCAGCCCCCTGGAATCCTCTGGGGCGAACTCGCATTCCTACTGGGCGCCGTCATCTTCGTGCTCCCGCGTTCGCAGCGCGGTCACGTCCGGGCAGCGTTGTACCGGGTTCGTCCCGCGCTGCAACGCAAGTGAGCGAGCGCTGCATCTCTGTCAATCGTGCTCGGCAGCCACGCCTACTTGTAGATCAACCGGTATCCGAGCAATTGGGTGACCGTCACAAACTTGTATCCCCGGCCGCGCAGGGTGTCGATCTCGCGGGACACCGCGGCAAGGGTCTGGTAGCGCGGCCCGCCGCCGAAGTGCTGCAGCACGATCGAGCCGGGGCGTACGTTCGAGACGACAGTGTTGTAGATCGCGTCGGTCCCAGGGAGCGCCCAGTCACGGGTGTCGACGTCCCACTGGATCGTCGTCATTCCCATCCCGCGGGCCTCCGATATCAGCGCCGGGCTGACGGCTCCGTAAGGCGCCCGAAAGAGGCACGGGCTGAAACCACGCGTGGCGCCGCGGATCGCGGCCGCGGTGCCAGAGATCTGGCTGGCGGCGAAGGGGCCGGCGCCCGCGACGTTCGGGTGGCTCCAGGTGTGGTCGCCGATCATGTCGCCGTCCCGGAGCATCCGCCGCTCGATCGCGCCGCCCCGGCCGAACGTGCCGATCTGGTCGCCGATCTCGAAGAACGTCGCGACGACATGCTTTCGCTCGAGCACGTCCAGAAACGCGGAAGTCGGTGGCGAATTCCACGGCCCGTCATCGAACGTGAGCGCGACCATCCGCCCGCGGGAGGGGCCGCTGGAGACGAACGCCGGGCCGTCCACCTTGCACCCGATGAGCCGCGGGGTATGTAGCTTGAGCACCCGTCTTTGCGCCGGAAACACGCTCGTGCACGAGGACGGCGCGCCACAAGCAGGCGCGACCGCCGTGGTCTGCGTTTGCCAGGCGAAGTCGCGGTATTTCAGCCCAATGTCCGGCGGGAGGAACCTGGCCCGCACCGTGGTGGTCGTTGGGCGAGTGATGGTCGCGTCGATTGTTCGGCGCCGTCCGCCGTAGGAGACCACGAGCGCGGAGTGGCGCCCCGCCGGCACGAGGCAGACCTGTTCCCTGACCGCGCCATCGGAGATGCGCTCGATCAGGAGGCACAGGCTGGCGTTCTGCTGCGCCAACCCAGCCGCGGTGAAGGGCCGATTGAGCTGGGCCCGCCACACGAGGTCCTGGCCCGACTGAGCAATCGACGCCCACCGCACCACCGGAGGGCTCGCGGCCGCCGCGGCAGAGCTCACTCCCCAGCAGATGAACCCACACAGCGCAACTGCGACCGCCGGAATCAACCGGCGTGATCGAAACCCCTCCACGCCCCTGTGCATCTCCCGCGAAGAATAGACTGCCGCGCCGTGCCCAATCCGGTGTGCATCGTCGGCGCCACCGGCGCGCTGGGCTTCGGATTGGCACTCCGGCTCGGACGGGAGGGGGTCCCGATCGTGATCGGGTCGCGGGACGAGGGCCGTGCACGAGAGGCGGCGGACCGGGCGGCGGAGCTCGTGCCCGACGGATCGTTCTCTGGCACCGTCAACGCCGAGGCGGTCACGCAAGCCCCGATCGTGATCCTCTCTGTCCCGTTCCGCAGCCAGTCCGAGACGCTCACGAACCTCTCCTCGGCGCTGAAGGAAGGGCAGCTACTGGTTGACGCCACGGTGCCGCTGGCCGCGGCCGTCAGCGGCAAGGCCACCCGGACGCTTGGGGTCTGGCAGGGCTCGGCCGCTCAGCAGGCCCAGGAGATGGCGCCGGACGGAGTGCGCGTCGTATCGGCCTTTCACACCGTGAGCGCGCCCCACCTCAGCGATTTGGAGCAGGAGCTGGACGAGGACATCCTGATCTGTGGCGACCGGCGTGAGGACAAGGCCAAGCTGGCCGAGCTGATCACGCTGATCCCGGGGCTGCGGCCAGTCGACTGCGGGCGGCTGGAGCTGGCGCGCATCGTCGAGCAGCTGACGGCGCTGATCATCTCGATCAACGCTCGGCACAAGGCCCGAGCGGGAATCAAGATCACCGGGCTGCCGTCATGAGGATCGGGCCGCAGCGCCGGCGACGGCCCGCGCCGTGAGCTCCCCGGTGGTTGTGCTCGCCGGGGGTTCGGGCGGTGCGAAGCTGGCCCGCGGAATGCTTGACGTGGTGGGGGCGGACCGGCTGGTGGTGATCGCGAATACCGGCGATGACCTGGAGATCTACGAGGCATATGTCTCACCCGACCCGGACCTGGTCACGTTCTGGCTGGCCGACCAGATTGACGCCCGCGGATGGGGGCTGAGCGACGACACCTTCAAGGTCATGGATGGCCTCAGGCAGCTGGGAGTGGAGGTCTGGTTCAACCTCGGCGATCGAGACTTCGCCCTGGGGATCGAGCGTGCGCGGCTGCTGGCGCAGGGCGCGCGGCTGACCGACGCTCAGGCCGCGCTGGCATCGGCACTCGGCGTCCAGGCTCGGGTCCTGCCGATGTCCGATGGCCCGGTCCGGACCAGGGTCCTGGCGCATGGGCGCTGGTGGCCATTCCAGGAGTTCATGATCAAGGCGCGCGCCGAGGGACCGGTCGACGAGCTGACGTTCGCGGGCGCCCGGTCGGCCAAAGCGACCCCGGAAGCGCTGGAAGCGATCGCCGACGCGGCGGCGGTGTTGATCGGCCCGTCGAATCCGGTGATCTCGATCGGGCCAATCCTGGCGACGGGGGGCATCCGGGAGGCGCTCACTCAGACCGCGGCCCCCGTCGTGGCCGTGAGCCCCATTGTCCAAGGTGACGTACTGAAGCCGGCGACGGTTCCGTTCCTGCGATGGGCCGGCTACGAGCTCACCGCGGCCGGAATCGCGGACTTCTACCGAGGACTGCTCGACGGATTGGTCGCCGACGAGCCCGCAGACGGCCTGCCCGTCCTGCAGACAGACATGCTGATGGCGGACGCCGACGGACGCAGGCGCCTGGCAAAGGGGTCCCTCGACTTCGCGCTGGGGCTCCGCTAGCACCCGCTCTCGCGGCGCCTTGAATTATTTTGCCGCCGATGTCGACCGTCGCGATCCTGCCGGTCAAGAGTTTTAGGGAGGCGAAGCAGCGGCTCGATCCCTCGCTCGAGCCGGGTCCCCGCCGCCTACTGGCGGAGGCGATGTTCGCCGACGTGCTGGTGGCGCTCCGGCGGTCGCGTTCGATCGAGAAGATCGTCGTGGTCAGCACGGACCACCGGGCGCAGTCGATCGCCGGGGCCTATGGTGCATCCTTGCTCGACGAGGACGACCGAGGTCACAACTACGCCGCGGCGCGCGGGATCAGGCTGGCGCTCGACGAGGGCACTGAACGGGTCCTGCTCGTTCCTGGCGATTGCCCCGCCCTCGAGCCGGGCCAGGTGGACGAGCTCGTGTCCCGGCGAATCGATAATCCGTCGGCCCTTATCGTCCCAGACCGCCACGGCACGGGAACGAACGCGCTCCTGCTGAGCCCGCCCGACGCGCTCGCCCCCTCTTTCGGGCCGGGCAGCCGCGAGCGGCATGTGGAGGGGGCAGGCTCGGCCGGCGTCAACCACGAAGTGGTACACGTACCGACGCTGGCGCTGGACATCGATACAGCCGACGACCTGGCGGCGCTGCGCTCGATGCTGTCCGGCACGCACGGTGGCGCAGCCCACACCCGGGGGATGCTCCGGCGACTGGCCCGCGGAAGCGACTGATGCTGACGGCCGTGGCCCTGGATGGGCTGCCCGAGATCGCCCCCGGCGATGACCTCGCCGGATTCATCGCGACCGCCGCGACGGCCGAGCCCCTGCGGACGGGAGACGTACTCGTCGTCGCCCACAAGGCCGTGTCCAAGTCGGAGGGCAGGCTGCGAAGCCTGGCCTCGATTGATCCGGGCACGCGGGCCCGGGAGCTGGCCCAGCAGCTGGACAAGGACCCGCGCGTAGTCCAGGCGGTACTCGACGAGTCACAGGTGGTGCTGCGGGCCGCCCGCGGGGTGCTCATCTGCGTCACCCATCACGGCTTCGTGTGCGCCAACGCAGGGGTCGATGCCTCGAACGTTCCCGGCTCCGACACGGTCGTTCTCCTGCCGCGTGACCCGGACGCTTCGGCCCGCCGGCTCCGGGGCCGGCTCCGGGAGCTAGTGGGAATTGCGCCGGGATTGTTGATCACGGACTCGTTCGGGCGGGCCTGGAGACATGGTCAGGTTGACGTCGCGATCGGCTGCGCCGGGCTCTCGCCGCTGGAGGATTGGCGCGGCAGGCGGGACGCCGACGGACGAGAGCTGCGCGCGACCTGGATTGGGGTGGCAGATGAGCTCGCGGCCGTCGCGGACCTTGCGCGGCGCAAGGACAGCCGACAGCCGGTAGTGGTCGTGCGGGGCGCCGAGCGTCACGTGACGATGGACGATGGCCCCGGGGCGGCGGCTCTGATTCGGCCCGAGGCGGAAGACCTGTTCAGGTAGGCCGGCCAGGACCCGGCGCTGTGTCGCTCGGCGCCCCCACCGCGTGAAATCCTCCGTCCACGTGGATGATCTCGCCGGTGATGGCGCGCGAGTAGTCGGACAGCAAGAAACAGATGGCGCTGGCCACAGGGCCGGGGTCGGACGGGTCCCAGCCCAGCGGCGCCTGCTCCTGCCACAGCGACGCGAGCCGCTCAAAGCCAGGGATCCCGCGCGCGGCCACGGTTCCCAAAGGGCCGGCCGAGATCAGGTTGACCCTGATGCCTCTGGGGCCGAGGTCGCGAGCCAGGTACCGGGATACCGACTCGAGCGCCGCCTTGGCCACACCCATCCAGTCGTAGATCGGCCAGGCCACCGACGCGTCGAAGTCAAGCCCCACGATGCTCCCGCCGGTATCCATCAGCGGCTCGACCGTGGCCGACAGGGCCTTGAGCGAGAAGGCGCTGGTCTTGAATGCCTGCCCGGCGCTTTCGGCCGACGCGGTCATGAATCTTCCGCCGAGCGCGTCCTCGGGCGCGAACGCGATGGCGTGAAGGACGCCGTCGACTCCGCCCAATAGCTCCCGCAGTCGCTCTGGGAGCGCGGCCAGGTCCTCGGGACGATTGACATCGAGTTCGAGCACATCAACCGGCTCCGGCAGCCGCGCGGCCGCGCGCTCGGTCAGGCGCCGCACACGCCCGAAGCTCGTCAATACGACCGTCGCGCCTTCCCGCTGGGCGCGTTCGGCCGCGTGGAAGGCGATCGAGTCCTTGGTGATGACGCCGGTGATGAGCAGGCGCTTGCCCGCCAGAAGCACTAGCGGCCACCCGCCAGCGTGTCCAGAGCTCCCGCCAGGCGCCGGCGGGTATCGGCGGGCTCCACGATCTCATCGACGAACCCTGACGCCGCGGCTGCCTCGGCGAGAAGATGCTCGTGCGCGTACTCCGACTCCATCAGCGCGAGCTCGGCCTCCGGATCATCGGCCGCACGCAGCCGGCGGCGGCCGGTGATCTTGACCGCTGCCCGAGCGCTCATGATGCCCAGCTCCGCGTCAGGCCAGGCGAGCACCAGGTCGGCGCCGAGGTCGCGGGAGTTCATCGTGATGTACGCACCGCCGTAGGACTTCCGCACCACGACGGTGAGCTTAGGCACGCGGGCGGCGGCGAACGCTCGCACCAGCGACGCGCCGTGCCTGATCACGCCGGCCCGCTCCTGCCGCGAGCCCGGCATGAACCCCGGGGTGTCCACCACCGCGATCAGCGGCAGCCCGAAGGAGTCGCAGAAGGACACAAATCTTGCGGCCTTCTCCGATCCGGCGGCGTCAAGCACGCCCCCCAGGAAGCGAGGTTGATTGGCGACGATGCCCACCGCCCTACCGTCTAGCCGGGCGAGCGCCGTGACGACATTTCGTGCCCAGCGGGGAGACAGCTCGAGCAATGAGCCCCCGTCGAGCAAGCCACCGAGCGGGTCGCGAATGTCGTACGCCCGCCGGGGCTGGGCCGGAAGAAAGGCCGCGGGATCGGCCAGCGCGGGATCCACCAGAGCTGCTCGTGGTGGCTGCGCGCCGGCGCAGGACGGCAGGTAGCGAAGCAGGTCGCGGACCCGCCGCGCCGCGCTCGCTTCGTCCGGTTCGACCAGATGACAGACGCCGTTTCGGTCGTGCACCCTCGCGCCACCTAGCGCGGTCGCGTCGATCTCCTCGCCGAGCACGTCCCGAACCACCCCAGGTCCGGTGAGGAACATGGCGGCGTCTTCTGTCATCAGGATCAGGTCCGTGAGCGCGGGCGAGTACGCACCGCCGCCAGCCGAGGTACCGGACACCACGGAGATCTGCGGGACGACGCCCGTCAGCGCCACCGTGTGGCGAAAGATCCGGCCATAGCCGGCCAGCGCCGCCGTGCCCTCCTGCATCCGGGCCCCGCCGGACGAGACGAACGCCACCACGGGCACCGCCCCCCGTCCGGCAGTCTCGAGGACGCGCACGATCGTGTCGGCGTGGCGCTCGCCAAGTGAGCCCCCCAAATAAGAGCCGTCCTGTGCATAGCAGGCGATCGGCCGCCCCTCGACCGTCCCCGTCGCTCCCACGACGCCGTCACCGGCTAGCGCACGCGCACCCAGACGCGGCGAGACCACGCGCGAGCGCAGGACCCGGACGCTGCCGCGATCGCACAGCGCCTCCAGCCGCTCCAGCGGCGTGAGCAGATGGCCGACGGGAGCGGTGGCGCTCATCCTCGGCGCAGGACGAGAGCGACGTTGTGCCCGCCGAAGGCGAACGAGTTCGAGATCGCTACCCGCCCGGCGCCATTTGACGGTGTCAGGGGGCGTGCCTCGCCCGGGACGTAGTCGAGGTCGAGTTCGGGGTCCGGAACCTCGTAGCCGAGGGTGGGCGGGATTACGCCGGTCATCAGGGTCTCGATCGTCGCCACCGCCTCCACGGCTCCGGCCGCCCCGAGAAGGTGACCGATCGCCGACTTGGTTGAGGAGATCGGGATCCGCTTGGCATGCTCGTCCCCCAGCGCCGATTTCAGGGCCGCAGTCTCAGCGGCGTCGTTCAGCGGGGTCGAGGTGCCGTGGGCGTTCACGTAGGAGACGTCTTCGGCCGAAAGACCCGCGTCGTCGATCGCCAGCTCGATCGCCTTGGCGGCCGCGGCCCCGCTGGGCTCGGGCGCGGTGAGGTGGTAGGCGTCGGAAGTCGACCCATAGCCAATGGCCTCGGCCAGGATCGTCGCGCCACGCTCGCGAGCGGCGGACTCCTCCTCCAGCACCAATACGCCGGCACCCTCGCCCATCACGAACCCGTCACGACGCACGTCGAACGGCCTCGAGATGCCGCTCGGCGATAGCGCTTGCATGGAGTTGAAGCAGGCGAACCCGAACGCAGTGAGCGTGGCCTCGGAGCCACCAGCCACCACGGCGTCCGCATCCCCGTACTGGATCATCCGCATCCCCGTGCCAATCGCGTGCGCGCCGCTCGAGCAGGCCGAGACAATTCCGTACATCTGTCCGCGCAACCCGTGCTTCATCGCCACCGCGGCCGCGCCCGCGTTGGGCATGTACTGGGGTATGCCGAGCGGCGAGACGTATTTAGCGCCCCGGTCGCGCATCACGTCGTGCTGCGCCTCGACGGTCTGGATCCCTCCGATGCCGGTGGCGATAACGCATCCGATCCGCCACGGCTCGTAGGGCAACTCTTGCTCCCATCCGGCGTGGGACAGCGCCTCGCCGGCGGCCACCACCACCAGCTGCGAGAAGCGGTCAAGCCGCCGCACCTCCTTTACCGAGAGAAACTCCTTCGGTTCGAAGTCCGTGCAGGCGCCCGCACCGTCGACTATGCCGCATTGGCCCTGCGCCCATCGTTCGTGTAGCGCGGGAGCGCCAACGCCCAACGGCGTGACCGCGCCCAGGCCGGTGACGACGATCTTGCGTTTCACTGGCCCACGGTCACGCGGCCCGCGAGGCGATGAGGTCGATCGCGTCGCCAACGGTCTTGAGCTCCTTCATGTCCTCGCCCTTGAGGACGACGCCGTACTCGTCCTCGACGATCTGCGCCAGCTCCACCAGGTCGAGCGAATCGATGTCGAGCTCCTCGAAG
The DNA here is from genome assembly GCA_036771025.1 of Solirubrobacteraceae bacterium. GTDB lineage: Bacteria > Actinomycetota > Thermoleophilia > Solirubrobacterales > Solirubrobacteraceae > Palsa-465. The sequence goes on from DAIPIC010000011.1 coordinate 17,935, forward strand.
GTGGCCTCGCGCGTGATCTGCGACTTGTCGGGGCCGAAGCTCGCGAGCGCGTCTATCACCCGAGCCTCGACCTGCTGGTTAGTGACTGTTGACATTGCACTTCCTCCTTACGGGTTGGGAACCAAGGTGTCTCACGCCGCCAGACCGCCATCGACCGTAAGCACCGCGCCCGTGACGTAGCTGGCGTCTTCAGAGGCTAGAAAGCGGACGCAGGCTGCCACCTCCTCGGGGGTGCCGATTCGGCGTGCCGGTACCGCCGCAAGCAGCTCCTCAGGGACGCCGGCCATCATCTCTGTGTCGATGAGTCCCGGCGCCACGGCGTTGACCGTAATGCCTCGGCGGGCCACCTCCACGGCCACCGTCTTCGTGAATGCCATCAGGCCGGCCTTCGCCGCGGCGTAGTTTGCCTGGCCGGGGTTGGCGCGCAGGCCTGCGACGGAGGAGATGTTCACGATCCTGCCGCTCCGCGCCCTCAACATGCCCCTGAGCGCGCGGCGCGTCAGGCGGAAGGCGGCGCTGAGGTTCGTATCCAGGACGATCGACCACTCCTCGTCGCTGAGCGAGGGAGCCAGATCGTCGCGGTTGACGCCGGCGTTGTTGACGAGCGCGAGCACCGGCCTGCCGAATGCCTGCTCCACCTGCGCGAACAGCTCGTCCGCCGCGTCGGGGTGTGACACGTCGCCCACGACGCCGGTCGCCCGTCCGCCGCGGCGTTCGATCGCTTCGACCACGGCGGCGGCGCCGGCGCGGTCGCTGCGGTAGTTGACGCCCACCATCCATCCGTCGTCGGCAAGCGCACGGGCAATGGCGGCGCCGATGCCGCGCGAGGCACCGGTGACCAGCGCGGATCCAGCTCGACCATCGGTGCTCATGTCGCGCCCCACTCGATCACCCCGCCGCCCCAGGTGAAGCCGGCGCCGAAAGCGCTGAGCAGAACGCGGGACCCCGGCTTTAGGCGGCCTTCCCGTCCCGCCACATCGAGCGCCACGGGGATCGTGGCGGCCGAGGCATTTCCCACCGTCTCGATGCAGTCGACGACCCGCTCGGGCGGAAGGTGAAGTCGCTCTCCGAGCGCGCGCGTGATCCTGGCATTCGCCTGGTGGTAGACGAACAGGTCGATCTCCTCGGGCGACAACCCGGCCCTCCTCGCGGCCTCGACCGTCACCGCGGCCATCCGGGCGACGGCGTTCCGGTAGACCTCGGGGCCGTCGAGCCTCAACTTGCGCTCGGCGTGGGTGGCGAAGATCGTCTGCGCGTGCGAGCCGTCGGCCCCCAGCACGATCGGTCCGATCGCGCCGGAATCCCCGGCCGCCGGACCGAGCACCACCGCCCCCGCCGCATCCGCGAATAGGGGTGCGGATCGTGGATCCTCATAGTCGGTGATGCGGGTGACGAAGTCGGCGCCGACGAGAAGCACAAGCTCTGCTCGCCCGCTCTCGACCTGCGCAGCGCCAAGCGCCAGCCCCGCCATGAATGCCGTGCACGCCGCGCCGACGTCGAGCGCCCCCGCTCGGCGGGCTCCCAGCTCATGGGCCACCAGCGGCGCCGTGTTAGGCGTGAGCTCATCAGGGGTCATGGTCGCCACGATCACCAAGTCGAGCTCCGCCGGGTCCACATCCGCTGCATTGAGCGCCAGCGCTCCGGCCTGGGCCGCGTAGTCGCTGATCCGGTCCCCGGGCGCAGCTTGGCGGCGTTCGCGGATCCCGGTCCGGGCCATGATCCATTCCTCGCTGAGCCCGAAGCGCTCGGCCAGCTCGGCGCTCGTCAGCCGGCCTTCCGGTAGATGGGTCGCGACCGACAGGATGGCGGCCGACCGTGCCGCGGCCAGCGATCCGGCCTCTGGATGGCCAACGCGTGTCGCCGCGGCGTCAAGCATGGATGAGCTCCACGTCGGCAAGTGTGCGCTTGGCCAGGCCGCTCAGCACCTTGCCGGGTCCAACTTCGATGAACCGTTCCGCGCCGAGGGCCTTCAGCGCCAACATCGTCTCCCGCCATCGCACCGGGTTGGTGATGGCCTCGAGCAGCTGGCGACGGACGTCGTCGAAGGGCCGGGCGGTTACGGCCGAAACCACGGTCAGGCGCGGGTCCCCAACCTCGACGCGCTCCAGCGCCGCCGCGAACGCGGGGGCCGCCGACGCCATCATCGGCGAATGGAAGGCGCCCGTGACCTCGAGCTCCATCGGGCGCAGCCCGAGCTGGGAGGCGGCTGCGGCCGCCGCCGGCAGCTCGGAGCGCGCGCCGGAGAGCACCACCTGCTGGGGGGAGTTGTCATTGGCCACTGTGAGTCCGTGGGCCCCGGCAAGCTCCGGCGCTCGGTCGGCTGCTCCTCGGCCCATGAGCGCGAGCATGCCTCCGTCCCCGGCCCGCTCCCCCGCCTCCTGCATCAGCCGTCCCCGCAGCGCCACCAGCTCCAGTCCGTCGCGCTCGTGCAAGCTTCCTGCCGCCACCAGCGCGCCGAGCTCTCCCAGTGAGTGTCCGGCCATGAAGTCTGCCTCTGGACGCTCGAGCGCCTCCCACCCGGCGAGGCTCGCGCAGAAGATCGCCGGCTGCGCGAACCGGGTGCCGTCTGCGACCCGGGCGAACGGATCTTCGCCAACGGCCTCGGCCGCGTCCTGGAGCAGATCGGGGCGGAAGCGCTCGACCGTGTCGCGCATGTCATCGGTCTGACTCCCTTGGCCCGGGAACAGGATCGCGGTGGGGGGCATGCCGCCGCTTTTTACTCGGGGCAACCTGAGGGGATACATGCAGATCCCCGAGTTCCCCCCGTTCGGGGGGCCGCGACGCCAATGCGTGCCCGCTCCCCTAGCCTGGGGTGGATTGACGAATTATTCGAACATTGGCTCCGCGGGCAGGAGCCTACGGGACCGTAGGATCTTGCGGAGCATTCGATGAGCGATCAACACGAGCCCAAAGACCTTCTCCCCCGGGCATTGCGGCTGCTGCTAGGTGCGACGGCCGTCGGCGTCTCCGACAGCCGGCTCCGGCACGCGGTGGCAGGCAAGTTGGTGCTCATCACCGGCGCCTCGTCCGGCGTGGGCAGGGCCACAGCCACGCGGTTGGGGTCGGCCGGGGCGAGCGTGCTGCTGGTCGCGCGGCGGGTCGAGCTGCTCGAGGAGGTCCGGGACGAGATCGCCGCAGCCGGAGGATCGGCGTTCGTCTATCCCTGCGACATGGGCGATCCCGGCCGGGTCGAGGCGTTGGCTGCCGAGGTGCTCGATCGGCATGGGGAGGTGGATGTCGTTGTCTCGAACGCGGGGCTATCCATCCGCCGCTGGATCTCCCAGTCCTACGACCGCTTCGATGACGTGGAGCGCACGGTCAAAGTCAACTACCTGGGACCGGTACGGCTACTGCTCACGTTGTTGCCCTCGATGCGGGAGCGAGGCTCAGGCCACATCGTCAATGTGTCCACGGTCGGCGTCGATTACCCGCCGCTCCGTTGGAGCGCCTACATCGCCTCGAAGGCGGCGTTCGAGACGTGGCTAGATGGCGTCGCGCCGGAGATTCGCGCTGACGGGGTGACCACCACCTCCATCCATCTGCAGCTGGTGCGCTCGCCGATGCTCGGGCCCTTCAGGATGTGGAGGTACCTCCCGGGAATGAGCACCGAGGAGGCGGCAGGGATCGTGGCCCGCGCCATCGTGGCGCGCCCCCGCGTTATCTCGCCCTTCTGGGCCAGGATCGGCAGCCCCCTCAATCAGCTCCTGCAGCGGCCATTCGAGTTGGCGCTGGCCCGCCATGCGGGCAGCGCGAATCGCGACAGCCGCGAGCAGGAAGAGCGCCAGCGCCGGCCGAGCCTCGTGGCACGCTCGGCACAGGTGGCGTCGGAGGCCGCCGGCGCGCTAACCACGATCGCCGATTCTCGAGCGGTCCGGCCGGTACGGCCCGACCGGCTCGCCCGAGTCATCCTCGCCCAGCGCCGCTTCGGGGGCACAGCCGCGTTCGCCGCTGCCGCCGGGGCCGAGCTGCACGAAGATCGTCCGGCGGTGATCGACGAGCTCGGGGCGCTGACGTTCGGGGAGCTCGACGCGCAGACGCGGTCGCTCGCCGGCGCGCTGCACGGCCACTTCGACCTCCTGGCCGGAAGCCGGGTGGCGATCATGTGCCGCAACCACCGTGGCTTCGTGTACGCGCAGGTGAGTGCGGCCAGGCTGGGATGCGATCTCGTACCGCTCAACAGCGACTTCGCGGGCCCCCAGCTAAGGGAGGTCCTGGCGCGGGAGGGGGTGACGGCAGCGATCTATGACCAGGAGTTCGAGCCCGTGTTTGACGCTGCGGACTTTGGTCGGACTCGGGTTATCGCCTGGCACGAGGACGATCCCGGCCGGCCGACGCTTGACGCCCTGATCTCTGTAGGCGGCGATACAGCTCCGCCTCCCCCCTCTCCGGGCCGCACGATCATGATGACCTCGGGAACCACGGGCACGCCCAAGGGTGCCGTCCGCACCGTCCGGGCAAGCGCGCTGCTGCCGCTGGCGTTGTCCGGCTTCCTCGAGCTCGCGCGGTTTAAGCCCACGCCGCGCTCCGGCGGACCGATCGTCGTCTGCCCGCCTCTTTTTCACCTCTACGGGCAGATCGGTCTATTCGCGGGGTTTGGCCTCGGCTCACCGGTCGTGATCCGCAGGCGCTTCGAGCCGGAGGCAACGCTCGAGCAGATCGAGCGAAACCGGGCCGAGGTCCTGCTGGCCGTGCCCACGATGCTCAAGCGGATCATGGATCTGCCGCGCTCCGCGCGGGACGCGTACGACACGTCCTCGCTGCGGATGATCATCTCAGGCGCAGCGCCGCTGCCGCCGGAGCTGGCGCTCGCAGTGATGGACCAGTTCGGCGACGTCCTCTACAACGGCTACGCCTCGACCGAGGTAGGCCCCGGCACGCTGGCCACGCCCGCCGACCTGCGCCAGGCGCCGGGCACCGTGGGCAAGCCGGCGCCGGGCGTGAAGATCAGGATCCTTGACGAGGAAGGGCTCGAGCTACCGCAGGGCCACACCGGAAGGATCTTCGTCGGCAACCCCATGCTGTTCGAGGGCTATACGGGCGGCGGCTCTAAGGAAGTCATCGACGGGTTGATGGCAACCGGCGACGTCGGTCACTTCGATCCCGACGGTCGGCTGTTCATCGACGGCCGGGACGACGACATGATCCTCTCGGGGGGCGAGAATGTGTTCCCCCAGGAGGTGGAGGAGCTGCTGACGGCCCATGACGCCGTCGCCGACGCGGCGGTCTTCGGCGTGCCCGATCCCGACTTCGGCCAACGGCTGGCGGCATCCGTGGTGCGCAAGCCCGACTCCTCGGCGACCGCCGACGAGCTCCAGGCCTACGTGCGCGAACGATTGGCCAGGCACAAGGTCCCGCGGGAGATCGAGTTCGTCGACGAGCTCCCGCGGACCTCGACCGGCAAGCTTCGTCGGCGCAAGCTGGGAACTCAGGAAGAGCCTTCTTCGTCCGGCGAGCGGCCGTAGGAGACCCGCCGGCTTGGCGCGCGCCGAGGACGCCTTTTATCGCGTCGATGTCCTGATCCAGGTCGGGCTGCGGCTGGCCCGCTCCGCCCCAAGCGGTCGCATTCTGCTCGCCCGGATCGCCGACTCGATCGACCTCGACTGGATCCCGCGGCCGTGGGGAGACGGCGTCGTCGCGGAGCTGGAGGCCGCGGCCGAAGCCGCGGTCGGCGAGCAGATCGCATTCCGTGATGTCGAACGGATCCTGGCCCGCGCATGGGGAACGAAGCCGAGCGACGAGCTCGATGAGCTTGATCCCGACCCAGTGGCGGTCACGCCGTCTTCGCAGGTGCACCGCGGCCTGCTCGACTCCTCCCCGGTGGCGGTCAAGGTGCTGCGGCCCGGGCTGGCCCCCTCCGTCCGTCAGGACCTGGCGCTGCTCGAAGGGTTGCTGGCTCCGCTCGGCGCCGCGTTTCCGTCGCTCGACCCCGGCGCCGTTGTGCACGAGTTTCGCGAGCGGGTTCTGGACGAGCTCGACCTGGAGCACGAGGCAACGGTGCAGCGTAGGTTTCACCGTGGGCTGCGGGACCATCCGTGGCTCGTGGTGCCGGCGCCCACGACCCGGTTGGCGCACGAGTCCGTGCTCGTCTCGGAATGGGTCGATGGCGTACCTCTCTGGCACGCCCCGAATCGCGACGAGGCCGCTGCCAGACTGGTTCTGTTCGTCCTCGGAGCGCTGCGTGCGGGAGTGATTCACGCCGACCCCCACCCGGATGACGTGCTGGTGCTCGGAGACGGGCGCCTGGCGATCCTCGACTTCGGGGCAACGCGAACGGTGCGAGGCGAACGGGTGGAGGCCGCCGCCGCAGCGGTCGATGCCTTCGCGGCCGAGGACCCCGAGCAGCTCGGAGCTGCGCTCGAGCGACTGGGTGCTCTGCCCGCAGCCCACGCCTCCACGCTGCTGGATCTCTTGACCCACGCCCTCGGCGAGCTCGCCGGGACGGAGCCCGCCCTCCTCGATACCGAGGCGGTTCTCGCAGTGCGCGACCGCCTGTTTGCTCGCCCCGAACAGCTCGGCGAGGTGATCGCCTCCGGCGCCATGCCGGCGGAGGACCTGTGGCCTGCTCGCGGATCGGTGCAGCTGTTCGCGACCATCGCCCGGGTGGGCGCGACTGGTCGCTGGCGAGAGCTGGTCCGGGCGTCGCTGCGCGACGGCTGGGCGGCGGATCTGGGCAGCGCGATAGCTTGCGGATCGTGAACAGCCCGGACCGACCGGCGGCAGCACGCCGCGAGCAGCCAGATGCTGCGCGCCGCGAGCAGCCCGAGCAATCGGGAACCGACGCGCTCCCGACCGGCAAGCTGATCAGGGCAACCAAGGCGGCGGGCGCGGTCGCCCCCAGCTCGATGCGGTTCTTCACCACGCTTGCTACGAATGTCATGCGCTCGCCCGAGGACGCCGGCGAACTCCTCCTGCGCCGCCACGAGGACATCGCCGATAACGCCCTGGCGGTGCTGGGCGAGCTACGGGGTGGGGCGATGAAGATAGGCCAGCTCGCATCCTTCGTGGATGTCGAGCTGATCCCGCCTGAGTACCGGACCGTCTACCAGGACAAGCTGGCCGAGCTGCGGGACGCGGCTCCGCCGATGAGCTGGAACAAGATCCGGCGAGTGCTCGAGCGCGAGTGGGATGAGCCGGTCGAGTCGTTGTTCGAGGACTTCGATCAAGACGCCGTGGCGGCGGCCTCGATCGGCCAGGTCCATCGCGCTGTCCTGCCGGACGGGCGCCGGGTCGCTGTGAAGATCCAATATCCCGAGATCGCCGACGCGCTCGAGGCGGACCTCGGGACGGCGGCGGGGTTGACGGCCATCGCCACGCCGCTGGCGAAAGCCATGATGCCCGGGATAGAGCCTCGGATGCTGATCGGGGAAGTACGCCAGCTGGTGCTCGAGGAGCTCGACTATGAGCTGGAGGCACAGCACCAACGGACGTTCGCGCGCGCGTACCGCAACCATCCGTACATCTACGTACCGGACGTCATCACCTCGCTGTCGCGCAGGAGGGTGATGGTTTCCGAGTGGGTCGAGGGCAAGCGTTTCCCGGAGATGCAGGAGCTACCGCAACCGGACCGCGACCGGATCGGCGAGATCCTGATGCGCTTCTACTTCCACTCGATGGACTACGTCCGCCGATTCAACACCGACTCGCACCCCGGCAACTTCCTGCTGCGCGATGACGGTTCGGTGGCGTTCCTCGACTTCGGCAACGTCAAGGTTGTCTCCGAACACTGGCTTCGCGACGGCAAGCGTGCGATGCGAGCGGTGATCGACGGCGACAAGGAGGGATTCGTGGATGCAGTCGTGGACCTCGGCTACGTCCACCGCCGCGAGCACCTCGACGCAGACTGGCTGCTGCAGCAGGTCAAGCTTGCCGGGGACTGGTTCCTCTCAGACCGTGAGGTCCGGATAGACCCGGAGTACGTCGGCCGGATCCTCTCCCAGGTGATGGATCCCAGGTTCATCAGCCACGGCATTCGGGTGGCACGTGATCTCCAGGTTCCAGCGGAGGAGATCTGGTTCCGCCGCGTCGAGATCGGCGTGTTCGCGGTGCTCGGTCAGCTCAGGGCAAGCGGCAACTGGCACCGCATGGCACGAGAGACGTGGTTCGGCGATCCACCGGCGACCAAGCTGGGCGAGGCGGAGTACGAGTACTTCTCCCGGCGGGGGATAGAGATCGTCAGATAGCGCGAGTCAGCGCCTGCTGGCAACCGTGGCAAACCCCGGGGACAGCGGCCCCAGCAGCGGACGTACCGGGCGCTGCCGGCGGACTTCGAAGCCGGCCTCCGCCAGCATGGCTCGTAGCTGGCCGCGCGTCGGCCACCTGGCTGGAGCGAGGCGCATCAGCACCCCCACGGCCGGGACGGGGGCGGCCAGCATCGCTATCACCACCACACCGTCAGGCTCGAGCAGCCGAGCGAACTCTTTGAGCGCGGCAGGCTGGTCGAAGAACTGAAAGGCCTCGGTGGTGACGACCGCGTCGAGCGAGCCGTCATGCAGCGGGACCTCCTCGGCGCTTCCCTGTAGCCACTCGACGTCGCGGGAGCGCTCCCGTGCCTGCTCGAGCATTCCCGCAGAAGGGTCACAGCCGTAGACCACCTCGGGACGGACGTCCCGGCAGATCCGCGTGGCGAGAATTCCCGTGCCGCAGCCGACATCAAGCACCCGCCGCGCGCCGGCGCGACGAAGCTCTGACACCACGGCATCGTGGTTCGGTCGATACGCGACCCGTTGCAGCACCGCGGCGTCGTAGAACCGCGCGATCCGGTCGAACACGGCCACCACGGAGCTGCGAGGCTGGGCTGCCACGCGCACATCCTACGTTCCTGTAGGATGATGCCGTCCCTTGGCAGGGGTGCTCGCGCGGCCGCGTCGACTTGCTCGGCCAGCACCGCGATTCGAGCGGCTAAGACGGCGTGGGTCGCCCCGCCCGGGCCAGCAGGATTGTGAGGAGAGGTTGAGTTTGGAGCTACAGGGCGCCGCGCGCCGCGGCGCGGCCCCGCCGTCCCGCGACCGAACGCGGCGAGCAGCCGACGGCTCGAAGGTAGCTATCGACCTTCGTCAAGTTCCGCCGCTGCTGTGGGTCGACCGGGCGGGCCAAATGGCCGCGCTCGCGATCCGCTGCGCCGTAGAGCTCGTAACCCCCGGGCTCTCGTGGCGACGGGAGGCGATCGTGCAGTGCGCGAACGTCTTCTGGCTGGCGATCGTGCCGGTGCTGTTGATCAACTTCCTGGTCGGCTTCGCGGGAGCTGGAGTGACGGGCGGTGCCTCCCTGGAGGCGTTTGGGGCCGTCGACCGGGTGGGTGCGTTTGTCCCAGTCGCGCTGCTGCGCGAGGGCGGCCCGATCATCTCTGGCGCCGTCATGGCCGGGACGATCGGCACCACGATCACGGCCGAAATCGGCGCCCGCGTGATCCGAGAAGAGGTCGAAGCGCTGCGGGTGATGGGGATCGACCCGATCCGGAACCTGGTTCTCCCCCGGGTGGTGGCGCTGACGCTCGTGATGCTCGTGCTGAACATGCTCGGGCTGGCGGCCGGGGTCGCCGGAGCCTACGCCGGCGCCGTCGGGTTGCTGGGCGGGACATCTGGCAGCTTCATCCACCAGGCGCTCGCGAACACGAGCTACGTGGACCTCTGGGCCAGCGAGATCAAGACGCTCGTGTTCGGCGCCATGATCGGGATCATCGCCTGCCAAAAGGGCCTCAGCGTCTCGGGAGGCGCGGAAGGGGTGGGCCGCGCCGTCAACGAGTCGGTGGTGGCCTGCCTGATCGGCGTGGGGGCGGTCGGCCTGTTGTTCACAACGCTGTTCCTGGCGCTGTACCCAGACTCGCTGGTTCTGCGATGACGGCGCTGCCGGAGACACATCCCGAAGGTAGAGATGGTGAGCGGCGCAAGCACGTGCGACGCGAGCGGGCACTGGAGCCAAGCGGCTCGAACGACCCCTTCGTCGTCCTCGGCGAATGGGCGCAGTTCATGTGTACCGCCCTGCGGGAGACAAGACGGCTCGGGCCCTATGCGGCCGAGGTCCTGCGTCAGGCCGGGATCATCGCCACGGGCTCGACCCTCGTGATCGTCTTCGTCTGCTTCTTGATCGGCAGCTCATGCGGGGTCGAGGCTTCGTTCATCGGCCAGCAGATCGGCGCCGGGATCGCAGCGCCGTTCTTCGCTGCCGTGTGCACGATCCGCGACATCGTCCCCGTGCTATTCGGGATGATCCTGGCGGCCAAGGTGGGCTGCGGGATGGTCGCCGAGCTCGGGGCGATGCGCGTCAACGAGGAGGTGGACGCGATCGAAGCGATGGGCGTCTCCTCGATCGCGTACCTGGTCTCGACGCGACTGGTTGCGGCGACGATCGTGATTCCGCCCGTCTATCTCGCCTCCGTGGCGTCGGCGCAGTTCGGGGCGTGGCTCACGTCGCTGGTGCGATACCACGCTGTCTCCGTCGGGACCTACCGAGTGGCGTTCTTCATCGGCTTTCACCCGATCGACCTCCTCTACTCGGTCGTAAAGGGGGTGACGATCTTTTTGGTGGTGCTCGCCACCGCGCTGTTCTACGGCTATCGCGTGCGTGGCGGGCCAGTCGAGGTCGGGGAGGCTGCGGCCCGTTCGATGCGCGTGAACCTGGTGCTGATCGCGCTCATGAACGGGATCACGAGCCTGATCCTGTGGGGATTCAAGCCGCCGTTCCCGATCGCATGAGCCTCAGCTCCCGATCGCCTCGCACCCTTCCTCTGGCGGCGCTCGTCGCGGTGGTGGTTGTGGTGACCGCGCTGGTCGTCGCCACCCGCGGCGGACCGACGTACACGCTCCATGCCGTGTTCGCGAACGTAAACGGGCTGGTGAAGAGCGGCAGCGTCGAGGTGGCGGGCTTCAAGGTCGGGGAGATCACCGACATCTCGGTGAGGATGGGCGGCTACCCCGAGGTGACGATGAAGATCGCGGACTCCTATCGGGTCCGGCAGGGTGCCCGCGCGGTAATCGAGCTTGGGTCGCTGGCGGGGCAGCTGAATCGCTACGTCGCTCTGTCCGGTGGCACGGGGCCGGTTCTCCCCGACGGAGCCACGATCCCGCTCGCGCGCACAGACCAGCCGGTGGAGATCGATCAATTCCTGTCCGCGCTCACTCCGAAAACCCGAACGGAGCTGCGCCAGCTCCTGAGGGACGCCGTCTACACGCTCAGGGGCCGCGGCCCTGACATCGAGCAGGCATTGCAGTACTCGACCCAGGCGTTCGACCAGACCGCGAACCTGTTCAATGACTTCTCCTCGGACTCCGCTGCGCTGCGCACGCTCGTCAGGCGCGCATCGCAGGGCGCACAGGCAGTGGCCAGCGAGCCCGCCGACGTCAAGGACACCGTTGATCGACTGGGGCAGCTGCTGACGGTCGCCGGGAACCGTCAGCAGCAGGTGACCGACAGCCTCCAGCGGCTACCCGATTCGCTCGGAGCAACGCGAGCGGCCCTCACCACGTTCGACCGTTCGCTGCCCGTGTTTGAAACTCTGATCTCGGCCGCCAATCCGGCGCTTGCGGCCATCGATCCGTTCGCTCGCAGCCTGCGCGTCACCGCGCCGCGAAGCTTGCCGGTGTTCGACGCCGCGCTGAGACTCGTCGACGCGTTCCGTAGCGCGTCGCCGGCGATCCGGACATTGCTCGGACCGCCGCTGCCGGACACGCTTCACAACCTGAGCGTGAGTCTCAACGGCATCAATCCGGTCATCGACCAGCTCCGGGCCCGGGCGCCTGAGGTCCTGGGATGGATCCCGCTCCTCGGCGACGTGACCGCGACCTACAACGCCAACGGCCACGGGGGGCTGGTGCTCGCCTATCCACGACCACCGCCACAGAGGCCGGTCCGGAGCCCGAGCTGTGACAGCGGCTGGCTGGAGCGTCCCTTCGACCGGATCCCCGGTCAATTGGCCTGCGACCCCTGGCTCGACTACTGGAGGAGCTTCGTCGGGGGCGGACAGCCGGACTCGACGTACACGCTCCAGTCGACCTACCCGGGGGAGTTCTCACGATGAAGAGGCTGCTGACGGGGACCACGCACGTGGTCGTAGCGCGGCTATCGGCTCTGCTGCTGGCGATGCTCGTCCTGGCCGCGGTCGGCGCCTACGCGGTCGAGCACTTCGGGCTGTTCGACCGAGGCCCGGAGTACCGGGCCGAGTTTCTCGACGCTTGGCCTCTTGTCGCCGGCATGGACGTGCGGGTCTCGGGGGCGGTGGCCGGCTCGGTACGCAAGGTCGCCCTCACGAACAAGGGCACTGCGGAGGTGACGTTCCAGCTCTCTCCGGGTGTGCCCCAGCCCCGCTCGGACGCCACAGTCGCCATCCGCCAGGACGACCTGTTGGGCGACACGGACCTCTCGCTGTCGCTCGGAAACGCGGCGGCGCCGCTGCGGAGCGCGATCCCGGTTTCGCGTTCGATCCAGGAACCGCGGTTGGACGACTTCCTGAACATCTTTCAAGGCCCGGTGCGAACCGCGCTCAAGACGTTCATCGTGGAGCTGGGAACCGCGCTTGAGAATCGCGGCGTCGACGTCAACGCGGCCATCCTGCAGCTGCGGCCCGGCTTTGAGGCGCTGGAAGAAGTGTTCACCGAGCTACGCAGCCAGATCGCGGCGCTGAGACGGGTGCTCGACAACTCGCACCTGTTGACCAAACAGCTGGCGTCCCGCACCGCCGACCTCGACCGGCTGGTCTCGGGCCTGAACCGGACGCTGTCCGGAGTGGCGGCCAACGGCGCTCAGCTGGACGCCGCTCTGGCCCAGCTTCCGGCCGCGCTCAGCGCCGCCCGGACGACGCTTCAGCAGGTGCAGACGCTAGCCGTCCAGGTACGGCCCCTGGCGCAAACGGTGGCGGCAGGGGCCCCCGGCTTTCAGCGGGCCGCACGGCTGATCTCGCCCTACGCCGGCGCGCTGTCGACGGCTGCCCGGCTGTCCTCGCCGACCATCACGCTGGCCGGAGACGCGCTGCGCCACAGCGCTCCCGCGCTGAGCGCGTTGAGCAAGACGAACTTCGCCACTCTGCTCAACCCCACCGCGGGGCTGTTCAACGCCCTGGCGCCGGTGCTCGGGCGGATGGCCGATGGACTGTTCGGACAGGCGAAGGGCGGCGGGCTGGGCGGAATCGTCCTGCCGGGCAACGATGCCCTGGCCCCCAACGTCGATCCGGCGCGCGAGTACCTCTCGGCCTATCTGGTGATCACCTGCGAGCTGTTCGGCTTCAAGCAGGGACCGGGGTGCCTGACCAAGATCCTCCAGGGCTCGACCGCAGGGCCGTCGGCGACGGGAGGCGCGGCCGCGCGCTCCAGCACGTCCGGGGACGGCGGCGGCTCGGAAGCCCGCTCCAGCACGTCCGGAGGCTCCAGCACGTCCGCGGGGGGGTCCGCCCCCGGCGGAAGCGACACCACCGCCTCGCTGAAGCCCCTCCTCAACTACCTGCTGGCGAGATGAGGAGCCCGCTCGGCATACGACTCCGGGTCCGGGGCGCGCTCCTGCGTCGCACGGCCGCGTTCGAGCGGCGCACGCTCGCGCTGGGGTTCGGCGTCGCGGCGGTGGGCGCTGTGATCGCCGGCGTGGCCTGGCTGTCCACCACCGGGCTCCCGTTCCAGGGCTCCTACCCGTTCACCGTGGTCGTGCCGGCAAGCACGCCGCCGATCGCCAACGGTGCCGAGGTCCGGATCGCCGGCAAGATCGCCGGCAACGTGACAGGCGTGCAGCCGACGCCGACGACGCTTCGCGTCAACGCGTTCCTACGTTCCTCGTTTGGGCCACTGGGGCGGGGCGCGACCGTCCACGTGGGCGTCCTTCTCGGCACGACTCTGGTCTACCTGGTGATCAGTCCCGGCGACCACCGCCACCCGCTTCCGCCCGGGAGCGTCATCCCACAGAGCCGGGTCACGATGTCCAACTCGCTCCCCCAGGCGCTCGAGACATTTGACTCCGCCACCCGGGCCGCGCTGGCGCGCAATATCACAGTGGTCGGCGAAGGATGGCTCGGCCGCGGGGAGCAGACGAACTCCGCGATCGCCGACCAGCGCGTCGACTACTCCTACGGGACGCCGTTGCTGCGCGCGCTTGTCCCGATCAAGGGGGTGCTGGCCGACGCCACCGCGGCGGCAGCGAGCGTCAGCAGGGCCGTGCTCGGCACCCGGCAAGACGACAACGCGGCCGGCACCAGCGCGTCGGCCACCTTCTGGCAGACGCTCGCCACCAGCGACCGGGCCGCGGTGGCCACGCGGCGCTTCGGCGCAGCGGAGCGCCAGCTCATCGAGACCCTCCCCTCCGCCGATCAGACGATCGCTGCCGCCACGGACGCGACCGGACCGCTGGAGGACCTGGCCCAGCAGATCGTCGCCGAGGATCCCAACTTCATCGCGTTGTTCCGGTCCGCGCCGGCGCTGGTCGACTCCACCCGTCGCTTCAACCGCGACGCCCCAGGCGTGCTGCGCGGGCTGATCCCCACGCTCGACGCACTGCGCGAGCCGGCATTGGCGCTGCCCCTAATCGTCGCCTATGGCGCTAGGTTCGGGCCCGCCCTCGACGCGTACTCGGGCGAGCTCGCCACCGCCGCTGAGCGGCTGATCGCGGTCACGAGCTTCACGTACGGGGGCAAGACGGCCTTGCGCGTGACCGGCACGCTCGGGTGCGCCGGTCACCGCGACCCGTATCCGCCGCCGGGCCAGGCCTTGAGGGACGCCGCACCATGCTGAGGCGGCGCGTGATCGGAATCGTCGTCCTGGTGGCGGCTGTGGCAGGCGCCTGGTTGGGCATCGCCAAGCCCAACCCGTTCAGGCACACCGAGGTCGTACGCGTGATGTTCGACCGGGTACAGGGCATCGCACTGGTCCAACGAGATGTTCGAGTGGCCGGCGTAAACGTGGGGACGATCGGCGCGGTGCGACGGGTGGGCAACCACGCCGAGGTCGACCTCCTCCTGCGAAAGCACATCCCGGTCTACCGCGACGCGACCGCGGCGCTGCGGCCCCACACCCCGTTCGAGGGGACCACGTTCGTCGACCTGAGCCCCGGTACTCCGCGCGCCGGCCCGCTCGGAACTGGTCCCATTCCGCGCTCGCAGTCGAGCGTCTTCGTCTCAGCCGGCGACGTCCTGAAGACGTTCACCGCTCCCGTTCGCCAGAGCTTCCAGGGGATCGTGCACGAGCTCGTCGCCGCCCTCGCCCCCGAGGGACGGGCCGGTCTGTCAAGTGCGATTCACAATGCGCCGGCGCTCGTCCAGCAGACGGCGACGGTAGCGCCAGCCCTGCGCGGACCACACGAAACCGAGCTGCGATCGATGATCCCATCGCTCGCATCCACCGTCGACGCCCTCGCCGGGCGCGACCATCAGCTCCAAAGCGCGATCCTGGGAGCGCGCCGGACGCTTGACGCGGTGGCCATCGACGACGCGGCACCGTTCGACCGCTCGCTTCAGGCCTTGCCCGGCGCGCTAGCGCAGGCCACCACCGCCGCCCACCGGTTGGTGAGCGTGCTCCAGGATGCCGACGCGACTGGGATTGCGCTCGTCCCAACCCTCAAGGCGATCCCACGCACCACTGGGGCGCTCACCCCGCTGCTCGAACACGCACAACCGGTGTTCGCGAAGGTGCCACCCATAATCACCGACTTCGCCCAGACGCTCGTTGATCTGGGCCATAACGGTCCAGGTCTCGGGCGCCTGTTCGCCACGCTGCGCGCGCCCGCGAGCCTGCTTCGCTACTCGCTCGAGCCCTACCTGAACTCTCGCTCGGCGTTCGGGCTTCCGGTGTACCTGCAGCTGATGGCGGCCACCGCCGGGTTCACCGGCGTGCTGTCGTCGTTCGTCACCCCAACTCAATCGGCCTACGGCACGGGCCACGCCCTCAGAGGGACCCTCCAGGGCCCGCTCACCCTGCCCCTGGGTGCCTTGAACTCTCCGCTGCCCTGCTCGGCCATCGCAAAGCTGAATTCCCAGGCCGCCGCGTTCCTACAGCAGCTCGGGGTATGCACGCCATGAGGCGCTTCCTCTCGGAGCTGGTGATCCCCTCGCGCCGAGGACGACCCGTCCCGCTCGGCAGGCTCGCGATCGCATCGATGCTGGTGTTCGTCGTGCTGTTCGTGATCTTCACGCTCAGCTCGATGGGCGTGCAGCTGCCGTTCGTCAGCCACCCCTACGTCCTACACGCCTGGTTCACCGACGCCGATGGCCTCGACCCCTCCAACGGACCGCAGGTATCGGTGGCCGGTGTCCCCGAGGGCCAGGTCACCGGCGTCCGCTACGCGGCCGGCCGGGCCTTCGTCACGATGTCGATGTCCTCCGATGCGCGCGGCAGGGTGTTCCGTGACGCTGCGGTTCGGGTTCGGCCGTTCAACGGCGCCAACTTCCTTCAGGTCGACGTCTCCCCCGGGCATCCGTCCGCCGGAGCCATGCCGGCGGGGGACACGGTCGACAGCAGCCGGACGTCGATTCCGGTGGCAACCGACCAGGTGTTCAGCGTTCTGGATGCCGACACGCGCGCCTACCTGCAGGTCCTGACCGAGCAGGCGGCGGTGTCCTTGCGTGGCGGGGGCGGGTCGCTCGCGGATGCGCTGCAACGCCTGGCCCCTCTATCGGGTGAGGCGCGGCAGATCGGAGCGATGCTGGCCGAGCGCAGTCATCTGATCGCGCAGCTGGTGGGCGAGTCGAACCAGATCTTCGGGACCCTCGGCGCCCGCCGGGCGGAGCTCGCCGAGGTAGTCAGCGCGGCCAGCCGCATCCTGTCGGTCACCGGCGCACGTACGCCGGAGATCTCACAGGCGACACGACAGCTGCCGGTCGTGCTGACACAGGCTGGGGTCACCAGCGACGCGATCTCCTCGGCGGCACCGGATGTGGAGCTTGCGCTCACCAGGTTCAAGCCTGCCGCTAGAGCGTTCGGCACCGGGCTACGGGCAACGCTCGGCGCGATTCCTGCGCTGAGAACATTCCTGGCTGCGCTGGAATCACTGAGCAGGGACACCCTCGTACCCAGTGGTCAGCTGCGGGGGCTGGCAGCCCACCTCGGTGACGGGGTGGACCCGGCGATCGTCGGCTATCAGAACCTGACGGCGCTGATCCAGACGCTGATCTCCCACGAGAAGCCGATCCTCCAGTTCTCCGACGCGATCAGCGGGGTCCTCTCGACCCAAGACTCCTACGGCGTGCTGGGCCGCGTCAAGTTCCTCGGAATCCAAACGCCGACGCCCGAGGACCTCGGGTTGGGCCCGGCGGCCGCCACCGCGGCCAGCGGTAGTGGCGGGCACTCGAAGTTGGAGCTGATGCTGGGGGCGGTGCTCGATCAGTCCTGCCGGCAGTCCGGCAACCCGGTGGCGTGCTTGCTGGCGGTCGCGACCCCGGGACTCCCGGGCTCGCTCGTCAGTCGGGACCACGGCGTGATGGGTCAGCTATCGCCCGCCCCGAGGGGGCTGCGTTGAGGACCCAGATCCCCCGTACCCGGCTGACCGTGTTTCTGCTCGCGACGCTGGCGGCCGTGGGGCTGTTCCTGTATCTGAACAGCACGTTTGGCGGGCCCACGGTGATCCCGGGCGGCCGGGCCTACGAGCTGAAGACGACGTTCCCCGACTCGCAGAACCTGGTCAAGAAGTCGCTCGTCATGTATCGCGGCTTTCAGGTGGGCGACGTGGATAGCGTCGACATCGTCCACGGCAGGGCGCAGGTGACGTTCACGATCTACCCCAAGTACCAGCCGCTGCCTAAGGGCACGATCGTCCAGGTCGATCACCGCACGTTTTTGCAGGAGCCGTTCGTCAATGTCTACCCGGGCCCGGCGCGGGCAGGGAAGCTGCGCAACGGATCCACGGTCGGCTCCGTCCCGACGGTGGAGCCAGACGACGCGCTTGCAGTCTTCGACCCCCAGACCCGCCGTCTGCTGGACCAGGGCACTCAGTCGCTGGCTCGCGGGCTGCGCGCGCCAACCGCCGGCGATGAGGTCAACGGCACCATCTCCGGGCTTGACCAGGTGCTGGGCGGCATCCGGCGGATCGTCAACACGCTCCACGGTCAGGAACAGGACATCTCGACTCTGGTCTCCTCGAGTGCCACGGTGCTCCAGGCGGTCGCATCGGAGCAGGATCGGCTCACCCAGCTGATTTCCTCAGGCCGAACGGTCGCCCAGACATTCGCCGATCAATCCCGGGCGTTCGGCGCCGGCGTCGACCAGCTGAACGGGCTGCTGCAGACCGCCAAGGTCGTGCTGCCCCAGGCGCGCCCCTTCTTGTCGCGCGCGACGCCCACCCTTCAGCACCTCGCAGCCACCGCCCGTCTGCTGACGCCGGCGTTCGCCTCGCTAACGCCCGCGGTATCGGTCGCGAGGAAGATATCCGCCGAGCTCGAGCCCGCCTCCCGCTCCGCCGCACCGGCGTTCGCGGTCACTCTGGCCGACGAGGTCTGGCTTCTCCCGCTCGCCCAGGGCGTGCACCCGACCGTCGAGAACATCGTCCCGCTGATGGCCTATGTCTCCTCCCAGCTGCGGGGCTGGCAGTCGATGATCGCCAATCTGGCATCCACGCTCTCGAGCGGCGACAGCCAGGGTCCATGGTTCCAGGGCTTCCTCGACGTTACCCCCGGAGGCCTGACCGGCGGTGTCGCGCCGTGCTCTTCCAACCTGGGGCTGTGCGTCAACCCCTATCCGGCGCCCGGCGACGCCAGCAACCCCCAACCATATGCGAAGGGTCAGTACCCGCGGCTGAAGCCGTGGTTCCCGGGGTGACTACCCCCGGGAGCGCACGATCACCCGCCCGCCCCGGGCCGGGATCATCGTCACGTTGCGGTGCTTGGGTCGCTCCGGCTTGGGGTCAGCCGCCTCCAGATCCAGGCGCTCTGCCATTGCCCTGAGGACGACCCGCTGCTCGGTCATGGCCAGCGCGGCGCCCAGACAGCGTCGGGTTCCGCCGCCGAACGGAATCCACTCGTACGTTCCCGGCTTGCTGCCCTCCCAGCGCTCGGGCCGGAAGGCGAACGGATCCGGGTAGAGGTCCTCGCGGTGGTGCAGCAGGAGGATGCTGACCGCGACAGGGGTGTCAGCCGGGATGCCGTAGTCGCCAAGACGCCAGGGAGCCGCCACCCGCCGCCCGGTGACGGGTATCACCGGCCGCACTCGCATGGCCTCGGTGATCGTGGATTCGATTACCTCCTCGGCGTCCTCATCGGAGCGCACGCCTTCGCGCAGCCGCTCATAGGCCATCGGGTTGCGCACCAGCCGCTCCCAGGCCCAGGCCAGCTGGTTCGCGGTCGTCTCGTGTCCGGCGAGCACGAGTGTCATCAGCTCGTCGCGGAGCTCCTTGTCGCTCAGCGTCTGTCCCTCCTCAGTCCGGGCGCGCATGATCAGC
This sequence comes from Solirubrobacteraceae bacterium, assembly GCA_036771025.1. Lineage (GTDB taxonomy): Bacteria > Actinomycetota > Thermoleophilia > Solirubrobacterales > Solirubrobacteraceae > Palsa-465. The sequence goes on from DAIPIC010000011.1 coordinate 37,270, forward strand.
GACAAGATGTCGGTCCGCTGGTCGAGGTCAGCTTCGCGGCGCCGTTTGCGGATGATCGCGTACACGCACCGGTCAGGAATGAGCAGGCCGAACCAGGTCAGGCCGAACGGCTCGTCGTGCCCGATGTTCATCCACTCGGCCAGCTTTGCGCCCGGCATCGTCGAGCTCCGCAGTAGCTCGCGGATCGCGAGCCGCAGCGCGTGCTCGAGGGTCCCGGGACTGGGAGTCCCCTCGATGCCGAAGATCCCAGCCATGATCACGTCCAGCGTTATCGCCTGCATCCTGGGAGCGAGCGCAAATGGGCGGCCGACGGGCCAGCGGTCGATCTCCCGGGCCGCGGCGTCGGTGATCATCTGCTCGTAGCGGGCGATGGCCTCCCCGTGGAAGGGAGGCAGGAGCAGCTTCCGCTGCCTCAGGTGCCGCGGACCGTTGGAGGTCAAGACCGACTTGGGCCCGAGCACCGGGCGCAGCGGCGACTCCGCGGCCAGCGTCGGCACCCGATCAGGCGGCGCGGTGAATAGCGAGCGGATGTGATCCGGATGGCATGTGACGGCCGCCTGCCCCCGAACGTATCCCCGCGGGCTCCAGACATCGCCGAAGCGGTTGCGGTAGTGGAACATGAAGCTCGCCTGGCGCTGGCCAAACCACAGCACTTGCACCGGTCGCGGCCACCGCACTCGGGGCGGGGCGGGTAACGTCTGGAGCTCGTCGGCACCGATCGCGCCGGCGGGCGAGGCCTCCGCGCTGCCCAGCAGATCGGGGCTCGGAGCGCGGGCGGGGGGAGCCGGCTTCGTCAGCACGCTCATCACCACCAATTTTACAGCGATGTAGCTTCCGGGTGGAGGGAGGTTGTGTGGAAGGGGTCACACTCTCGGCGGGGCGGCCTGGGGCCAGCGCGCGGAATGCCGCC
>DAIPIC010000012.1:0-35372 GCA_036771025.1 Solirubrobacteraceae bacterium
CACCATGCCGTCCTTGACGGGGGTGGAGCAGGACGTCTGGAGCTTCGGGATGCCCTCGATCTCGACGAGGCACATGCGGCAGGCGCCGACGGGCTGGCCGAGCTTGGGCTCGTAGCAGAAGTAGGGGATCTCGACGTCGCCCCGCTTGGCGGCATCGACCAGCATCATGCCCTCCGGTGCCGTGACCTCGCGGCCGTCGATGGTCAGCTGGATGGTGTTCGGCTCGGGACGGGGCATTCGCGTCTTCTAGTGCACCGGCAGGGGGCCGGCGTGGTCGTCCGCCACCCCGAGCGGGATCACGTCCTCCAGATCGCCGGCGCCCGCGCGGTCCCGCGCCGCCTCGATCTCGGCCTCGAGCTCGTCTCGGAACTTCTCGATCATCGAGCCGATCGGCATGGCCATCGCGTCCCCGAGCACGCAGAGGCAGTTGCCGATGATCTGCTCCTGAACGGAGGCCATGATGTCCAGGTCCATGGGCGTGGCCTCGCCGGACTCGATCCGCCCCAGCATCTTCACCGTCCAGTTGGTGCCCTCCCGACAGGGGACGCACTTGCCGCATGACTCGTGCGCGTAGAACTTGGCCAGCTTCTGAGCCACCTCGAGCACGGTATGCGAGTCGTCGACCACGATGATGGCTCCCGAGCCGAGCATGGAGCCAGCCTTGGCCATGGAATCGAAGTCGTAGGGAAGATCGAGGTCGTCCTTGGTCAGCACGGGCGCGCTTGACCCACCGGGGAACCAGAACTTGACCTCCCTTCCCGGCGGCGGACCCCCCGCCAGGTCGTAGATGAGCTCGCGGCTCGGGATCCCGAGCTCGATCTCGTAGTTGCCGGGCTTCTGGACGTCGCCCGAGACGGACACGACCTTGGTGCCGGTTGAGCTCTCGGTCCCCAGCTTGGCGTACGCCTCGCCTCCCATCCTGATGATCGCCGGGACCGTGGCCAGCGTCTCGACATTGTTGATCAGCGTCGGCCCGTGGTAGAGCCCCTCGATCGCCGGGAAGGGCGGCTTCAGGCGGGGGTTGCCTCGCTTGCCCTCGAGCGAGTCGAGCAGGCCTGTCTCCTCGCCGCAGATGTAGGCGCCCGCGCCTCGATGGACGACCAGCGAGAGCGAATGGTCGGAACCCAGGATCCGGTGACCCAGATAGCCGGCCTCGAGGGCCTCCGCCACCGCGGCGTCGAGGATGTCCGCCTGGAGCGAGTACTCACCTCGGATGTAGATGAACGCCCGGTCGATCCCTGCCGCCCAGGAGGCGATCACTATGCCCTCGATCAGCATGTGGGGGCTCTTCTGCATCAGCTCGCGGTCCTTGAACGTCCCCGGCTCGGACTCGTCCGCGTTGCACACCAGGTATTTCTCCATGTGGCCGTGGGGCAGGAACGAGACCTTCTTCCCCATCTGAAAGCCGGCGCCGCCGCGGCCGCGGATGCCGGACTCCATGATCGCGTTGGCCGCCTCCTCGGGCGACATTCCCAGTGCCTTGCGCAGCGCCTCGTAGCCGCCGCGCCGCTCGTACACCGGCAACGTGTTGAGACCGGGCTCGTCGATCCCCTCGAACAGAAGCAACGTCATTGCTCGGCCACCTGGGGGTCTGCGCAGCGCCGGTACCGCAGCTGCTTTTCCTCTAGCACCGGTCCACCGGAGCGCAGCTGCTCGACGATCCGCCCGGCGTCCTCGGTGGTGAGCGGCCCCACGTATTCGCCGTCGACCGAGGCCATCGGCGCAATGTCACAGGCTCCCAGGCACTCGAACGACCGCACGTTGACCTCTTCGTCCTCCGCGGCCGCGGCGATCATGGCCTCGTAGAACTCGTCCGCGCCGCACAACGAGCACGAGATGTTCGTGCACACGTAGACGTCGTGGCGCGGCTTGGGCTGGGGCTCGGTCTCGAGCATGTCGTAGAAGGTGGCGACAGACGTCAGGTACGCCGGCGTGAGCCGCATCACGGCGGCGACCTGGTCGATGGCCTCCGGCGAGCACCAGCCGTGGACCTGCTGGGCGGCGTGAAGCGCCGGGATGGCCGCGGAACGCCGGTCGGGGTACTTGGCCATGGCGTCCTCGATCTGGGACCGTAGTTCGGGGGGCACGGGTGTAATCGCCGGGTCGGGCACGGTCGCGGGCGGCTTGTCCAGATCGACCGACTCATCCCAGCCGGGGACGCGGCTGCCGTGAGCAAACCGCGGGATCGGGATCGGCGGGCTCAGCGGTCGATCCCTCCCAGGATCGGGTCGAGCATCGCCAGCGACGCGATCAGGTCGGCGATGTAGCCGTCGCGGACCATCGGCGCGAACGCCTGCAGGTTGTGGAAGCTCGGGTCGCGCATATGCACCCGCGCGGGCTTCGCGGACCCGTCCGCGCGCACGAAGCATCCGAGCTCCCCGCGCGGCGATTCGATCGGGTAGTAGGCCTCGCCGGGCGGGACTCGGAAGCCCTCGGTGACGAGCTTGAAGTGGTGGATCAGAGCCTCCATGCTGGTCGCGAGCTCGTGGCGAGGCGGGAGCGCGACCTTGCGGTCGGGGCTGATGAACGGCCCCTCGGGCAGCCCGTCCAGGGCCTGCTCGACGATCTTGACCGACTCGTAGAGCTCGGCGTGGCGGACGCGGAAGCGGTCGTAGTTGTCGCCCACGGTGCCCACCGGAACCTTGAAGTCGAAGTGGTCGTAGCTCGAATAGGGGTGGGCCTTGCGCAGGTCCCAGGGATTGCCCGAGGCGCGCAGCAACGGACCCGTTACCCCCAGATCGAGCAGGCTCTCCTGATCGACGATGCCCGTGTTGCGCAGCCGCTCGAGCACGATCTCGTTCTTCTCCAGGATGTCGGCGTACTGGTCGGCGCGGGTCGGCATCTCCTTGCAGAACCTGCGCACCTGCTCCGCGAACCCGGGCGGGATGTCCTCGAACACTCCGCCGACCTGGATGTAGCGCGTGTGCATCCGCTGACCCGAGGACATCTCGAACAGGTCGAGCACGCGCTCACGCTCGCGGAAGCAATAGAAGAAGATCGACAGCGCGCCGATGTCGAGCATGCTGGTCCCGAACCACACGAGGTGGGACATGATCCGGTTGAGCTCCAGGTGCAGGACCCGTAGGTACTGCGCGCGGGGCGGCACCTCGATTCCCAGCAGCGTCTCGACGGCGCCGCAGAACGCCATCGCATTGAAGTAGTAGCTGACGTAGTCCATCCGCTCGACGACCGGGATCGCCTTCCAGTAGGACTTATCCTCGGCGGTCTTCTCGATACCGGTGTGGACGTAGCCGATGATGGGCTTGACGTCCCGCACCACCTCGCCCTCCAGCGTGGTCAACAAGCGCAGGACCCCGTGGGTGGCCGGGTGATGAGGCCCGATGTTGAGGGTGAGCAGCTCGTGGGCCTCGCCCTCGCCCGCCGGCTCGGCCGAGATCGTGATCGACTCCTCGCGGCGGCGGTAGTCCTCGGTGAGGGTCACCAAGCCTCCCCGCTGACGCCCGAGGTCGCGCTCTGGGGGGCTTCCGTCACTGCCACTTGCCGTAGTTCTGTTCTTCGTTGAAGGTGAACAGCACGGGCTCGCCGCCCACCGGGAAGTCCCGGCGCTGCGGGAAGCCCTCGTAATCCTCGGGCATCAGGATCCGGCGCAGGTCGGGATGACCGTCGAACACCACTCCGAACATGTCGAACACCTCGCGCTCGGGATGGTTGGCCCCTCCCCAGATGTCGGTCACGGTCGCGATCCGTGGGTTATCGGTGTGCACTTGGGCCTTGACCGAGATCCTGTCCACGCGCTTCATATCGAGCAGCTCGTAGAGGACCCCGAGGCGGGGCTCCTCCGGGTAGTAATCGACCCCGTGCAGGCTGGCGAGGAAGTTGTAGCCCTTGGCCTTCAGGTGCTCGAGCACGCCGTGGACCCCGTCCGGCTTGACGTTCAGCGTGGCCCGACCGCGATGAAACTCCGTGTCGAGGATCGAGTCCGGCACGGCCTCGCCGATCTCCTGCGCATACAGCTCGAGGCCCGTGGCGTCAGGCACCGGCGGTGTCTCCGGGCTGGTAGACGCCGATCCCCGCGCTTTCTCCACCCTCGGCTTCGTGCAGAAGGAGTTCCTCGGTGCCGACGGCGTCATAGCGCTGACGCCACCCGCCGCGGACGTTCCCTTGGATCTTGTCGCGCAGCCGGAGGATCCCGTGCAGCAGCGCCTCGGGCCGCGGCGGGCAGCCTGGAACGTGGACATCGATCGGCATGAACTTGTCCGCGGGTACGAGTGCGTAGTTGTTGAACACCCCCATCGAGGAGCAGCAGGCACCCATGGAGATGGCCCACTTCGGCTCGAGCATCTGGTCGTACAGGCGACGGATGACGGGCGCCATCTTGATCGACACGCGGCCCGAGAGGATGATCAGGTCGGCCTGCCGGGGGGTGGCGCGCAGTACCTCGAAGCCGAAGCGCGCGATGTCCGCTCGCGGCGCGACGATCGTCATCATCTCGATCGCGCAGCACGCCAGTCCGAACGTGAGGGGGTAGATCGAGTTTCCGCGCCCCCAGGCGACCGCCTTCTCGACCGTCGTCATCAGCACCCGTTCTTCGACGTACTTCTCGAGCTCCTCGTCGCTCAGGTCACCGCGCAGCATGTCGCGTGCCTTCAGCTGGCGGACGCGGAAGTCGCTGACAGGTTGACGCGTTATTTCCAAGAGAGCGCCCCTCGTCGCCACACGTAGATGAACGCGATCGCCAGGAGCACGATGAAGACCACCGTCTCGCTCATGGCAAACGTGCCGAAGCTTCGGAGCTGCACCGCGATCGGATAGAGGAAGATCACCTCGATGTCGAACAGGATGAACAGCATCGCGACCAGGTAGAAGCTGATTCCGAAGCGCGCTCCGCGCTGGATCTGCGATGGCATCCCGCTCTCGTACGGGGTCTCCTTGGCCCGGTTCTGAACTCGCGCCCCCTTACCGGCGATGAGGTTCAAGACGCCGAACAGAAACCCGAACGCACCACCAAGCACGAGGAAGACAACTGCTGGGAGGTACGTTCGGAGCATCGAAAACCCGTTATATCACCGCGGACCGTTAGCTTGTAACAATCTGTTACTTAGTGGCGCACGCCACAAATGGGCCGATATCACGGGGGGATCCGGGCCTGGAGGGACGCAGTGAAGGAGGTGCACATCGTGCTCGGCGTGGCCGCGATTGTGGTCAATGCGGTGGCCGGCCTATACGGGGCGTGGAGGTGGTGGCGCGTCGAGCCCCGCACGGTGTGGTTCTGGCGACTGCTCCGAGCGGGCCAGGCTCTCGTGGTGATCGAGGCCGCTTTGGGGGGCGTATTGGATCTCACCGATCACAAGGCTCCAAGCCTTCACCTGATCTACGGGTTGCTGCCGCTGCTGGTGTCGTTTCTCGCCGAGCAGCTGCGGCTCGCCTCGGCCCAGATGGTGCTCGATGCCCGCGGCTTTGACTCCGCGCAGGCAGTGGGCGGGCTGCCCGAGGATGAGCAGCGCTCCGTCGTCGTCGCCATCCTCCGGCGCGAAGTCGGGGTCATGGCTCTCGCCGCGCTGGTGGTGGTCGGCCTCCTGGCGAGGGCGGCGGGAACGGCCTAGATGACACCTACTCGAGGGGTGCAGCGTGGTAGCGCCCCGAGTACCACAGCAGCGGCTTGCCCTCTCCGAGGCCCATGGCGATCACCTCGCCGATGGCGATCGTGTGGTCTCCTCCCGCGATCAGCTCCCGAAGCTCGCACGCCGCCCAAGCCAGGGAGGCGTCGATCAGCGGGACGCCGTGCTCGATCCGGTGAGGTACGCCGTCGAGCTTCTCCTCTTCAGGAAGCTTCGAGGCGAACACGCCGGCGAGCTGGCGCTGCGCCGCCGTCAGGACGTTCACGGCAAAGCGGCCGGAGTCACGGACGATGGGCAGTGTGCGGGCCTCATTCTCGAAGCAGACGAGCGCCAGCAGCGGGTCGAGCGACAGCGAGCACAGCGCGTTGGCGGTCATCCCGCCGGCTCCCGCCGGCCCGGAGCCGGTGATCACCGCTACTCCGGTGGCGAACCGGCCGAAGACTTCCCGGAACAGCTCGTGGTCGCGGCCGGAATCCATGCCGGCGTTATAGCTGAGCGGGTGCGAGCGTCAGCGCGACGATAGGGTGGGGCCCCGGCGCCGGCACTCGGTTGCCGCCGTCGGAGGACGATCGCGCTGGCATTAAGGCGAACGTCTCACTGACCGGCGCCGGGGATGGGGCGGCTTTCGCCGTCGAGCCGCCCGCTCCTGCTAAGCGCCGCTAGCGGACCACCAGCGTTCCGTATAGCCCGAGGTCCCGGTCGTAGAGGATCGTCGATGACATCACGTACTGGCCGGGCCGCACCGTGAGCATCAATCGAGCGTTGCCCCCCGGTGGAATGGGCTGCGTCGCGCCGGCGGTGTTCCCGGCCCGGGACACGGACAGCTCATGTGTCAGGCGCCCGTAATTGTGGACGACGATCGTCAGCTGACCGGCCCTGGCCTGGACGCGCTGAGGGCGCAACCGGTACTCGGTCAGCGCCAGGAGCAGCGTGTGGTGCGGTCCGACGACGTGCGTCTGCCCGCAGGCGGCGACCGAGGCGCAGAGCGCCACAGCTAGGCACAGCTTCGTCACGGCCCGAGCCATCCGAAAGCGATTGTTCCCTATGATCTCGGCCCGCATGAGCCGGCCGGTCAGGGTCCTTCTCCTCACGTGTTCGGTCGCGGTCTCGGCGCTTGCGACGGCGTGCGGAACCCAGAAGGTCAGCGCCTCCAAGAGCCAACCCAGTCTGCACCGCGGCGCCCAGCTCTTCAGCAATCGTTGCTCGGGGTGTCACACGCTCTCATACGCCGCGACCCACGGGTCGGCGGCCAACGTCCGCACCAAGGAGCCCAACAACGGTCCCAATTTCGACATCCGCTGCGAGCGGCCGATGAGCCGCGTCCTGTACGCCATCGAAAACGGCGGCTTCTCCGGTGCGATCATGCCCCAGAACGTCGTCGTTGGCCAGGACGCGATCGACGTCGCGAACTTCGTCGCAACCTACGCCGGCCGGCAGGCACCCGCCATCCCGGGCGTCGCGCCCTGCACCACCAAGCCCGTCGGGACGGTGCCGGCGACGGCGACGACCACGGCTAAGACGACCTCCAAGAAAGCGACGGTCTCGCCGTCGGCCGCGCAACAGCCAAAGAAGAAAGCGGCCGCAGGTCAAAGAGCGAAGAAGACCCAAGGGACAACCCCAGTAGCAACGCCATAGGCGCGTGCTTGACGTCAGGCTGATCCGCCAGGATCCCGACGGCGTTCGGGCGGCGCTTGCCCGGCGGGGGTCCCAGCAGGCGGCCGCCATCGAGCGCGTGCTCGAGCTCGACGAGCGCTGGCGGGCGCTGACCGCGGAGGCAGAAGAGGTGCGCGCCGAACTGAATCGGGCCAGCCGGGGGCGCAAGGGCGCCCCAACCCCGGAAGAGCGAGAGCAGCTCGCCCGTTTGTCGGCGCGCGGACGCGAGTTGTCGGATGAGGTGACCGCCGTTCTCGCGCAGCGCGATGCGGAGCTGTCCTCCCTGCCGAACCTTCCAGACCCGGCTGCTCCCGACAGCGACGAGGTGATCCGCGAAGTGGGCGCGGCCGGGGCGAAGGGCCGCGACCACCTTGAGCTGGCCGGTGAGCGGATCGACATGGCGCACGCGGCCCAGGTGTCGGGTTCGAGGTTCGCCTACCTGCGCGGCGACGTGGCGTTGCTGGAGGTGGCGCTGGTCAGCTACGCGATGCGCAGGCTGGTGGCCGACGGGTTCGAGCCCGTGATCCCGCCGGTGCTGGTTCGCGAACGGGCGTTGTACGGAACGGGAATGCTCCCCGACACAGAGCAGCAGATCTATCGCCTGGCTGACGACGAGCTCTACCTGGTGGGGACCTCGGAGGTCTCGCTCGCCTCACTCCACCAGGACGAGATCCTTCCCGCGGACGCGCTACCGCTGCGCTACGCGGGGTTCTCGACCTGCTTCAGGCGCGAGGCGGGTGCCGCCGGGAAGGACACCCGTGGCATCTTCAGGGTCCACCAGTTCGACAAGGTCGAGATGTTCTGCTTCGTGGAGCCCGACCAGGGGGACGCCGAGCACGAGCGGCTGCTTGCGATCGAGGAGTCGATCCTGCAGGAGCTCCACATCCCCTACCGGGTGGTGGCCATCGCGGTCGACGACCTCGGCGCCTCGGCGGCGAAGAAATACGACTGCGAGGCGTGGCTCCCGGGACAGGGCCGGTACCGCGAGCTGACCTCCTGCTCGAACACGACCGACTATCAGGCCAGGCGGCTCGACATCCGGTACCGGCCCCAGGAGGGCAGGCCGGCCCAGCTCTACACCCTGAACGGCACGGCCGTGGCAGTCGGACGCACGATTATCGCCCTGCTCGAAAATGGGCAGCGGGAGGACGGGTCCGTGGTGTTGCCGGATGCACTTCGGCCGTTCGGAGCGCCCGAGGTGCTCGCGCCGGCGGAGTAGCCCCGAGCGGAGAGGGGGGGATTCGAACCCCCGAACGAGGTCAACCCCCGTTACGCGATTTCCAGTCGCGCCCGTTCAACCACTCCGGCACCTCTCCGGGCAGCCCCAGCGTAGCGGCCGGGCTGGCCGTCTGGGCTCCGCGCGAGCCCGCGCCGGCGTACCGTTGGGGCCGTGGACTCCCGGGGCGTTCTCCTGCTCAGCATCGACTTCGAGGACTGGCACCAGCTCGTGCGCCGCCGGCTGGGCGCCGACAACTGGCGGGAACCCGGACCGGCCCTCAAACGACAGACGGATGCGCTGCTCTCGCTTCTGAGCGAGCTCGACCTGAAGGCCACGTTCTTCATCCTGGGGATGACCGCCCGGGCCCATCCCCAGCTGGTTGAAGCAGTAGTCGAGCATGGCCACGAGATCGGCTGCCACGGCGACGCTCACCGCCCCGTGCATACTCAGACCCCGGTCGACTTCGCCGAGGATCTCCGCTCGGCGCGCGAGGCGATCGAGCGCCTCACCGGACGCACGCCCGTGGGGTACCGGGCGCCAGCCTTCTCCATCACTCGGAAGGCAGCGTGGGCCTACGACGTGCTGGCCGAGCAAGGGTTCGAGTACGACGCCAGCCAGCACGACACCCCTCGTGTACGCGACCGTGCCATTCCCGCGAGCTCCTCACCCCATCCCCTGAAGCGGCCCGGTAACGGCACGCTATGGGAGTTTCCGGTGGCGGTATGGCAGGCTCGCTTCGGCCGCCTGCCGGTCGGCGGCGCGTCGTACTGGGCGGCGATGCCCACCGAACTGGTGCTGCACGGATTGCGGCGGGCGGGGTCGTATCCGGGGCTCTACCTGCACCCACACGAGCTCGACCCACAGCCGCTCCGCGTCGATCTCCCAGCTGGATCGACGCTGTCTCAGCGGGCGCACGCCGAGCTCAGGGCGGCCCAGCGAAACTCGGCCCGCCGCCGGGCGGGGCCGGTGTTGCGAGCGATCGCCGATCACTTCCAGTTGATCCCCTATGGTGAAGCTCATGCCAAGCTCAGCGCCCGCGCCGACGCGCGTCCGTAACCGGTTTAGAGCCAAGGCGGAGCAGTTCGATGACCTCTACGAAGACGAGCGACCGCTAGTTCGCCTGCTGCGGCCCGGCCTGCTGCGCCGACGCCAGCTGGCAGTCGACACCGTCCGCTCCTACGGAAACCCTCGCGTGCTCGACGTCGGGTGCGGCTCGGGCCGGATTGCCGAGCTTGTACTCGACGCGGGGGCCGCGCATTACGTGGGCGTGGACTTCGCCCAGGAGATGCTGGGGTTGGCGAGCGCTCGCCTCGCGCGGTTCGGCGAGCGGGTGGAGCTGATCGAGGGGAACTTCATGCAGACGGAGCTCGAGGGGCCGTTTGACGTCATCCTGGCGCTCGGGCTGTTCGACTACCTGCCCGATCCGGACCGCTTCAGCCACCGGATGTTCGAGCTGTGCGCGGCCGGGGGGTGCGTCGTCGGCTCATTTCCGGCCTGGTCGCTGATCAAGGGCCCGATCCGCAAGGTGCGTTACGAGTGGATCGGGGACTGTCCGATCTTCAACTACACGCGCCGGGAGCTCGAGCTGTTGTTTGGCGCCGCCGGGTTCTCGCGGCTGGAGGTCATGAGCCCCGGTCGAAGCGGTTTCCTGGCGCGAGCCTGGCGCTGATTCCGTCCAACTTGGCGCGGCCGGAGCTGCGTACCTTAGATCTGCCAGGCGCCGCGCCGCAGCACTGGAACCGTTTGTCCGCTGCGCGTGGTGCCCGTGACCTCGACCTCCTTGCCGCCGATCATGAAGTCGATGTGTATCTCCGAGCTGTTGATCCGCTCCACGTCCGGGTCGCCCACCGCGAAGTTGAACCCTTGACCGAGCGCGATGTGGCTGGCTGCGTTCTCGTCCAGCAGCGTGTCGAAGAAGACAGTGTCCAGCGGCCCGATACGGCCCTCGCGGTCGACCAGCGCGACCTCTCCCAACCGGGTGCCTCCCGGATCGCGTCCCGATAGCCCGCGCACGGTCTCCGCGCCTTCGACGGCATCGATCCGGACCGCGCGGCCGTCCTCGAACGTGACGGTCAGCCCGGTGATCATCCGGCCCGAGGTGAAGAGCGGCTTCGTGGCCCGGACGGTGCCGTCGACGCGCTCTGGGTCAGGCGTCGTGAACACCTCTTCGGTAGGAAGGTTCGGGGCGTGGCGAAGCCCGGCGGCCGTTTCGAACCGGCCACACAGCCATCGACTGGAGGGCAGGAGGCCGACGGTCAGGTCGGTTCCCGGTCCCGAGAAATGAAGCGAATCGAGCCCGAGGGCGTCGAGCCTGCGGGCCGCCCGCACGAGCTGGTCGAGGCGGTCCTCCCAGGCGGCCACGGGATCGTCCTCGTCCAGGCGGCACACATGCGCGATCTGGTCCCACAGGCGCTCGAGCGCCGAGGCGGAGTCAAGCCACGGATGGACGAGCTTGGCCCACCCAGCGGTCGGGCAGGGACCGATCGTCCAGTTGGTCGTCCGCTGGTTGACAACGGCGATCGACTCCCGGATGGCGGGCAGCATGTCTCGTCCCGCCAGCGCAGGGTCGATGCCGTCCATGATCCGCGGCGCCACCGGCCCCGAGAGCACGATGCGTGCCGCCTTGGCTTCGCCCAACGCCAGCATCCGCTGTCCGTACCACGGAGGGACGAACCCCAGCGTCTCAGGATCCGCGTACAGGGCCCGAGAACGCTTCAGATAGACGTCGAACACCTGGAGGTCGACGAACCGTGCGCCCGCCCTGTAGGCGGCCTCGGCAACGGCCCGCGCCAACGGCTCCTTGCCGGGTTCCGACGAGAGGGCGACGATCTGTCCAGGCTGGACATTGGCGCCGAAGCGGACCAGCAGCTCGGCCAGCGAGCGGACGTAGTCGTTTCGCTGCGGCACGCTCTAGCGTGTGCTGCGCCAGTTGGGCACCGCGAGCAGCGGGAGCCTCAGCTGCTTCTCGGCCACTCGCGCGATCTCGTCGAGGGCCTCCGAGGGCGGCTGGCCGCCGTTGGTCGGCAGGTCGAGGATCGCCGCCACGTTGAGGATCATGGTGTTGACGAGCAGGCCGGCCAGCATCTGAAGGTCCTCGTTGCTCCAGTCGCGCATCGCTTCGAACCGCGCCAGGTCCGTGGCCAGCTCGCTGGTCACCAAGCGGATCTCGCTGTTCACCGCATGGCGCAGCACGCTGTTGCCGTCCGTCCGCGCCCGGGCGATCAGCGCGAAATGCTGGCGGTGGGCCAGGACCTGCTCCACGATGACCTCGACCGAGCGCCGGATGACGTGCTTGGGCGGCAGCCCGCTCTCGCGCGCCTCCCGCAGCAGTGAGCGGAGCGTGTGGAACGACTCGTCGACCAGCGCCAGCCCAAGCTCGTCCATGCTCGAGAAGTGGCGGTAAAACGCCGCGGGCACCACCCCGGCTGCGCGGGCCACGCTGCGCAGGCTGAGAGCATCGAAGCTCACGCCGGTATCCATCTGCTCCAGCGCGGCGTCCAGCAGCGCCCGACGGGTGTGCTGGCGTCGCTCCGCCTGGCTGAGGCGGCGCTTGTGGCCGTTCGGGCGCGACCGTCTCCGCGTCGAGGGTGCACGCCTGTTCACGGTCATCGTGTGCACCTGATCACGGCAGCGAGTGTAGCTTCGGGTCCGTGGGCCACCGGAGCAGCGAGGCGGCTAGGGTAGCCTGCGGTCATGAGCGAGCGTCCGCTGTGGGCACCGTGGCGGATCGAATACATCAAGGGCCCGAAGGGCGATCATTGCATCTTCTGCGATCCCGATCCGGCCCACCTCGTCGAGCGGGGCGAACACTGCTTCACCATCCTGAACACCTACCCGTACGCACCGGGGCACGTGATGGTGGCGCCGGCCCGGCACGTGGGCGCTCTCGACGAGCTGACGCCCGATGAGATGCTCGAGCTGATGCAGCTGGCCCGTAGAACGGTCGCCGCCCAGAGGACGGCAATGACCCCCGACGGGTTCAACGTCGGCCTCAACCTGGGGAAGGTGGCCGGCGCCGGAATCGCAGACCACCTCCACCTCCACGTCGTTCCCCGCTGGGATGGCGACAACAACTTCATGCCGGTTATCGGGGACACCCGGGTGGTCGGTCAGGCGTTAGAGGCAACGCGAGAGGTACTGCTTGGTGCGTTGCGCGACCAGGCCCGATGACTAAAGGACCGAGCAGCTGAGCGCCACGACGCCTGCTCTGATCGCGGCGGCTGCCGGCGTCGGCTTTGGGCATGCGGTGCTGCCCGACCACTGGGTTCCGCTCGCGGTGGTAGGACGCACCCGTCGCTATCCCCTGTCACGTGTGGCTCGGCTCTCCGGGCTCGCCGGGATCGCGCACGTCCTGGTCTCGTTGCTGCTGGGGGCGGTGATCATCGCTATCGGCCTGCAGTTTCGCTCGAAGGTGGAGAGCGCCCAGAACACGATTGTGGGGGCGCTGCTGGTGGCAACCGGGATCGGTTTCCTGGCGTTCGAGATGAGCGGCAAGGGCCGCTCGCACGCCCATCAACACCGGCACGGGTCCGCTGATTCACGCACCGGAAGGCTCCCGGGGCTGCTGGCCATCATGGTGCCCTTCGGCGCCGCGGCCTCGCCCGACCTGACGATCCTCCCGGTCTTCCTGGCGGCCGCGGCGGTCGGTACGGGGACGGCGGTCGGCTCCCTGCTCGCGTTTGGAGTGGTCACGATCGCGACGATCGTCGGGCTCACCCTGCTGGCCACGCTCGGCAGCTACCAGCTACGCGGCAACTGGCTTGACCGGTGGGGGAACGGGATCACGGCCGTCGCGCTGCTGATCATCGGGGCGCTCGTTCTGGCGGGGGCGATCTGAGCCGCGGAGGCGGACCGCCAGCAGGACGAGGGCCGGCGCGGCCGCGAGCAGGATCAGTGCGATGAACCAGAGCTGTCCGGCGTCGGTGCCCTCGCTGAAGGTGTGCACAAGGCCTCCGATCCAGGCCAAGGCGGTGAAGCGGTGAATCGCCTTCCAGCGCCGGTAGCCGAGCTTGGACCGTAGGTAGTACGAGAGGCCCAGGATTACGATCGCCCACGCGGAGACGATCCCGATCGAGGTGGGGAGCGTCTTGTACGAGAAGGCGAACGGGACGGTGACGTCGAGCACCGTCGGACGGAGGTACGTGTCGCCGAGCAGCGCGACCGCGTGCACGGCCAGAGCGAACATCGTCGCCAGCGACAGCGTCTGGTGGATATAGAGGCGATCGGGACCGCGCAAGCGCTTGAACAGCTTCCCGCCCATCGCCAGCCCCACCCCCACTGAAGCGCTGGCGAGCACCATCGCCGTCGTGCCGGCGGCACGGCTCGTGATCCAGAGCAGATAGTGCGACGGATCGGTCATGCCGCGATCTCGGTCGAGTGCGGAGCGACCACATCCATCGAGGAGTCGTCGTAGACGACGACGCCTCCGTGCCGAAGCCAAGCGGTGGCGAGGTCGGGGCCGCTCAACAGCGCTGCCTTGCTGAGCGCCTCGGCTTCGACGCCCGTTGACGCCAGCGCGGTCGCCTGCATGACGCCCGTGAACGCCGGCTCGCCGCTCGCCGGGTCGAGCAGATGATGGGCCGCCGCGCCGTCCCGGCCGACCCAGCTGCGCTTGGAGATCCCGCTGGTGGCCGCCGCGCCCGACACGAGCTCGAAGGTGTGAACGGTCGAGCCGTCGAACGGGTTCGCAACCTGCACGGGGCGCGGTTTGCGCGCGGTGCCGCCGAAGCGCAGATCGCCCGCTGCGACAACCGCAAAGCTCGAGTGGGTACGGAGCGTCATCGCCAGAAGATCACAGAAGAGGCCCTTCGCGATCCCGCCACTGTCGAGCCGGAGCCCAGGAGGGCGGCTGACCGTGAGGGCACGGTGGTCCACTCGGATCTCGCGCCAGCGGGCATCCGGGTGCGCTCGACCATGAGCGCGGCGGGGCGCAAGGTGGAGGAGGTCGTCCGGGCACAGGTGCTCGAGCGCCAAGCTCTGGACATAGCCGGCCCGCTCTATCTCCGTCAGGAGCGTGGGATCGACGAGCCCCGCGGTCATGGCGGCGGCGCTCACTGCGGCCTCTACGAATCGCGCCATCGACGGCGTCACCGGCACCGTCCCGCGCGGATCGGCGTTCAGCCGCGAGAGCTCGCTCTGCGGTTCGAAGCGGGAGAACTGGTGATGCCAGCGCTCGAGTCGCCGCCGCCCATGCCCGGCCGCTCGCGCGGCGTTCCCTGCCAGTCCACCGCCCTCGACGAGGACCGTGCATGCCCCGCCGAAGCAGGAAAATCGCTCCGCGACCTCCGTCCCGGGCAGGAGCGAGTCCGTCTCGTGAAGAAGGACCGCCGGCCGATCGGTCTCGGTCAGCATCACGACTGGCTCGTGGTGATCGGGCTCGTGCTACCGGAGCCAGAGGCACCCGCCGCCGAGCCGCCCGAGCTGCTCAAACTCCCGGAGGTGGCCGGACCGGAGCTAGAGCTGGTCGTCGGTGAAGCGCCGGTCGTGGTCGTCACGGCCCCGCTGGATTTGTGGGCCAGCGCAGGGTCGTGTCCGGACACGAGCTGGAAAAAGATCACTCCCCAGAGGAGGGCAAAGGTCGAGGCGGCCGCCGCCAGCGCTCGCTTTCGAATCAGCCTGACGCGTCGGCGGCGGGCCTTCAGACGCGCTGTCACCCCTCCGGGGACGTTGAGCTCCCTCGCAGCTTGGGGAGCGGAGGTCGTTGTCGGGGGGTCGGGGAGAGTCATAGTGCAGAAGCGTCGCGGCCGGATGTCGGAGGGCCGTGTGACCCGAGTAAGGAACTCATATGAGGCGCTAGTCCGACCGCGTCAGGTCGTACACGGTCGTCCCACCGACCGACGTTGACTTGAAGTGGGAGGAGACCCACGATTGGATCTGGCTCTCCACGGCGCTGGCCGGGGCGCCGCCCTGGGCTCCTCGACCGGCGAGGCCGCGTGGCGGCGGACCGGCGCCCTGGGCTCCTCGGCCGGCGAGGCCGCCTGGCGGCGGACCGCCGCCAGAGAGCCCACCGGGGGGAGGACCGCCGCCGGGAAACCCTCCGGGCGGAGTGCCGCCGCCGGGCAATGCCGCACCTCCGGCGCCACCTGGGCCGGGGCCACCTGCGCCTCCGCCGGAGACGTAGTAGTGGACCTTGCCCTGCGCGACGAGCCGCTTGAAGCCGGCGAGCGTGATCGACGGGTCACGGCCGCTGAATCCGCCGATGGCCATGACCGGGTTGCCGCTGGAGAGTTCGAGCGAGGCCGCCGTCTGGGCCGAGGCGGTCGCCGCCACCCACCTGTAGCCCGACGAGCTCTGCTTGAGCAATGACGTCAGCGCGCGGCTTACCGACCCGGCGCCGCCGGGCCCCGGGGTTCCGCCACCGCCTCGGCCGCCGGCCGCGGGTCCGCCACCCACGGGCGGACCACCGCTCCCGGCACGGAACGACCCCGGCACTCCGCCGGCTTGGCCCGCACCCTGGAACCCTCCCGCGCCCGGGAACCCGCGCGCTGAGGCGACGGCGGGGCCGGCGCTCGGGTTGGGCCCCGTCGTGGCGGTCGCGACGGCGCTGAAGGTGTAGGCCGCGGGGCCGGCCAGCGCCGCCAGCAAGCCGACAGTCGCAACAGCGCTGCGGGTCAAATCCTTCATCCGCCCGCCGGCGCAGATCCCGGCGGCCGCAAGGAACCCTCCGATCAGGATCGCGAGGCGCAGCCATGGATGCCAATTCGGGGATCGATCGAGCAGCACGTAGGACCACACGGCCGTCGCCACGAGCATCGCTACAAGCAGCAATCGCGCTGTCAAGTGCTCGCGCCGGCGCCAGAGGACGGTTGCGCCCACCCCCACCAGCACCGCTATCGCTGGGCCGAGCAAGTTCGTGTAGTAGGGGTGGATGACGCCCGTCATGAAGCTGAAGACGCCGCCCGTGAGCGCAAACCAGCCGCCCCAAAGCAGGATCGCAACTCGGTGACGGTCTGTTCGCTCGCGCCGTGCGGTCCAGATGGCGCCTCCGATGAGAGCGATCACGGCGGCGGGCAGCAACCAGCCGATCTGACCGCCCAGCTCCGAGTTGAACAGCCGCAGTACCCCGGCGGACCCGCTGAAGCCGCCTCCGGGCCCGGCGCCGCCGCTGATCCTGTCCAGACCGTTGGAGGCGAAGGCCAGCTGGAGGATGCTGTTATCGGTCGACCCGCCGATATATGGACGAGACGACGCCGGCCACAGCTCAACGAGGGCCAGCCACAAGCCTGCGTTAAGAACGAGAGCTCCGCCCGCGAGCGCCAGCTGCCAGATCCGTCGGCGTGGCCGGACGGGGGCCGCGATCAAATAGACCAGCGCGAATGCCGGCAGGACCAGGAACGCCTCGAGCTCCTTGGTCAGGAAGGCGAATCCCAGCGCGCTGCCGACAAGGGCTAGCCACCGCGTCGACCCGTCTTCGAGCGCGCGGGTCAGCGCATAGCCGGCAGCCACCAGCAGCAGGACCAACAGGGCGTCCGGGTTGTTGAAGCGGAACATCAGCGCCGCGACCGGCGTGATGGCCAGGATCAGGCCGGAGAGCAATGCCGCGGGGCGCCCGAACCATCGCTTGACGGTCGCGTACAGCAGGGCGACGGCCGCGATCCCCTCGAGCGCCTGCGGCAGCAGCATGCTGAAGCTCGAGAAGCCGAACACCCGCGAGGAGATCTCCATCAGCCATAGGGAGGCGGGTGGCTTATCGACGGTTATGTAGTTGGCGGCGTCCAGCGAGCCGAAGAGAAATGCCTTCCAGCTGTGGGTGCCGGCCTGAACGGCGGCGGCGTAGTAGGTGTTGGCGTAGCCGTTGCGCGATAGCCCCCACAGGTAGATCACTCCCGCGAAGATGAGGAGCGCCGCCAGCGGGGCCGAGTCTCTGAAGCGGCGCAGGTTCAGGGCGAGACCGCGGCCCTGCCCCGATTCGCGCGGCCAAGTGATTCCCGGCGATGTTGTGCTCATCGCCGCGAGGATGCGGGCCGCGGCGAAGCCGGCCGTTCGAAAAGCGTAAGAGTCTCGTAGGAGAAAACGCGCCGGTCGCCACGACGTCGCGATCCCGTCGCGGCGAGGAGGCCTACAGCCGCGCTGCGCCCAGGATGTGGGGTATCGGTGGCACCGGCGGTCCGGGGGAGAACGTGAAGCGCTCACACGACTCCAAGGTGAACCCGGCACGTTCGAAGGCAGCGCCAGTGTCGCGACTCATGTGGCATCCGCCGGCGACCCGAGGCCAGAAGATCGCATCGGCGACGCGCTGGAGCGTGGCGGCCACGGGATGATGGGCGATCACGTGTTCATAGAACCGCAGCTCGCCCCCCCGACGCAGCACCCTGCGAAGCTCGGCAAGCGCGCGCTGTTGATCGGGAACCGAGCACAGAACGAGCGACGTCACCGCGGCGTCAACGCTTCCGTCATCCGCCGGCAACCGTCCGGAGACACCATCGACGACCGATACCTCAACCGGTGCCCGGGCCGCATTCTTGGCGCATTCCGCGCGCAGCAGAGATTCAGGCTCCACGGCGAGCACGTGCTGGACGGTCGGGGGATAGAACGGGAAGTTGTTGCCCGGACCGGCGCCGAGCTCGATCACTCGGCCGGTCAGGCCGGACAACAGCTTCCGTCTGAAATCGTCCTCACCCAGCGCGCCACGGCGCTCGACCATGCGCATGTACATCCGCGCAAAGAGTGGGTGGTGGACGCGCTCTTCGGAAGTATCTACGCCGGGCGCCGCACCCACGCCGCCATCGTATCCCTCGGCGCGGGACGACCTTCGTCAGGCGCTCAGCTGAGCACCGTGGCCGCGCCGCGGTCGACCGCGATCTCGAGGCAGCGCCGACGGGAGCCGATTCCGAGGCCCCGATACACAACCTCGCCGTCGGGGGCGATCAGTGACCAGCCATCCTCGGTGGGGCGCAGCAGCAGATAGCCGCCGGCGGTGCTGCGGATACCGGACGTCTCAGCCGCGGAGAGCTCGATCGCCGCTGGGTGGTGGTTGAACGTCGTCATCACGGCAAAGCATCGCCCAGCCTTGTCAGAGGAGGATGAATTTAGGTTCTGGGTTTCATAAGACCGCCGACCCTCCTCCGCTCAGCCCTTGACCACTCCGATCGGCCTGAGCCGCACGACCTTGGCCGCCAGTCCCGCGGCTTGCACGACATCAACGACGCGCTCCACGTCCTTGTAGGCCTCGGGCGCCTCTTCCGCCAGCGCGCGCGAGGACGGAGCTCTGACGGCGATGCCCTGCCGCTCGAGTTGCTCTCGCAGGGCGCCGCCCTGGACCTGCTTGCGGACCGCGGTGCGCGAGAGCCGCCTTCCGGCGCCGTGGCAGGTGGTCCCGAACGACAGCTCGAGGGAGCGCTCGCGGCCGGCGAGCACGAATGAAGCGGTGCCCATGCTGCCGGGAATGAATACGGGCTGCCCGGCGGCCCGGTATGCGTCGGGGATCTCTGGATGGCCCGGTGGGAACGCGCGGGTGGCGCCCTTGCGGTGTACGCACAGCTCGCGCTCTTCAGCAGAGCTGGGATCGAGGCCCGTCCGGTGCCGCTCGAGCTTGGCCACGTTGTGCGCTACGTCGTAGACCTGTCTCGTCCCGCTCGCTACGCGCGCCCCCAGGACGGCCTCGATCGCCCTCCGGGCGCGGTCGGCGAGCGCCGCGCGGTTGGCCCACGCGTAGTTGGCGGCGGCAGACATCGCCCCTAGGTACGACTGCCCTTCGGGCGATGACACGGGTGCACAAGAGAGCTGGCGATCGGGAAGCTCGATTCGATAGTGACCCAGCTTGGCGTCCATGCGCTTGACGAAGTCGGTGCACACCTGGTGCCCCAGCCCGCGCGATCCCGAGTGGATCAGAATCGTCACCTGCTCCTCCCGCAGCCCGTAGGCGACCGCTGATTCCTCGTCGTAGATGCGGTCAACCCGCTGCACCTCGAGAAAGTGATTGCCTGACCCCAGCGTCCCGATCTGGCCGCTGCCGCGCTCCTTCGCCCGCGTGGACACCGCGCCGGGAACGGCACCGTCCAGACAGCCTTTGGACTCCGTCAGCTCCAGGTCCTCCTCTTTGCCGATGCCGAGATCCTCGAGCAGCGCCCGAGGTCCCAGTTGGAGCACCCGCTCGAGATCGGCGCCTTTGACTCCTTGTCTGCTTCCTCTGCCGCCGATGCCGACGGGCACTTGGCGCGAGAGCTCATGGACCAGCGGCCGGCGGCGATCGCCCAGCTCTTCGACCCCGATCGGCAGTGCGAGTAGTCGTACGCCGCAGTTGATGTCATAGCCGACACCTCCCGGCGAGACGACTCCTTCCGGTGGCTCGGTCGCCGCCACTCCCCCCACCGGGAACCCATAGCCCTGATGGATGTCCGGCATCGCCAGCGCTGCCTCGACGATGCCCGGCAGCGTGGCCACGTTGGCCAGCTGCTCGAGCGACCGGTCTCGCTCGATCGCCGCCAGCAGCTCGCGGTCGGCGAACAGCCGGGCCGGGACCCGCATCCCAGGCTGTGCCGTGGCGGGGATCTCCCACAGCTGCCCGTCCACCGGCGTAATCGGAAGTTCAGACATCCAAGACCACGGTTGCCCTATACCCGTCGTTCGCGGCCCCGAACGAAAGGCGGTGGTAGGTGACGGCCTTCACGAGGGGGCGTGGCCGGCCCAGCCGGCCGGTTACCCTCGCGTCTGCCGAGCACGGACCAAGCTCGAGCCGCTCCACCGTCACGGGCTCAAATCCCTCGGTCTCGGCGAGGAACACAAGCTCCTCCATCCAGGCTGCCAGGAGCGCGGGGCGGTCGTCGGCCTCCACCGACACGTCCCGTCGTATGCCGGGCTCGCCCTCGCCTTCCCGCTCATCCGCGCTCGTGAGAAGCTCGGCCAGCGCGGTGAGCGCGTCCGCGAAAACCGCCTCCTCGGAAGGCGCCTCGATCTCGAGCTCGAGCTCGGCCGTGTGGTCCACCCAGCGGAACACGCGGAGATTTTTCCTCGCCGCTCGGGCCGGCTACGAAGCGGCGACGCTTGCCGCCTGGGCCTCGGCATCACAGGTGCTGCCCGTCACCTTGTGCAGCGCGGCCGTGATCAGTCCGGCCTCCTCTGCGCTCAGCGCGCTCAGGTAGCGCTCGAGCTCGGCTTCGTACACGAGTTGCATCTCCTCGAGCATCTCCTCGCCGGCCGCCGTCAGCTCAGCCTGCAGGGATCGACGATCCCCGGCGCAAGTCACCCGCTCCAGATATCCGGCTCCGTGAAGTCGGTCCACGAGCTTGGTGATGCCTCCCCGGCTGAGCGTCAGCCAGTCGGCGAGCTCGCTCATCCGCGGCCGACCAGTGGGGCTGCGCTTCACGGCCGACAGGAGCTCGAACCAGCTGAGAGGAGGCAGGTCGGCCGCGGCCAGCGCCTTCTGGACCCTGTCGGTCACGGCGGCATGGCTTGTGACGACCGCTCGCCAGGCATTCAGACGGGCGTCGGATTCACTCATGTGGTAATCGTAGCCGGGGAAACAGTTGACGCGGAAAGCATTACCTGCTAATGTAGTTGTTGTCTCAACTATTTCCATGGCAACTCAAGGAGCACCCTGGTGAGCACAACGACTATTGAGAAGGTCCCGTCGGGCACGTACAGCCTCGACCCCGTCCACAGCACGTTCGGGTTTGCGGTCAAGCACAACGGCGTTTCTACGTTCCGCGGCCAGTTCGAGCAGGTCGGCGCGAAGCTTCAAGACGGCATCCTTACGGGCACGGCGCAGGTGGAGTCGGTCAAGACAGCGATTCCCGACCTCAAGCAGCACCTCCTCACGCCGGACTTCTTCAACGCGTCGGAGACCCCGACGGTCGAGTTTCACTCCACCGATATCCGCGTAGCGGATGACGGCCAGGTCGAGGTGGACGGCGACCTGACCATCCGCGGGGTCACCAAGCCCGTGACCGCACGCGGCACGGTCGCGTCGGGCATCGGCATCTCGGGCGCCGAGGTTGTGGGATTCGACCTGGAGGCGACGATCGACCGGCGCCAGTACGGCCTCAACTGGCAGGCCGAGTTGCCGAGCGGCGGCGACGTGCTGGCGTGGGATGTCGCGCTCGAGGTACACCTCGAGCTGGTCAAGGCCTAATGGCCCTCCGGATCCTCGGCATATCCGGCAGCCTGCGCCAGGGGTCCCACAACACGAATCTCCTCCGGGCGGCGGCCGATCTGCTGCCGCCCGGCGCCCAGCTCGAGATTTTCGATGGCCTGCGCGACATTCCGCCATACGACGCGGACCGTGACGTCGAGCCCGCCCACCCGGCGATCGCAAGGCTGCGCGAGGCCATCGCCTCGGCCGATGCCGTGCTGATCGCTACGCCGGAGTTCAACGGGTCGATGCCTGGCCTTCTCAAGAACGCCCTCGACTGGGCCTCCCGCCCGTTTCCAGATAACGCGCTGCGCGGTAAGCCCGTGGCCGTGATCGGGGCGTCGACCGGGCTGTTCGGCGCGGTCTGGGCCCAGGCCGAGACACGCAAGGTGCTGGGCATCATCGGCGCGGATGTGATCGAGCACGAGCTGCCCGTCGGTCAGGCAGAGACGGCGTTTGCCGAAACGGGCGAGCTGATGGAGGCAGAGCAGCAGCAGTTGCTCGCCGACCTCGTGCGCGTGTTGGCGGCCCGAGCCGGCGCCGAGGAGATGAAAGCGGCCGCCTAGGCGCGACCTTCTAGGGTGGTAGGTGATTAGGGATACTGCTCGAGGACCTCGAGCGAACCGGAGCAGTTGACTACTACCGGACCGACGCAGAAACCGCCTGAGCGACCAGCGGATAGCCCCGCCGCCGCGCCGATGCCCGAGGAGCTGAATCCGCGGCGCATTCGGCGCAGGCTTCTGCAGCTCGCCGTAGTCGTCGCCGTGGTCGCCATTCTGATTCTCGTTGGTCCTGGCTTCGGGAGCATCCGCAGCCATCTCCGGCACGCCTCGCCGGGCTGGATCGTGGCCGCGGTGGGCTTCGAGGTGCTCTCGGCGCTCTCCTATGTGGTGATCTTCCGGGCCGTGTTCTGCCGGCGGATGGGCTGGCAGCTGAGCTACCAGATTGGGATGGCCGAGCAGGCCGCGAACTCCGTGTTGTCGGTCAGCGGCGCGGGCGGTCTGGCGCTCGGCGTGTGGGCGCTGCGCCGTGGCGGGATGAGCACCGAGCACATCGCGCGCCGCACGGTGGCCTTCTTCATCCTCACCAGCTTGGCAAACGTCGGGGGCGTGATCGTCCTGGCACTCCTCTACCTGGCGGGCGTACTGCAGCACGACCGGAACCCCGCCCTGACCTACGCCTTCGGCGCCGCGGCAGCCCTGGCCACCGCAGTCGTCGTGGCGATTCCGGCGCTCCTGACCCCTGCCACGGAAGAGCGGCCCGCACAGCCCGAAGGGAAGGTGGCCGCCGCCTTGTACTTCGTCCGCTACTCGCTGGGTCAGGGCATCCGCGACGGGCTGCTGTTGTTGCGCCAGCGCTCGGTCGGGGTCATCGTCGGTTCCCTGGGCACGATGCTGTTCGATCTCGCCGTGCTTGGAGCGTGCTTCAAGGCGCTCGGCTATTCGCCGGCCGTGGGAATCCTCGCGCTCGGCTACCTGATCGGCCAGCTCGGCGGGAACCTCCCCATCCCGGGTGGAATAGGCGGGGTCGACGGGGGGTTGATCGGCACGTTTGCGCTCTACCACCAACCGCTGGCGGTCACGACGGGCGCCGTTCTCATCTACCACGCGATTGCGCTCTGGATCCCCGGCATCCTCGGGTCGGTGGCGTTCGTGCAGCTGCGCAACACCCTCCGGCGGGAGAAGCGCCCGGCGGCGATGTGCGCGCCCCTGGCCGAGCCAATCGAGGTCGCCCGGCCGGCTGCGGTCGCCCGCTGAGCACATAGCCTGACCGCTCGGACCGTCTAGCTTGGTTCGGGTATGCAAGCGCACACCCGAGCCGCGCTGGCCGGCGAGAGATCGATCTTCGACCGTGTGCCGGCCCCGGGGCTGGTACTCGTAGGGATCGCCTCGGTTCAGGTCGGGGCGGCGCTTGCGACGAAGCTCTTCAGTCACATCGGCCCGGGCGGGACGGTGCTGATGCGGGTGCTGTTCGCCGCGGTCGTCTTGTGGGTCCTCTGGCGGCCGCGGCCGGCCGGGCACACGGCCCGCGATCTTCGCCTGGCCGCCCTGTTCGGGCTGGCGCTGGCCCTGATGAACTTCACCTTCTACGAGGCCCTCGACCGCATCCACCTGGGGATTGCGGTGACGCTCGAGTTCGTGGGCCCGCTGGGAGTCGCCCTCGCCGGATCGCGCAACCGCCTGGACGTTGTGTGGGCGCTGCTGGCGGCGGCCGGTGTCGCCCTTCTGGGCGGCGTGGCTGGGGCGCAGGTGAGCGGGGTGCTGCTGGCGCTCACAGCGGGTGGATTCTGGGCGGCGTACATCCTCCTCAACGCCCGCGTGGGCCGGGCCTTCAGCGGCGGTGACGGCCTGGCCATAGCGATGGCCATCGCCACCGTGCCCCTGATCGGGCCCGGGATCGCCGACGGCGGATCGAACCTTCTCCATCCTGCGTATGTGGGGCTGGGTCTCGCGGTGGCCGTCTTGAGCTCGGTGGTGCCCTATTCACTCGAGCTCGAGGCCCTGCGCCGCATCCGGCCGCAGGTGTTCGGGGTGCTGATGAGTCTGGAGCCGGCGATGGCGGCCCTCGCGGGCCTGGTCGTGATTGGTCAAGGCCTTAGCGCTCTTGATGTGCTGGCGATCACGTTCGTGGTGGTCGCCAGCACCGGAGCGACGCTGGGAGCCCGCGGCCCGGCTCCCGTGGACGCGTAGCGCCTCAAGGGCACGAACAGGTAGGTTTCTGCGCCGTGCTCGGCTTGCCCGACAGCGTCACGGCCTGCCTGTTCGACCTCGATGGCGTCCTCACCCAGACGGCGAAGGTGCACGCCGCGGCGTGGAAGCAGATGTTCGACGACTACCTGCGCCGGCGGGCGGAGCAGAGCGGCGAGAAGTTCGTCCCCTTCGACCCCGTACGCGACTACGACGAGTACGTCGACGGCAAGCCCCGTTACGACGGCGTGAAGTCGTTCCTGGCCTCCCGTGGCATCGACCTGCCGCAGGGGACGCCCGACGATCCGCCGGACGCGGAGACGATCGACGGGCTGGGCAACCGCAAGAACGAGATCGTGCTGAAGATGATCCACGACGACGGCGTGGAGCCATACAAAGGATCGGTCAGATACGTGAAGGCGGCACGCGACGCCGGCCTGCGGCGGGCAGTCGTGTCCTCCAGCACCAACTGCCGGGATGTGCTGAGCGCCGCGGGGATCCTCGATCTGTTCGAGGAGATCATCGACGGCCACACCACCGAGCGGGAGCACCTGAATGGCAAGCCGGCACCCGACACGTACCTAGCCGGTGCCCGAGCCGTCGGCGTTGGACCCGATCAGGCGGCTGTGTACGAGGACGCGCTGGCCGGTGTGGAGTCCGGCCGCGCGGGGAATTTCGCGTTCGTCGTCGGGGTCGACCGGGTGGGACAAGCAGACGCCCTGAAGGCGCACGGCGCCGACGTCGTGGTGAAGGACCTCTCCGAGCTGCTCGATCGCAAGTGATCCAGCATCGAGCCTTCCGTGTTGAGCCCTGGGCGGTACGCGAGGCCGAGCTTCATCAGGACATCCTCGCCCAGACCGAGTCCGTGTTCGCACTCTCAAACGGGCACATCGGGCTGCGCGGCAACCTCGACGAAGGGGAGCCATTCGGCCTCCCCGGCACATACCTGAGCGGCTTCTACGAGCTGCGGCCCCTGCCGTACGCCGAGGCTGGATACGGAAACCCGGAGTCGGGCCAGACCGTGCTCAACGTCACCAACGGCAAGCTCATCAGGCTGCTCGTGGTGGATGAGCCGTTCGACATCCGCTACGGCGAGCTCCGCAGCCACGAGCGCGTGCTCGATCTCCGCGCCGGCGTGCTGCGCCGAACCGCCGAGTGGGTGACTCCCACCGGACGCGCCGTGCGGGTGACATCGACCCGAATGGTTTCCCTGACGCAGCGGGCGGTGGCGGCGATCTCCTACGAGGTGGAGCCAATCGACGACGCCTTTCCCGTCGTCGCCCAGTCCGAGCTCGTGGCCAACGAGTCGATGCCTCAGACGGAAGAGGATCCCAGGGCCGCGGCGGCGCTTGCCTCGCCGCTCCAGTCGGAGGACAGCTTTGCCGACGGCGCCACGCGCGCCGTCCTCACCCACAAGACGGCCCGCAGCGAACTGAGGCTTTCGGCGGCCATGGGACACGTGATCGATGGCCCGGATGGCACCGAATCGACGACCGAAGCCTTCGAGGACATGGCCCGCACGACCGTCACGGCCGACGTCTCAAGCGGTAAGCCGCTACGAATCATGAAGTTCCTCGCCTACAGCTGGTCCGGACAGCGGTCGCTGTCGGCGGTCCGCGATCAGGTCGGGGCTGCCCTGGCGGAAGCCATGCACCGGGGCTGGGACAGACTGCTCGCCGAGCAGCGCGAGTATCTGGACGACTTCTGGGATCGCGCAGACTGCGAGATCGAAGGGGACGAAGAGCTTCAGCAGGCCGTGCGCTTCGCGTTGTTTCATGTTCTGCAGGCCGGGGCCAGGGCGGAGCAGCGGGCGATCGCGGCCAAGGGACTTACCGGATCCGGCTACGACGGGCACGCCTTCTGGGACACCGAGATGTACGTGCTTCCGCTCCTGACGTACACCGTTCCCCGCGCCGCCGCAGATGCGCTCAAGTGGCGTCACTCGACGTTGGACCTGGCCAAGGAGAGGGCGCAGCAACTCGGGCTGCAGGGCGCGGCATTCCCGTGGCGGACGATCCGGGGGCAGGAATGCTCGGGCTACTGGCCCGCGGGCACCGCCGCGTTTCACGTCAATGCAGATATTGCCGATGCCGTCATCCGCTACGTCGAGGCGAACGAGGACGAAGCGTTCGAACGCGACTTTGGCACCGAGCTCCTGGTCGAGACCGCCAGGCTGTGGCGCTCGCTCGGCCATCACGACGCAACCGGCAGCTTCAGGATTGACGGCGTCACCGGCCCGGACGAGTACAGCGCGGTCGCCGATAACAACGTCTACACGAACTTGATGGCCCAGCAAAATCTGCGTGCGGCCGCCGACGCCGCCGGACGCCACCCGGACGTCGCCACCAGGCTCGGCGTAAACGCAGAGGAGGCCGCAAGCTGGCGGGACGCCGCGCAGAACATCGTGATCCCGTATGACGAGGAGCTTGGCGTCCATCCCCAGGCCGAGGATTTCACCGAGCACGACCGCTGGGACTTCGAGAACACCTCACCGGACCAGTACCCCCTGTTGCTGCACTTCCCGTACTTCGATCTGTACCGCAAGCAGGTCGTAAAACAGGCAGACCTCGTGCTGGCGATGTTCATGCGCCCCGGCGCCTTCACCGACGAGCAGAAAGCGCGCAACTTCGCCTACTACGAGGCTCTGACCGTCCGCGATTCGTCGCTATCGGCCAACACTCAGGCAGTCCTTGCTGCCGAGGCCGGGCACGTAGAGCTCGCCTATGACTACTTCGCGGAAGCGGCGCTGATGGACCTCGACGACCTGGAGCACAACACTCGAGATGGGGTGCACATCGCGTCGCTCGCGGGGGCTTTCATCGCCGCAGTCGCCGGCTTCGGGGGGGTTCGCGACTACCGAGGACACCTCAAGTTCACGCCGCGTCTCCCAGAGGCCCTGAGCCGGCTCGTGTTCCGGCTTGCCTTCCGCGGGCGACGCCTACGGATCGACATCAGCCATTCCCAGGCGCGATACACGCTGGTGGAGGGGGAGCCGCTCGAGATCGAGCACCACGGGCAGAAGTTGATGCTCGATGGGCGCCCGCTCACGCGGCGGATTCCGTCGGCACCAAATCTGGCACCGCCGAAGCAGCCGGCCGGCCGCGAGCCGGTCAGGCGCCGGCCGCTGCGATGAGGCGCCGGCCGTGAACGACTCCCCGATCGAGCAGCTGCTGAGCGCCATGGACGAGCTCGACGTGGACGCCGCGATGGCGCTCATGGCGCCCAATGTCAGGTTCCTGGCCGTTGACGGAAGGCGGGGCGAAGGGAAGGACGCGGTGCGCGAGCTGGTCACCGACTTCGTCTCGACACTTCGCTCGACCTCCCATCGGATCATGGCTCAATGGCATGAGGACGACGCCTGGATCGCCGAGGTCGAGGCGAACTACGAGCTGCAGGATTACCTGCAGCTGAACGCCCTTCCCCGGGCGTTCGTGCTTCGCATGGGACCCGACGGCATCGCTGACCTTCGCGCCTACGGCGCGCATGAGCAGCCGCTCACCGAGCACCGCACCGGCGAGGAAGGCATGTGGGTCGGCGGCCGGTGGGTCCCGCCACTTTAAAGACGACAAGCCGAGCCGATTACTGCTGGTAACGCTCGACCGTGTCGGCGTCACGCACGTGCGCCTCGTCCGGATCCTGTCCGAACTCCTCGCGAGCCCGTCGTTGCCGAAGCAGGTCCCAGCAGCGGTCCAGCTCGACCTCCACGTCCCGCAGGCGCCGCTGATCTTCCTCGAGCTGCTCCGCGTGGTCGCTGTCCGCCGCCTCGCGACGGCGGAGCGTCTCCTCCTCCGCGACCAGGTTCTCGATCCGATTGGCGATGCTCTCGTCGTCCATGGGCCAATCCTAGCCGGGCGGTGGACGAGCTCCGAAGATTCGGAGTAGGGGGCCTCAGACCTGGATCCCCCTCTCGGCGAGCCAGTCCCGCACGGCATAGGGAGGATCGCCCTTCCATTCCGACCGGGCCGCGAGCCGGAGGATCTTGCTCGGCTCATCGCCCAGCTCGTCGCGGCGGTGTGCCAGGTAAAGGATGCTGGCGGCGGCCATCGACACGGCCGGATCCTCGATGTCGACGTCGGCTCCCTCCTCGGCGACCGCCACGCGTTCCTCCAGGTTCTGGATCCCGGTCACCGGCTCGTCGGCGTCCTCGAACTGCGCCAGCAGCCTGTCGAGCCGTGCGTCGGAGTCGGTCGGATCGCAGATCTCGACCGCCCGCTTTGCCACCTCAAACAGCGTTATCGGAGGCGGCTCCATTGGCATTCGTGGAGCCTATCCCGTCAGACCTTGAATGCCTGGCCTTCGCGGGCCAGGCTGATTCTGCCGTCCACGCCGAGGCTCCTAGCTTGCGCTGTGGCTTGCTCGGCGAGAAGCTCGAGAGTCCGGTCGTCATGGGTCGGGTCGTGGTGGAACATCAGCAGTCGGCCGGGACGGGTGCGTCCGGCGAACGCCACCATGTCGCTGATGCTCGAGTGGCCCCACCCGCGGCGGGCCGGGTACTCATGATCCGCGTACTGGGCGTCGTGGATCAAGACGTCAGCATCGCGGCCCAGGCTGCTCCCTGAGATCCAATTGGCGGGCGCGGAGGAGAGCTTCAGGCCCAGTCCCGGCTCGTGGTCGGGGATGTAGCACAGGCTGGAGTCGCCCTCCGTGATCCGGTAGCCGAGCGTGGGCCCACGGTGGGAGACGAGCGCGGCCTTGAGCTGCAGCTCGCCAACGCCCCAGCCGTCGACCGGGACATTCTCGAAGCTGACCTGTGCAGGAAGCTCGCCGATCTCGATCGGGGATAGAGGGTCCGACAGATACCGTGCCAGCCGTCGTCGCAGCGGCACTCGAGCAGGCGGACCCCAGACGGTTACATTCGCCTCGGGATCGAACAGGGGCGCGAAGAACAACAGCCCCTGGATGTGATCGAGGTGGAGGTGAGTGAGCAGGATGTGAAGGCGCTTGGCGTGGCCGAGATCCTCGGCCGTGAGATCACGGATCCCGCTGCCGGCATCCAGAATCAGCTCGGCTCCGTCCTCGCCGATGACCTGTAGGCACGAGGTGTTGCCGCCCACCGCCTTAGTGTTGGGGCCGGGCGCCGGAATCGAGCCGCGCACGCCCCAGAACTTGACGCGCATCGACTCAGGCGGCTTCGTTCACAGCCACGGGCCAAAAAACGACGACTGCCCCCTGGTAGCCGCCAGGGCCGGTGAGCGGCAGGGCGCCGCTCTCCACCTCCTGTAAGCCGGACTCGGCGAGGACAAAGAAACGGCCGTAGGCCGGGCGTGACTCCCTGACCGCGGTGGTGAGCGGAAACTCCTCGCGCGGAACTGCGTGACCCTCGGCGTCGAATGGGCCGTAGCGGGCGTTCCAGTCCTCCGGCTCGAGCACGCCCACCTCCTCGAAGGGTGCGCCGATCAGCTCGCCCGCGGCCTCGTTGAAGAACACGAAACGGCCATTGGCGTCGACCAGGATCGACGGCAGCGAGAGGATCGAGATCAGATTGCGTGCCAGGATCAGCTCGAGCGGACGCTCGGTGAGCTCTTCAGCGGCGCCGGACACGCCTACCGGACCGCCAGCCGGTGGGCGGGTGTCGATAGCGAAGCCATGTCAGCGATTATGAACTGGATCGCGGGTGTCCCGTCCTGCAATGCTCCTGCCTCAGCTGACGCTTTCCAACCAGGAGGTCGACATGATCGTGATGTTCACAGCCCGCCGCCTGAAGCCCGGCGCCTGGGAGCAGTTCCGCAACGCGTGGGATCCCGGCGGCTCGCCCCCACCCGGCTTTCAACGCGCCTACCACGCGCGCAACATCCGCGACGAGGACGAGGTGATCTCGTTCGGGCTGTTCGACATGACCAAGGACCAGTATCACCAATGGCGGGAAGACGCCGACGCGCAGGAGAACGAGCGGGTGGACCACATGTCGGCGTTCGTCGAGAACGAGCACGTCTCGGGTGTCTACGAGGTGATCGACACCTTTGAGCCGTGAGTCTCGCCGGGCACCGGCACCGCTCTAGGAGACGACCGCCGCCCGCGCCCT
Organism: Solirubrobacteraceae bacterium; assembly: GCA_036771025.1. Classification (GTDB taxonomy): domain Bacteria; phylum Actinomycetota; class Thermoleophilia; order Solirubrobacterales; family Solirubrobacteraceae; genus Palsa-465. The sequence continues at coordinate 30,230 of DAIPIC010000012.1, forward strand.
CGCGGCCCGCACCTCGGCGGACAGCGTCATGATGTCGTAGGCGCCATAGTGGCGGCGCCCATTGATGAAGAACGTCGGGGTGCCTGAAACGTCGCTGCGGTCAGCGGAATCGACGTCCTCCGCAACCCGCCCTTCGTACTTGCGCTTGCGAAGGGCCTCGCGGAAGAGCGGCACATCGAGGTCAAGCTCCTGGGCATAGCTGACCAGGGCCCTGACGCCGAGAGCGTCCTGGTGTGCCAGCAGCAGGTCATACATCTCCCAAAATTTGCCCTGTGCCGCGGCGACCTCGGATGCTTCGGCGGCCAGCTGTGCATGGGTGTGAACGTCGTTGAGGGGCAGGTGCCGCCACACATAGCGCACGTCGCCGAAATCAGCCAGGAGGTCGCGAATCACCGACTCGGCCTGCCCGCAGTACGGACATTGAAAGTCGCCGTACTCGACGAGCGTCACAGGCGCATCCTCGGGCCCGCGGATGTGGTCGCGCTCTGGGTCTACGGGATCCGCCAAGTCGACGAGCGTCTGCGAGGTGCCCAGCGCTGCGCGCAGCTTTAGCTGGGGTGGAAGCATGTGGATCGCGCGCAGCACCAGCCAGGTCAGGAGGCACGCCCCCACGGCCGCTGTCAGAACGCCGAGTTTGGCCTCCTGGAGCTGGGTGCCGCTGAACGCCAGCGTCGCGATCAGGATGGAAACGGTGAAGCCGATGCCCGCGATCGCGCTCCCGCCCAGCACGGAGCCCCATCCGATCGGCGGCTTGACCCGCCCGCCGCTGAGCCGCGCCACGAGCCAGGTGGCGCCGGTGATGCCCACCGGCTTTCCGATCAGATACGCGACGATGATGCCCAGAGTGATGGGCGAGCCGTACGCCGTAGATAGGAAGTGACCGCTGATCGGGATGCCGGCGTTGGCAAGCGCGAACAGCGGCACGATCAGGTAGCTGGAGAGCGGGTGGAAGACCAGCTGCAGCCGCTCGTTCGGCGACAGCGCGGTCCTCACCCCCTCGCGCACCGTCTGGGCGTACTCGACGGTCGGCTGCTCGCGGAACAGCCTGAACAGATCGGTCACTCGCTCGAGATCGGCGCGCACCGCCGGATAGGCGATCGATGCCAGGCCCGCCACCACCCCGACGATGACCGGGTCCACGCCCGACTTCAGAAACGCCACCCAAGCCACTACTCCCAGCGCGAGGTAGATCGGTCCGTTGCGTACCCGCTGCGTCCGCAGCGCGAGCATGACCGCGATCACACCGATCCCCACCAGAAGTCCGGCCAGCCTCAACGAATTCGTGTAGGCCGTCGCAATCACCACGAACGCGACCAGGTCGTCGGCCACCGCCACCGTGAGGATGAACGTCCGAAGGCTGGATGGGAACCGACGTCCCACGAGCGCCAGCATCCCGAGCGCGAACGCGGTGTCGGTCGACATCGCCGTCCCCCAGCCGTGAGTGGAGGAGTGTCCGCCGTTGACGAGCAGGAAGATGCCGATTGGAAGCACCATGCCCCCCAGCGCCGCCGCCGCCGGCAACAGAAGGCGGCGCCGGTCCCGGAGCTCCCCCAGGTCGAACTCACGCCGAGCCTCAAGCGCGACAACCAAAAAGAAGAAGGTCATGAGCCCGTTGTTCACCCAGAGCCGGAGGCTCTCGGAGACGCTGCCGCCGCCGAGCCGGATGCTGAGCTTGGTATTCCACACCGACTCGTAGGAAGAGCGGTCTACGTTGACCCAGATCAGCGCCGCAACCGCACCGGCCAGCAGCACCACCGCTCCGCCGGTCTCCGTGCGAAGGAAGTTGCGAACCGGCGCTTCGAGGTTGCGAATCCACGCGGTGCGCCCTACGAACGGGGCGGCAGCTTCTGTTGAGGTGGCCACGGGTTGAGGCTAGCCTGCCTCGCCCCGTCTATCCGAGCGCGCGCTTGACCAGAGCGTTCAGCTCCCGGAAGTGCCGCTCGCATTCGGCCTCGTCGAACGCCGGCCCGTCGGCCATCGTGTACCCGTGCCGCGCCCCGTCGTAGACCTCGGCGCGGTACCGACATCCGGCCTCATCGAGCGCGCGCTCGAACTTGGCGATCTGCTCCGCGGTCATGCTCGGATCCTCGTCGGCGAAGCCGAAGTACATCTCAGCCTTCAGCTCGGCCGCCGCGAGGTGCGGACTATCGGGGCCATCCGTGGCCATTCCCCCGGCATGGAATCCGGCCAGCGCCGCCACCCGGTCGGGGTGAGCGGCCGCGATCCACCACGCGACCCGGGCCCCCATGCAGTAGCCGGTGATGGCGACAGGACCGGGCGAAGCCACCTGCGCCAGATAGTCGAGGTACGCTGACCCGTCGGAGGCCAGCGGCTCGCGGCCCAGCTGCTCGATCAGTGGACGGATCGACTGAAAGAAGCTCGCGCGCTGATCGGGGTCGCTGGGATCCGGCATGGGGACGACGGGCGAGCGGCCCCCGCGGTAGAAGACGTTCGGCGCCAAAACGACATAGCCGTCTGCCGCGATTCGGTCTGCCATCTGGTCGATCGTCGGCCGCAACCCGTAGGCGTCCATGATCAACAGCACGCCTGGACGGGGCTGGTGGTCTGGCCGGGTCAGGTAGGCGTCGGCCACGCCGTCCGCCGTCGTGATGTCCACGGTCTCAGAGCGCATCAGCGACGATCTCCCTCGATCTGCTGGACGTCCTCGTCGCTCAGCTCGAGGGCGGCGGCCGGTAGCAGCGGGTCGACCTGGTCGGGCGCGCGGAAACCGACGATGGCGCCGTCGACCGCCCGGTTGCGAAGCGCCCAGGCGATCGCCACCGCGCCCGGCACGGTGCCATGGCGGTCAGCGACCCCCGTTAGCCGCTCGACCATCTCCAGGTTCTGAGAGAGCTGAGGCTCGTTGAACCGGGAATCGCGCTTGCGCCAATCGTCGTCGGGCAAGCCCGTGATCCGTTCGCGCGTCATCCTTCCGGTCAGCAGCCCCGAGCCCATCGGCGAGTAGACGATCACGCCGATCCCCTCGCTCTCCGCGAACGGAAGGGTCTCCCGCTCCACGTCGCGCTCGATCAGGTTGTACGGCGGCTGCAGCGTCTCGATGGGAGCGACGGCCAGGATACGACGCATCTGCTCGACGTCGAAGTTCGAGACGCCGATGTGCCTGACCAGCCCCTGCTCCTTGAGTTCAGCCAGCGCCGCCCAGCCCTCCTCGATGTCCTCCTCGGGGTTCGGCCAATGGATCTGGTACAGGTCGATGGCGTCGATCCTGAGCCGCTCAAGGCTGCCTTCGGCCTCGCGCAGAACCGAGTCCCGCTTGAGGCTGTGAACGACGCGACGGCCTTCCCCCTCCAGAAGTGAGCACTTGGTGAATACGTACGGGCGGTCCCTCATCCCCTCGAGCGCCCGCCCCACCACCTGTTCGGAGCGACCAAAGCCGTAGGCCGCCGCGGTGTCGATCCAGTTGACGCCCTGTTCCAGCGCGCGGTGGATGGACGCGATCGACTCCTCGTCCTCCTGCGGGCCCCAGCCGAACTCCCAGCCCCCGCCTCCGATGGCCCAGGCGCCGAACCCGACGCGCGTGATCTGGAGGCCGGTGTTGCCCAGCTCCGTCGTCTTGATTGTTGCTGTACCCATGGTGCTCCTTTTCATCGAGATGGGGTTCGGATTCCCTCAGCGGCACGCTCCGTCTTCGCCAGCAGCGCAAGGACGATCGCCGACAGGGCTGCCACGACGCCGGTGAAGGCAAACCCGGCCGGGCGTAGCCCGCTCGCCTGGGCCAGCGCCCCCTCGCCGATCACGGGCACGGAGATCGCGACGTAGGCCACGACGAAGAAGCTCGACGCCACCGCGGCGCGCTGGGCGGCCGGGGCTCGGGCGTTGAGCGACGCCAGTCCCGCGCGGAAGCTCATGCCCTGGCCCAGGCCGGCGATCACGCCCCCCAATACGAGCAGTGCCAGCGATGAGAGGCCGAGGCTTAGCGATAGCAAACCCATTCCCCCGATCAACACCGCGCAGCCGATCGGCAGCGCTAGCGCCTCTCCCAGCAGCGGCAGCATCACCTGACCGACCGTGGACGCGGCGAAAACCGCGAACACCACGGCCCCGACCGCCGCTCGGCTCCTGACACCCAAGTCCTGGCCGAGGAACGCTGGCGAGACCGCCGTGAACAATCCGAGGACGGCAAATCCGGCAAAGCCCGCGAGCGCCGCGCGGACGAAGATCGCGCGTACCCGGGAGGGAACCTGTGGGAGCTGGGGACGAAGCTGGGGCCTATCGGTCGCTTCGACCGGTTCGGGCATGGCCCAGATGCCGACCGCCGCGGGGACCAGCACGGCCAGGTTCACCCAGAACGTGAGCCGCAGCGGCGAGCCGGCCCACTGCGAAAGGATGCCGGCCAGAAGCGGTCCCGATCCGAGACCACCCATGTTCGCGATGGTGGCCACGAGCGTGGCGCGCCCCCGCCGCTCGGGTGCGGCGAGATCGACGAGCGTCGCCGTGGCCGTCCCGGTGAAGATGCCTGCAGAGAGCCCGGAGAGGATCCGCCCAACTAGCAGGAGCGGGAGGCCGTTGGCCGTCAAGAAGCAGACCGCGCTGAGCGCCGAAAGCAGGAGGCCCGGCAGCAACAGTCGCCTCCGCCCGACCTCGTCCGACAGACGACCGAACAGAAGCAGCGCGGCGATCACGCCGCCCGCGTAGGTGGCGAAGATCACAGTGATCATCAGCTCGGAGAAGCCGAACCGCTGGCGGTAGAGCACGTAGAGCGGTGTGGGAAGCGTCGTTCCCAGCATGCCGATCGCGAACGCCAGCCCGGTGGCGGCGAACGCCGCCCTGGGCCCGAGCCACGGCAGGCGGATGCGTTCCCGCCCGCTCAGCTGAAGTTGCGCACTGCTTCGACGATCGCGTCGGCGTCGATCCCGGCGGCGTGAAGCAGCTCCGCTGGCGTTCCGGACATGGGCATGTCGCGGACCGCCAGCCGGACAATCGGTGGGCGATCGGGTTGATCGGCCAGCGCGCTCATCACCGCCTCGCCCAGTCCACCCTCGGGCCAGTGATCCTCGACGGTCACGATTCCCGTGGTTTCCCTCGCCGCGGCCGCGAGGGCCTCCGTGTCGATGGGCTTGATCGAGTAGCAGTCGATCACGCGCAGCCTCACGTCCTCGCCGGCCAACCGTTCGGCCGCCTG
>DAIPIC010000013.1:0-32792 GCA_036771025.1 Solirubrobacteraceae bacterium
GTCGGCGGCTACTACTCGCTCGATACCGGAGCCGTAGCGATGATCGCCATGTAGCCGAGTCGATATGCTCGCCCTGGAGCGATGAGGCTCGCTCGATAACCGCGGTTATCCGCTGATGGCCTCTACCCGTCGTTGACGAGAAACGTGGAGGTCTGTATGGAATCGCCCGTTGCTGAGGCTGTCATCGCCGAGCGTCTGCTCGGCCGGTCCCCTCGAAACGTCAATGTGGCCTGACTGGCGTGAGCTGGCGGCCATTTTTGCCGGGGGCTTCGTCGGTGCCGGAGCACGGGCGGAGCTGGTCGAGGCGCTGCCGTATCACGTCGGTAGCTGCCCCTGGGCGACCTTCATCGGCGAGGCGACGTAGCGGACGCCCGGACGCGGTGTCCTCGCTTGCGTCCCGCTTTCAGGCTCGTCCACCGCCCCGGCCGATTGTCGGCAGCATCAACCGGGTAGGGGCAGCAAAAGGCGGCTGAAGACGTCGTCGGACGAAGGTCGATCAACAGGCGGTTGGAGAGCGTGCATCTGCGGGTTGTCATTGGTTTGCTGCTGGCGTTAGCGTGCGCCGGAGGCGCGAGCCTCAGCGGCTTGTGGAAGCAGAAGGGGGCCGTCCAGGCGGGAGACGTCGACTTCCGCCGGCCACTTCAGACCGCCGCCGCTCTGTTCCGGTCCAAGTGGTTCGCGATCGGCTGGGTCGTCGCGGTCGTCGCATGGCTTCTCCACGTGGGTGCGCTGGCGCTGGCCCCACTATCCCTCGCACAGGCGGTGATCGCTGGGGGGCTCGTGTCACTGGGATTGCTCGCAGAGCGCTTCTTCGGCTTTCGCCTGAAGCGCCGGCAATGGCTGGGGCTCGTGGTCATGGCGTCCGGACTGGCGGTGCTAGCCGCCAGCGCCCATGGCGAGAACAACCACTCGACCTATGGGATTCCGGCGATCGTCGCGTTCGAAACGGCCTGTGTCGCGCTGGGAGTGGGAATCGTCATGACCATTCGCATCCAACGCCTGGACGAGCACCACGGTCTATTGCTCGGGATCGCAGCGGGGATATGGTTCGGGGTTGCCGACGTCACGATCAAGGCCACCACCAGCGGCTCTCACGGACTGCTCGGCGTGCTCGGCCCGTGGACGCTGATAGGAGTCATCACCGGGGTGGGCGCGTTCTACGTGTCAGCGCGCAGCCTCCAGATCGGGAATGCCGTGGCGGTGATCGCGGCGACGGCCACGTCCGCCAACATCCTCGGAATCATCGGCGGGATCGTCGTCTTTGGCGATCCCCTCGGGAACGATATGCCCACGATCGCCGGACGACTGGCGGCGTTCGTGTTAGTGGTCATCGCCATCGGTCTGATGCCGGCGCCGGTCCGCGCCCACGAGGCGGTGAGCTCGACGGAGGATGACAGCGAAGCCTCGCCCAGCAGTTCACCGGCTGCGGACGGTGGAGATGCTGCGCCCCAACGGGAGCGGGCCGGCAGCTCAGTCTCCAAGCCCGTCGTTGCCGGGTAGCGCGGTATCGCGAGACAGAGCGCGGCTGGCTCTCGCGTTCCTCAGTGGACCGTGGTCACGTCGACCACGCGATCGCGACACCCACGTAGACCACATAGAGCACGAGCAGCGCCGCACCCTCGGAGCGGCCAATGCCCCGGCGCCAGGCGGCGAGCGCTGTGAGGACCAGCACACTGCCCGCTGCGACAGGTAGGTGCAGATGAAGCGTGGCCGAGTCAAACCGGATCGGTCGCGCCAACGCGATGACGCCGGCGTTGAAGGCCGCGAAGTGTGCGATCGTCCCAAACACATTCCCCAGCGCGAGCTCGCCGCGATCGCGTCGGGCGGGGACCGCGACCCTGCCGACCTCCTCCAGCTCCACGGCCGCCGCGACCGCGGTATTTCCCAGAAGGCTCGGCGAGACCCCAAAGCTCGTCACCACGCGGCGCAGACCGTCCCCGACGGCGACCCCGGCACCGGTGAGGACCGCGAGCCCGCCGAGCATGCGCAGCAGGCCATGACGAGAGCGTGGCGATGGCTCCGGGCGCGCGTCAGACCGTCCGGCGAACGCGATCCCCGCAAGCGCCAACGCCGACCACGCCACGAGGACACCTCCATCCAGGCGGGAGAGGTTTCCATCCAGCCCGAGCCCGAGCAGCGGCAACGGAGCCGCCGCCGACCACAGCAGAACCGGGACACGGATGCCGGCGCGGATCGGGGCGATCAAGGCGGCAAGTCCGCTCACTCCTAATGACAGGAAGGTCGTTCCACCGAGGAAGGTCCCAGCAGCGGCGTTGCCGAGGCCTCTCAGATTCACCGCGATCCCGGCAGCCAGGTTCTCAAGCTCGAACCCAGACACCAAGACCGTCAGGGCGAAGGCCGAGACGCGGAGCCGCGCCGCGGTCGCAAGCAGTCCATCGAGGAACGCCTCGGCGCCCGCCACGACCAGAGCGAGGCCGACGACCAGCAGCACGACACCGAGAACGGACCCCACCGGCGCAAGCGTACGCATCCCCACTGCCCGCGCCGGTAGGAGCGCCTCCGTGTGCGGTTAGGGCGTGGCGCCCGCGCTACTCGAGTGGGCCGTGGAGGACTCGAACCTCCAACCTTGGGATTAAGAGTTGCTCATTTGCAGGGTATTTGCGTTAGATACGGCCGTTTGAGGGTCGCTCAGTGCAGTTAGAGCGGATCAGAATTGCTCAGTTCGGGACATGCTTCGGGACACGGTTTTTCATCCGCTGGGTGCCGAAACACTCGTGGGATCAGATCTAACGCGCCGTGGTCACGAGGCGCTCAAGCCGGTACGCGGGCCGCGACCTCGAGCTTCACAACCCGGTCCGGCGCGGCGAGAGCTGACTGCGCGGCGGCGGTGAGCGCCTCCAGGTCGAGCCCGTGGCGAGCCGAAGCTGCAGTGAGTGGCTCGCCGATCCCCATATCCGGATAGAGGACCTGAAGCTCGACTGGTTTCCCGTCAGCCAGCGCGACGATAGCTCGCTGATGGACCTCGTCGCTGCGGTCGGCGTGAGGCACGTCCGCGATCACGATCGAGATCGCGTTTGCAGTGCTGTCGTACTCGGCTCGCATGGTCAGCTCCGACGGAACACCGTGACGACGAAGTCGGGATCGTCCGCGGCTACCACCACAAGGATAGGGCGACCATCCGCGGTCTCGCCAGCCAGCCTGGCGTTGCCCCGATCGTCAAGCTCCCGGCTGACCGGCTCGTTCATGGTCGCCTCGATGTCCTTGGAGGCGATCCGGTAGAGCCGCATCTCATTCCGCGCGTGGCGACTGAGGTTCACAAGGAAGACAGGCTGGCGGACGTACGGGACGGAACGGTCAGAGGTCGCTCAGCCGATCCCGGTCGCGAGCGATCACGACGGGCGAGCTGTGAAGAGTTTCTTTACTCCTTCAAGGCGGCCGTCCGCGCGCTGCCGCGCGCCGCGGCCGCGGGCCGGTTGGCCATGACGCTCGCTTTCGGCGAAGGCAGCCACTCCGGGGCACCGAGGTGAGAGCGATGCAACTCGTCCATGTTGCGCGCGGCCGCTTGTTGGCAGCCGCCCGGCGCCAATAAGACGCCGCTCTCGCGATCGCGACAAGCAGGGTCAACGGAATGACCCCTCCGCCGGCGACGGGCGCCGGTTGCGCAACTGGCGATTTGCGCGTCTCTTACCGTCCCGGCCGGCCTGCCCTGCCTTGCCGTCCGCGCGAGTGTCCGTGGCGACGCCCGGGGCGTGCCTGGGTTGGCCGCGCGGTCAGATTCTGCGAGTGATGCTCGGCGAGATCCGTGTTCAAGGCGCCCTGAGGCCACGCGACCGAAGCTCGGGGTCCTTGTTGGCTTCGGCGCGGGCGATTGCGGCGGACAGGCGGGCGTTGTTAAGCAGGACGGTGTCCATGAGTGTGGTGGTGATGCCGCGGATGGCGAGCATTGGCAGCACCCAGCCGGGGGCGCCGACGCGGGATGCGCGTCGCTGGATCCCGTCGATGAGTGCTGCGGCGGCCTGCTGGACCGGTATTCGCGTGGTCAGGAAGGCGGGTACTGTCTGGCGGGCTTCGGCGACGCTTTGTTGGGCGAAGACGTCGGCGGCGAGGTCGGTTTGGACGAAGCCGAGGTAGGCGATGCCGGCGGTGGCGCCGTGGTGGGCGAGCTCGACGCGGGCGGCGCGGGTGAGCTGCTCGATGCCGGCTTTGCTGGCGGCGTAGGAGGCGTTCATCGCTCCGTTGACAAATGCGTAGATCGATGCGACGACGAGGATGTGTCCGCGGCTGTTGACGAGGTGCGGCAGCGTTGCGCGCATGGTGCGCCACTGACCGAGCAGGTCGACGTCGACGGTGTGCTCGAACGCCGTCGGGTCGATCGTGCGGATCGTGGCTGGTGGCGGCGCGATTCCCGCGTTTGCGACCACGACGTCGATACGGCCGAAGCGCTGTGCGCAGCCGTCGGCCGCGCGCTTGAGCGCGTCGAGGTCGGTGACGTCGGCCTCGAAAGCGGCGGCGCGGTCCTCGCCGAGCTCGGCGGCCAGCGCTTGCAGCGGTTCCAGGCGCCGCCCAACCAGCGCGACCCGGGCGCCTTCGGCGTGGGCTTGGCGGGCGAGCTCGGCGCCGAGGCCGCGCGCGGCGCTCGTGATGAACAGGACACGGCCGTCGAATGGCTCGCGCCGGTCGCCGAGTACGGCGGGGCCGAGGACGGGGATGGCTGCGGCCTGCCGGGCCGCGGCCTTGACCAGAGCGATGGTGGCGGACAGCAGCACGTCGCGCTCAGTCCTGCTTGAACGGGTTCAGGGTGCCGCCACGGGCGTGCCGTGGGCGAGGGTGCGGGTGAGGAACTCGATTTGGGCGCCGACGACGCTCTCGAAGAACGGGTCGAGGTAGGGCTCGAAGTGCCCGCAGTCGTAGGTGAGGATCTCCGCGCCCGGGATCTTCTGCGCGGTCTTCAGCGCGGTCTTGTACGGGGTGAGGACGTCGTGTTTGGCGATCTGGACGAGCGTCGGGGCGGTGATCTTGTGCGCGGTGCGGCCAGGAGAGTAGTACGGGACCCGCAACGCGATCCGCGCAGCGACGTGCAGCTCGGGCATGAGCTCGTCGGCCTTCTCGCCGGCCAGTCGGTACGCCATCGGGACCGCGTCCGGGGTGCTCATCATCGCCAGCTCACCTGGTTCCCCGACGGCCGGCAGGCGGTAGGGCTCGCGACCCAGGAATGCTCCGAGCTGATCGCGCAGGCCCGCGACCGTCAACCGAAGAGCCGTCACCGCAGACCCGTTCAGCGCCGAGGCCAGGCCGTTGACGTGCGGCACCTGCACCACGACCGCCGCGAGCTCCTCGCCGCTGGCGGCCAGGTGCAGCACGTGACCGCCGGCGAACGACGTGCCCCACGCGACCACCCGGCGCCCGTCGACCCCCTCGAGGCTGCGAGCGTAGGCCAGTGCGGCACGCCAGTCGGTGTGCTGGGCGCCGATGTCGATCACGCGCCGCGGCTGCCCGTCACTGGTACCGAACCCACGGTAGTCGAACACCAGCGCCGCGAACCCGGCCTGAGCGAAGCGCTCACCGTAGGCATCCAGGCGCAGCTCCCGGATCGAGGCGAACCCGTGCGCCATCACGATCACCGGCGGATCAACCACGCCATCAGGCCGATACAGCCACGCGCCGCAGCTCGTGCCCTCGGAGTCGAACGAGACGTCTTCACGGGTGTAGGTGCTCATGGGAACCCTCTCCTGGCTCTAGAACGTCATTCAAGAAGCGATCGACCGGGAAGGTAGCGCATTCTTGGCCAACATTCAAGAGACGGTTATGCTCTAAGCCCGTGCCGGCCACCAAGCCCCACCAAGACCGCGCCGAAAAACGCGAGGAACTCATCAGCGCAGCCCGCCGACTGTTCATCGAAGACGGCTTCGACGCGACCTCAATGGCTCACCTCGCCCGCACTGCGGGCGTCGCCCCCAACACGATCTACTGGTACTTCCAGGACAAGGACGCCGTGCTGATCGCCGTCCTTGACGCCGCGCTCGCCGAGGCGCTCGCCGACTACGCCGACGTCGTCAACGAGCCGCTCGAACTGCAGGTGCGATGGAGCGTCGATCAGCTCATGCGGCTGCGCAAGCTCATCAGCGCCCTGCACGCCAGCCTGGAGCGCTCGCCAGCCCTGAACGCCTGGCACACCACCTTCCACCAAAACACCGAAGCGCTCCTACGAGCCGCGCTACAGCAACACGGGGCCGCCGAGCAGGACCTCGACGCCGAGACCCGCATCTGGGTCTTCACCGTCGAAGGACTCCTCACCCACCAACTCCCCGACGACGAACAAGACGCCATCTGCCAACAGCTCGTCGCGCGAGCGACAAACTGACCGCCAACCGCGAGCACGGATGCGGTCGGAGTTCCCGGCCCGCGGCGCGCAGCCTGAGCTTTCGCGCGAAAGAATGTCGCGGGCCGGGCGTCGCGGCTGCGTTGATCAGCAACGCTCCGCCGACACACTGATCCACAGAGCCCTGCTTCCACTCCTCGGCATGCATCTCGAAGCCCAAGCCGGTCGGCCCTCCTTCGCGCGGCAAGCACAACTGAGCTGCCGGGTCCGCCTCGCGGCGGCCGGTGGACCGCTCGGTGGTCGCGGAATCCGCGCGAAGCAGGTGGACACTCGGCTGCGGCCGAATCCCCGTGCCGACGCGAAACCGGGGCCGGTGGTGCCGGCCCCGGTTCGCACGTCTGGTGAGAGTGCAAGGTCAGTCGACCGCGGTCGCCTCGAGCAAGACGAGCAGCGGTGGTGCGGCCAGTCGGCTGACTCCGAGCACGCTGGTCGCAAAGGCGCCGTCGGCGTTCCCGAAGCGGCCTGCGAGAGCTGCCCAGTGCTTGAACAGCTCGTCGACGTCCGTGGTGTACACGTTGAGTCGAACGACGTCGGCGAGGGTCATGTCGGCGGCGCCCAAGACGGCCTCGAGGTTGTCGAGAGACATCTCGAGTTGCGCGGCCATGTCGCCGGGATGCTGGGGGTTGCCGTCGGCGTCGACGGCGTCTTGTCCGCTACAGACGAGCTGCCGCTGGTGTCCCTCGACGAGTTCTGCCTGGTCGAATCCCAGCTTGTCAGACCACGGTACGGGGTTGATCGGTGTGCGTTGCATGGTTGCCTCCTACTGGTTGTTGTTCGGTTTGGACTCGGCTGCAGCCGTTCGCTTGGGCTCAGCCCTCGGCCTGGAGAGCTGGAGCCGGCTGGGGTTGTCGGGCGGCTTTGGTCGTTGGCTGGCGTCGGGGCAGGCCCAGGCCGGCGATCGCGCCAGCGATTGAGAGCGCGGCGGAGACAGCGATCGCGGGTGCGAAGCCGTCGCTGAACGCTTGCGCCGACGCGTAGCCCCCGGCGCCGGTGAACACTGTGGCCAGGATCGCGACCCCGAACACTCCGCCGAGCTCGCGCAGCATGCTGTTGGCGCCGGCGGCCTTGCCGACTTCTTCCTGCGTCACGGCGCCGACGACCGAGCTGGCGGCGGGTGGGATCGCGAGTGAGGCGCCGATCCCGGCGACGATGAGCGGCGCGATCATCTCGCCGTACGCTAGGTGTGGTGTTGCGATCAGCGCGATCCAGGCCATCCCGGCGGCCTGGAGCGCGAGTCCTGAGACGAGGAGCGGCCGTTCGCCGATCCGGTCCGCCAGCGCGCCGGCGATCGGTGCGGCGATGAACAGCGTCGCCGTCCATGGGCTCAGCCGAAGCGCGGCCTCGAGCGGCGGCTGGCCGAGTCCGGTCTGTAAGAACTGGGGCAGGAAGAAGACAGCGCCGAACAGAGAGGCGAATAGGAAGAACACCCCGGCGTTTCCGGCTGAGAACGCCCGCGATCGGAAGAAGCGCATCGGGAGCATCGGCTCTCGAGTGCGCAGCTCCCAGGCGCCGAATGCGCCCACCAGCGCTGCGCCCACCGCGAGGGTGGCCACGACCTCGGCGCTTCCCCATCCGGTCGAGTTGCCGCGCACGAGACCCCAGACGATCCCGAGCGCGCCGCCAGTGATCAGCGCGAACCCCCGAATGTCGAGCGCGGTGTCGCTGCCGAAGCTCTCCTTGATCCGGGCGTACGCGAGCGGGATCGCCGCAAGCCCGATCGGGACGTTGAGCCAGAAGATCCACTGCCAGGCGATGCCCTGTGCGACGGCGCCGCCGATCACCGGCCCCGCAACCACGGCCAGCCCGGTGATGCCCTGCAGGATTCCGAGCGCAGAGCCGCGACGCTCAACCGGAAAGGCCGCACCTACGAGCGCGAGGGCGTTCGGGACCAGCAGCGACGCGCCGGCACCCTGCACGGCGCGTGCGGCGATCAGCGCCCCGGCGTTCGGCGACAGTGCGCAGGCTGCCGAAGCCGCTACGAACAAGGCCAGCCCGGCTGTGAACATCCGCCGGCGGCCGAAGCGGTCCCCGAGTGCCGCCGCCGGCAGCAGCAGCACCGCGAGCGTCAGGTTATAAGCGTTCACGGTCCACTCCAGCTGCCCAATCGAGGCACCGAGGTGCACGCGAATCGTGGTCAGCGCCGTCGAGACGACCATCGCGTCGAGCGCGGCCATCAACGACGCGACCGACGCGAGGACCAGCACCCATGTGGCTGATCCCGAGCTTGTGTGCGTTTTGTTGGTGATCATGGTTCCTCCTTCGGCTCGTAGCGCAGACTCATCGCTAGGACAATTTACTCCTAAAATAGGATAAATCAAGTCAAAGACAGGATCTCTTGCTATCATTGCCTTTGTGGCGACGATGCGGACATACGGCGACGGTTGCTCGATCGCCCGCGCTCTCGACCTGATCGGGGAGCGCTGGGCGCTGCTAGTGGTCCGCGAGCTACTCCTCGGGCCCAAGCGATACACCGACCTGCGCAGGGGACTCCCCAACGCGAGCCCGAATGTCCTCTCCCAGCGCCTCGACGAACTCGAGCAAGCGGGGATCGTGCGGCGCCGCAAGCTCCCGCCGCCAGCAGCTGCGCGCGTCTACGAGCTGACCGACTGGGGCGACCAGCTCGAGCAAACGGTGATCTCCCTCGGCCAATGGGCCGCGGGCTCGCCGGCAGCGGTAAGGGACGCCCCGATCAGGTCCGGTGACTCGGTCATCCTCGCGATGCGTGGGCTGTTTGACCCAAGCTCCGCGCACGGACTGCACGCCACCTACCAGATACGGATCGGCGAGGACAGCTTTTGGATCCAGGTCACAGACGATCAGATCCACGTCGCCCGCGGAGACGCCGATCACGCAGACGCAACGATCGACACCGACCCCGACACACTCAACGCAGTACTCCTAGAGGGCCAGCCCCTGGCCGACGCTCAACAATCAGGGAACATCACAGTCGACGGCGACAAGGCCGCCGTGGAGCGCCTCGTCCGGCTCTTCCCCATCCCGGGGCCGGCCCCGGTCCCCGGCGCCACATAGCGAAAGGCGGACCCCGCCACCAGCCGGGATCACGAGCAGCGTCCGCGAGCAGGACCGCTCCCACGACGACCAGCGGCGGCGACCTCCCGATCTCGACCCCCCGGGATCCCGCGGGCCCCCTCACCCACACAGACAGCCACCAAGTGAACCGAACGCGTCGGACCCGCACGCACGAAGGGAGGTCTCTATCCCCTGAGTTGTGGCGTCCCTCCTCCTCGCCAACCTCGACACCCTCGACGTGACCGAAGGTCGGCGGCGGTGACTGGCTGAGGTCGTAGACGTGCGTTTTCGCGATCGCGAGAGCGGCGTCTTATTGGCGCCGGGTGGCTGCCAACAAGCGGCCGCTCGCGAGATGGACGAGCACCAGCAGCACGGATTCAGCGACACGGTGTCCCTGCTCCGCGATTGGCATTGCGGAACGCACGCATTGGGAGTCAGGCGCGTCCAGACGTCCGTGCACGGTTCCGCCGACCATCCGTGGCCGGCGGGCGACCCCCTCGCGCAAGCACCCGACTCCGCCACAAGCACGGGTACCCCCGGTGAGCGTGCGTTTCCGTCGATGACCGGTCAGAGCCGGCCGCTCCGTTCCGCATCGGGCCGTCGCTCCTACCCCTGCAGCGCTGTTCGGCGTGCCGTCGCTCCCACCGACCCCACCAACGACCGGAACACACTCTACGCACACTCTTTTTGTGCTGGTGGAAGCGGTCGCTTTTGCTGGTGCTGGTTAGCCTCGTCGCGGCGGGCTGACCCAACTCTACGCTGTCCGCTTTTTCAGCTGACCGGCCTCCAGTCGTGTCGCCCGCCGCGTCGAGGGATTGTCGACGTGACCTAATAGGAGCGTGGCTTGACGCCCCGAGAGTGTGCTGTCCGCCGGCCGTCCTGGGAATCGGGCTCCCGAAGACAGCGATTGGCGGTGTCCCTCGCCGGGCCGTATCGGTAGAACGGCCACCAAATGAACAACGCCAACAATTCGAGGACCAGGCGCACCGGGTCCTCCACAGTGCCTGAACTCGCGGGACGCTTCAACCACGTTTAGTGACGTTTGCAAGGACGTCCCGGAGCGTCCCGGGACGCTTAGTGACGTTTCGGGACGCTCACGGCGTCCCGGCCGTCCCAGTCACTTCAGGCGCCCCCGTCACCCGGAATGCCTCCGCCACAAGCTCGGCGTCCTCCTCGCGTGGCGCATAGTGCAGGTAGCGCATGGTCGTCTGGATATCCGCGTGCCCCATCCACTCCTGCACACGCCGGATATCCGCCTTGGCGATCATCCGCGTCCCGAACGTATGCCTCAGATCGTGGAAGCGCAGGCGGCGCAGCCCAGCCCGCTCGAGCGCCAGCTTATAGCGGCGCCGCAGTGCCGACCCATCCACATAGCCACCAGTCTCGCCAATAAACACCAGGTCGTCGTCGCCGACAAAGTGCTCGCGGCTGCCTAGCTGAGCCAACGCCGTCGCGACATCCGGGGCCAACGGCACGGCCCTCACCTTCCCCGACTTCGGAGTCGTGAGCTGTCCCGCGTAGTAGCTGGCGCGAACACGGATCGTTTGGCCCGCGAAATCGACGTCGCGCCAACGCAGCGCGAGGAGCTCGCCCATGCGCAGCCCCGTGAACGCCGCCGTCAGAAAGATCGCCCCGTCTTGCTCGGACGCCGCCGCGCGCACCAGCGCCCAAACCTCCTCAGGTGAGAACACCCGGATGTCGCCGCTCGGTCGGATCTGGAATTTCTCCACGTCCCGAGCCGCGTTACCCGGCAACCGGTAAACCTTGCGAGCGCGCTCGAGGATCCCGTGGAGCTGGATCAGGAGCTTGTTGCGCGACCGCGCCGATCCCTGAAAGCCCTCGAGCCAGCGCTCAATCGGCTCAGTCGTGACCGCCTCGATCGGCATCGCCCCAAACACTGGCAGCAGGTGGGCCACGATGGCCGAGCGGTAGCCCCGCACAGTCGACGGCTTCCGGCCGCGGTCGTGCTCCACGTAGCGCAGGTATTCGGCACAGGCGTCCTCGAACGTGGCGCCGGTCCGCACGAGCCCCGGCAGCGTCCCGCGCCTAGCCTCAGCGAGAAGATCGCGCAGCCAAGCCTCCGCGAGCCGCTTGGTGAAGTACCCCGCCGGCGGACGGCCTCGCTCCGTCCATGCCGGCCCGAGCTTCTTCTGCACCTGGCGGCCATCAGGGAGCCGGTACTTCGCGTACCAGGCCGGGCCGCGCTTGCGTTCGACCCGGAAAACGTGCCCTGTGGGCGCCTGCACGGCGAGCCATCATACGCGCTTCTCGGGACATATTGGCGACACGTTCGATTCTCATCGAACTGCCTTCTCGGCCGGAATCTGCCTACTAGCGGGGGCTTTCCGATGGGCCGTGGAGGACTCGAACCTCCAACCTTGGGATTAAGAGTCCCCTGCTCTACCAGTTGAGCTAACGGCCCTTTCCGGCACCGGACCGCGGCACAACGCAGTCCGCGCCTGTGCGCCGATGTTACCCGCCGCGCGGGGTGGTCGAGGACGCCGAGGCAGCCTGTGCCTTCAGCTGCTGAAGCGTCGTCTTCATCTGCGCTTGCTGGGCCTTGGGCGTCAGGCTGAGCGCCCGGGCCTGGGCCAGATCGCCTAGCTCATTCTCCTTCGCCGACCACGCGGAAACGGCGAGATTCTCGAAGTACGTCGCGACGTTGGGATTGGCCTTGGTGACGATCTGCCACGCCGCCGTCTCGTTCTTGTAGTCGCCCAGCGCCTGGTAGGCACGGGCGATCAGCTGGGCAAGCGTCCAGTCGGGAGTCTTCGTTAGCTGCACGTACCGCTGCCAGGCCTGGGTCGCGCCTTTAAGCTCGGTGATACCGGCGCTGGAGTAGGCGCCCGTGGTCTGGTTCGCGTACTGGCTCGCTCCCGAGTAGCGCGCCTGAACGAGCGCCGCCCACGCGGCCGGGTTATTCGGCTGAAGCTGCGTCTGGCGAACCGCCGACTTCTCGGCCTGGCTGATGGCCGGCTTGTTGCTGCCCGAACCGTTGTTGGTGAACGCATCCAGGAGTCCGCCGACCCCGCTCCCCGTTCCTACGCCGAAGAGCACGAGCCCCCCGCCCAGGATGATCGCGAGCGCCAGGTAGACGCCTTGTACGGTGCGGCGGCGGCCGCGGCTACGGAGGTCGAACAGCATGCCTACGCCGTCAGGTCCAGCCCCTCATCCATGGAGCCCAGCTCCGACGCGGCCCGCGCCGCCCTTCGTTTGTCGGCCAACCTGAGCAAACCAACACTGAAGATGTAGAGGAACAGCAGCGGCAACATCTCGAGCGCGGTCGTGACCGGATCGGCACCGGGCAGCGCGGCGGCCAGCACCGCGATGATGACCACAGCGTAGCGCCAGTGCTTGGTGAGCGTGCGGGCGTTTATGGCCCCCACGTAGTCCAGCCCCAGGAGCCCGATCGGCAGCTGAAAGGCCAGCCCGATCCCGAGCATGGTGAGGATCTCGAAGGTGTACAGCTGTTTGGCCCCCACCAGGATGTCGAAGTTCTGGCTGTTGTAGTTCTGTAAGAAGCGGACCGCGGGGCCTAACACCACGAAGTAGCAAAAGGCCACCCCCCCGATGAACAGAATCGGAGCGAGGCTCATCAGCGGAAACGCCACTCTTCGTTCGCGCGGGTTCAAAGCGGGCACGACGAAGGCGTACCCCTGGTAGATCAGGATTGGCAGGGCCAGGATCAGGCTGAAGTACGCGGCCACCGTCAGGGTCGTGGTGAATGGCTCTCCGACTCCGATCGTGACCGGCAGGCGCTGGGGATTCGACTGCGGGAGCGACGTGGCCGCTCTGGACAAATTGGCGGCAGCCGCTCCGAACTGAGCGCGGTCCTGCGCCGAGAGGTTCCGGGACGAGGACAGATTGCGAAGGTTGTCCGCCGCCGCGGAGAGGTAGCGCGACTCTCTGAGGGCATCGCCTGTCAGCCCATTGAGGTGGTTGGCCTTCTCGTTGAGTGCAGACGCCGGCAGAGCTCTGTTGAGCACGTTGAGCAGTCGGTGCTGCTGCCAGAAGCACAGTCCAAAGGCGACGAGCAGTGCCGCCACCGAGACGATCAGCCGCGAGCGCAGCTCGTCGAGGTGATCGACGATGCTCAGACGCTCGTCGTGCCCGATGGGCTTGAGGACCCTGCCCATCGCGGCCCCGCGCTAGGCGCGGGAGTCTGATCCCTGTTCCGAGGGCTGCTCGCTAGGGGCAGAGACCGTGGCCGGCTGAGCGGGCTCGCTGGCCGCGGGGGGAGGCTGGGGGGCGCTGGGCACCGGCTGGGCAGGCTGCGTACCCGGCTGCGCCGGTTGCGGAGTCGCCTGAGGGGGCTGGGCGGCCTGCTGCGGGGGCTGCGGTGCGCTCGGCGCCGGCGGCGGGGCTTGGGGAGCGACGGGAGCGGGCTGCTGGGCCACAGGCTGCTGTTGCCCTCCGGCAGTGGGCGCCGGAGCCGCGGCCTCGAGCTCGGGGCGCTCACCTTCGTCCGAGCTCTTCGACTTGCCGCTGATCGAATCCTTGAACTCGCGCATTCCTTGCCCCAGCGACTTCCCGAGGGCCGGAAGGCGCTTTGGCCCGAAGAACAGCAACAAGACCAGGACGACGATGAGTGCGTCCGCGTATGGGCTCCTGAAGAACATTCGTGAACAAGCCTCCCTTCGGGGCCTCCAAGAGTAGCGGTCGTGCGAGCTCTTGCGTGGGCTTCCGCGCCCACTCAGCGGTGGCGCTCGCATTCAAGTACGGCGTGCCGGACGCCGATAACAACTCCATCGCCGAAGCACCCACGAACAAGGACCGCCGCCGACTCTCTCACTCCACCCGCCGGATCGTCCTTCCCAGTGGAAAGTCGATCGAGGTGGTCCGGTTCGATGAAACGCTCGCACGGCCCGACGAGGGCTTGCACGTCTGCCCGTGTTGCGCGTCGGAGCTCGTTCACCCCATCGAGTGGGGAGAGGTCTCAGACCATCAGATGGAGTTGACGCTGCATTGCCCGAACTGCGACTGGATCAGCCACGGCGTACACGATCAACAGCAGGTGGCCAGCCTCGAGGATCGGCTCGATGATGGCCTGGCGGCGATCCTCGGCGACCTGCGGCAGCTTACGACCGCGAACATGGCCGAAGAGATCGAGCGCTTCGCGACAGCGCTGGCGCACGATCAGATCCTGCCCGAGGACTTCTAGACCTAACGCGGACCGCCCGCGGCCGCTGGGCGTAGGCCTCGCCCGCGGCCGCTAGGCGTACCGCTCGACCACCCCGTCGGCGACTACCTCGAGTGCCGCCCTCTGGCGCTCGGGTAGCGCCGGCAGGCTGGATTTCGCGTCCGCCACGAGGGCCAAGGCGCGCTCCTTGACCGTGTCGAGCGCTCCGGTGGCTGCAATCCGATCGCAGACCGCCGCCGCATCGAGCTCGGTGCGCACCGACCGGACCTCGAGCAACCGCAGCTCCGGGTCGCGGCTGCGGGCCTCGATCAGCGGCAGCGTGATCGTGCCGTCCAGCAGGTCGGCGCCGCGAGGCTTGCCGGTCCTCTCGGGCGGGCCGCTGACGTCGAGCACGTCGTCCAGGATCTGGAACGCCAGACCGATCTGCTCTCCGAACGGAGCGAGTGAGCTCGCCGGGACCCCGCCGGCCAGGGCCCCGAGCTCGCAGGCGGCGCGGAACAGGACCGCCGTCTTCAGGCGGCAGCGCTCCAGATAGCGCTCGACTTGGATGGCGCCATCGAAGGCGTCGGCCCGCTGCATCAGCTCTCCAAGCGCCAGCTCGGAGCTCGCCCTGGACAGAACGCGGACGGAGGCTGCGGAGCGACCCTCCGCCAGCTCGGCGAAGGCCCGGGCAAAAAGCAGGTCGCCGGTGGCCGTTGCCATCTTGCGCCCCCCCGACGCCACCACCGTCGGCCGACCGCGGCGCAACGCGGAGCCGTCCAGCACGTCGTCGTGGACCAGCGTGGCGGCGTGCACCAGCTCGACGGCGACCGCCGCCTGCACCAGGGCCTCGCTCTCGGGCGGGGGCACGCCGGCGCTCAGGCAGACGAGCAGGGGGCGCAGTCGCTTCCCCCCTGCGTGGATGGTCTCGCTGGAGTACTGAGCAAGGGCTGGCCCGTAGTGGACCGTGACGCCCTCCATCCGCTCCTCGACCCGGTCCATCAGCCTCTCGACGGCCGGTCCCCCAGCCTCCAAAACGGTCTCG
Organism: Solirubrobacteraceae bacterium; assembly: GCA_036771025.1. GTDB lineage: Bacteria > Actinomycetota > Thermoleophilia > Solirubrobacterales > Solirubrobacteraceae > Palsa-465. Next base: position 15,535 of record DAIPIC010000013.1, read on the forward strand.
ACCGCCCTCACCTGACCACCCCGGCGTGCAGCGCGATGATTCCCCCGGCGGTCAGCAGGTAGTGAATATCAACAAGGCCACAGCGCCACATCACGTCGGCCAGCTCCTCTGCCGGCGGGAAGCGCCTGACCGAGCTCGGCAGGTAGCTGTAGGCCTGCGCGTCCCCGGCGGCGCGCCCCAGGGCGGGGACTGCGTGATCGAACCACACCCCGAAGAAGGTGGAGAGAGGTGCCCGGCGGGGAGTCGTGATCTCGAGGACCACCACGCGGCCCCCTGGACGAACCACGCGAGCCATCTCGCGCAGCCCCTTGCCCAGATCGGAGAAGTTGCGCGCCCCGAAGCCCACGCTCGCCGCGTCGAACTCGTCGTCAGCGAACGGAAGGGAGAGCGCATTGGCCGTCTCGAAGCGGATCGGCAGGCCGTCGGCTTTGGCCCGCGCCACCTCCAGCATCCGCTCGGAGAAGTCCACGGCGACCACCTGGCCCTCCTGCCCCACCCGGTCCGCCAGGGCGATCGCCAAGTCGCCCGTGCCGGTGGCCACATCTATAGCCCGTCCGCCCGGGCGCAGGTGGGCAAGCTCGGCAGCCCTTTGGCGCCAGCGGTGGTGCAGGCCGGCGGTCATGATCGTGTTCATGCGGTCGTACAGGCCGGCGATCCGATCGAACATCGCCCGCACCTGGGTCTCCTCGAGCGTCCCGGTCATCGCGGGCCAGCGATTACTGCAACATCGAGAGGAAGGCGACCAGGGTGTTGAACTTGTCCTTCGGGAGCGCGGCGAAGGACGGCATCGGCGGAGTCGGATTGATCAGCGTGGAGGCGAGTTGCTGCTGCGGGACCCGGCTGGCGACGCGAGTCAGGTTGGGCCCCGGACCGTCGTTTCCGTTGCTCCCGATCACATGGCACGCCAGGCAGCCCGACTGACCGACGATCAGCTCGCCCTGCGTGAAGGTCGTCTTCTGCGTCGCGCTCAGGTTGGCAGGGGGCTTTAGGTCGACGGAGTTCGGCGACCCGGTGTTGGCTCCGGTGTAGGTCAGATAGGCCATGGCCGCGATCGTGAACAGACCGGCGGCCAGCGCGACCGGGCGGTGGGTGATCCGCCGTTCGGGGCTGCGGTCGTAGAACGGCAGCAGGAACAGCAGCACCATGCAGATCGTGGGGATGCCGACCGTGGCCATCGGCGTCCACTTCGGAACGTTGCGCATCACGCGCAGCAGCTCGAACAGGAAGAAGAAGTACCAGTCGGGGCGCGGAACGAAGGTGGTGGTGGTGGGGTTGGCCTTCGGAAGCAGCTCCGCGCCGAACATCAGCGACAGAAAGATGATCACACCCAACACGATCGCGGCCATGACAGCGTCCTTGGCCACCGCGTAGGGGAAGAACGGCTTGCCCTGGTTCTTCAGGATCGAGTATTCGCGGAGGTAGAGCTCCTTCTCGGCCTGGTTCACGGGGTCACACCTCGGCCTGTGGCTGCAGCTCGGGCTCCTCCTCGGCCTTGAGGTAGGGATGGGCCGTGATCCCGAGCTTCGTGACGAGGTAGATGTGCGCGGTTATCAACGCGATGATGGCCCCCGGGATCAGCAGCATGTGGATCGCGTAGAACCGCGACAGCGTGGTTGCGCCGAAATCGGTGCCCCCCACCAAGAAGTTCGCCAGGTAGGGCCCGATGATCGGGCCACCGGCCTGGATGTTGGTGGCGACCACCGTGGCCCAGTAGGCGCGGTTGTCGAGCGGCAGCAGATAGCCGGTCAGGCCCATCATCAGGGTCAGGATGAGCAGCACGACGCCGATCACCCAGGTGAGCTCGCGCGGGTATTTGTAGGCGCCGTAGAAGAACGTCCGCCCCATGTGGAGGAAGATCAGGATGATCATCACCGACGCCCCCCACTTGTGCATCCCGTGCACGAACTGGCCGAGCCAGACGTTGTCGTTGATGTTCCGGATCGATTCGTAGGCGCTGGCGGCGTCCGGGCGGTAGTACATCGCCAGGAACACGCCGGTCACGGCCTGACTCAGGAACGCGAACAGGGTCGCGGAGCCGAGGGTGTACGCCCAGTTCCCGTGGGGCACCTTGCGGAACAGCGACCAGCGGATGACGCCCGACAGAGAGGTGCGCTCATCGATCCAGTCGACGACCGTGATCCCGGCTTCCTGGGTGACCTCCGCCGGGGTCATCGCCCCGTTGTCGTTGTCGCCAGGCCGCTTGGGCCGGGGAAGAAGGATCTTTGGCAGCGGGGGCGCGGGCAGTCGGGGCATGGCGGCTACGGCTTCTTCGGCCCCGCGAACTGCGAGGGGTAGAGGTATTGACCGATGCCGTCGAGCGGCTCGCCCGGCAGCCGCGGCGAGAAGCGCCGCAGCTCCGAGTTGACCGAGTAGCGCGGGCCGACCTCGACCAGACCCGTTGAGTCGTTGATGCGCGTATAGAAGCGGTCCAGGGGCCGCACGGGCGGCCCTCCCGTCACCTCCCCGCGGATGTTGTAGACGCCTCCGTGGCAGGGGCAGATGAACCGCTGAGCAGCCGGGGTCCAGCGGACGGGGCAGCCCACGTGCATGCACCGGGAGGAGACCGCGAGGATGCGGTTGTACTGATCCGCGGGCTCGGTATCGATCGCCGGGTTGCGCTTGCGCACGTAGACGAGGGTGTTGCCCGACTCGGCCGATCCGGTCTGGACGCTGATGACTCGCGTCACATAGTCGCTGTCGGTGAAGTCCGCGGGCGACCCGATGGACTGCCAGCTCCATCCCTCGTGCTTGAAGATCGGCGCGAGGGCAAAGCCCAGCGCCGGAAGAGTGAAGGCCGCGGTGGCCACCGCGCCGGCGCCGTTGGCCACGCCGTACATGAACCGCCTACGGGTGACGGTCTCCCCTTCGAACGCTCCGGGGATGTTGCGATCAGCGGTGTACTTTGATGGCCTCTGCTGGTGTCGATCTGCCACGTGCGCCTCGGCTTTGGCTGAATTGAACGCGCACCGGAGCGTATCGTCAACAACGCGACTAGCGTCACGAACTAGCGGCCGTTGCCGCCTCGCGCAGCGCGCTCGCAGCCCGGGGGTCACCGGCGCGAGCGAGTTCCTTGGCCGCCTCGTGGCGCTCGTCGGCGCCCCAGCCGATCGCTACCGCGCCCGCCTCCCACACCGCCTCGGCCAGAGCCGGATCCGAGGCGGCGTGGGCCTCTGCCACCAGGGATATGACGTCCGCGAGCTCGGCGACCGCCGTGAGGTCGTCCAGCGCTGCCAGCCTCGCCAGCCCCAGTGCGTACAGCTGATCGCCGATCAGCAGCGCCAGATCGGGATCGGGCGTCCGCACCACCCGCTGAGGCCCGTAGTGGAGATGAGAGCCCTCGAGGATCATCTCCAGCAGCAGCTCGTACTCCGCGGGCGCGGCGGCCGCTCGTGGTCCGGCGGCGGCGATCTGCGCCGGGCCCGGACCGTCCTCGAGCCCTGGTGACGAGGTCTCCTCGAGCAGGGAGGCCACGATTCCCCCATGCGCCTTGAGCGCGACGTGCAGAGCCTCTAGACCTCCTCGCGCCGGCCTCATCGCGCCGCCACCTCGGCAAACGCCTCCCGAGCGGCGCTGATCGTCCGCTCGATATCGACCTGGGTGTGGGCGAGCGACGGGAACCAGGCCTCGAACTGCGACGGGGGGGGATACACGCCGCGTTCCAGCAGGGCGCGGGCGAATGTCGCGAACGCCTCGAGGTCGCTGCCGCGCGCTCCGGAGTAGTCGCGCACCGGAGCATCGGCGAAGAACACCGTCAGCAGGCCGGGAACGGCCTGAACCTGAACCTCGCAGCCAGCGTCGGCCGCGCCGTCGCGCAGACCCACCGCCAGCGCCTCGGTCGTCGCCTCGAGCTTCTTGTAGGCCCCCCCGTCAAGCAGGCGCAGCGTCTCGCGCCCGGCCGCCACAGCGAGCGGGTTGCCAGACAGCGTGCCGGCCTGGTAGACGTCGCCCGCGGGCGCCACGAGCTCCATCAGGGCCGGAGGACCGCCGAAGGCCGCCGCTGGAAGCCCCCCGCCCAGCACCTTGCCCATGATCGTCAAATCGGGCAGGACGCCCGCGCGCTGCTGGACGCCTCCAGGCGCGACCCGGAACCCGGTGATGACCTCGTCGAAGATCAGGAGCGCCCCACTGGCGTCGGCGCGCTCGCGCAGCAGCTCGAGGAACCCCCGCTCTGCAGGGACGACCCCCATGTTGGCCGGGACCGGCTCGGCCAGGATGGCGGCCAGCTCGTGGCGCCGGGTGGCCTCCACCACCGCGTCGCGGTCGTTCCAGGGGACCACGATCGTTGGTTGGGTGGCGGCCTCGGGCACTCCCGGGCTGGCCGGGATGCCCTGGGTGGCCAGTCCGGAGCCGGCATCCGCGAGGAGCCCATCCACGTGGCCGTGGTAGGCGCCCGCGAACTTCAGCACCTTCTGTCGAGACGTCGCCGCGCGTGCCAACCTCAGCGCGCTCATCGTCGCCTCGGTCCCGGAGGAGGTCATCCTCAGCATCTGAACCGCGGGAACCCTCTCCGCCACTTCCGCCGCCAACTGAATTTCCCGCTCGGTGGGCGCTCCGAAGCTGGTGCCGCTGGACACGGCCTCGGCGACGGCGTCCACGATGGCCGGATGGGCGTGTCCCAGGATCAGGGGTCCCCAGGAGCAGACCCAATCGATGTAGTCGTTGCCGTCGACGTCGGTCACGCGAGCGCCAGCGCCCTCGGCGATGAAGATCGGATCTCGACCGATCGCCTCCATGGCACGGACGGGGCTATTCACGCCGCCGGGGAGCAGCTCGCGGGCGCGGTGGTACAGCTCGGCTGAGCGGGTCGTGCTCAGACGCCCGCGTGCTCGCGTTCCCAGTCCCGGTACTCCTCGGTGAAGTAGAGCAGGCGAATCTTCTTGAACTCGGTGGAGGAGTAGAGCGTCGCGCGCTCGCCGATGCCGGTGTGCTCCGCTATCGAGTCGAGGATCGCGTCGCACTCCTCCTTCGAGCGGCCGTGGGCCATCGTGAAGATCGAGTACGGCCAGTCCCGGTAGGTCGGCCGCTGATAGCAGTGGGAGATACCGCGGAAGGCGGCCATCCGCGGCCCGAACTCCATGATCCGGTCCTCCGGCACCTTCCACACCCCCATCCCGTTGGCGCTGAAGCCCGCGCGGCGGTGGTAAAGGATGGCTGCGACGCGCCTCAGGAGTCGGCGCTCCCGCATCTGCTCGAGGTGCGCCAGGAACTCGTCTTGCTGCATCTCGAGCTTCGCCGCCGCCGGTGCGTACGGCTCCTCGATCACCGGCATGTCGCCCTGAAGCGCACGGATCACCGCCACGTCTCGCTCGTCGTAGGGCTGAGGCTCCGTCTCCGCGGGCTCCAGGGCCTCGGCGGCACGGGCCAGCGCGTCGGTGTCTCCCTCCATCTCGAGGTCCATCCGGATCTTGAACAGCTTCAGGGTCGGCAGCTGGCGAATCGATTCGGCGCCCGCCTCGCGGCCGAGGACCTCGAGCGTGCCCTCCAAACCCAACGGTGAATGCGGCTCGGTGGCGATCGTGAACCAGATGTTGAACTCGTGGTTTCGCAGGTAGTTGTGTGAAACGCCGGGGTGGCCGTTGATCACGTTCGCGGCGCGCCAGGGATTCTCGGGGTCCACCTTGGCGGCCACCAGCATCGAGGAGTAGCCGAGCGCCCGGGTGTCGAAGATCGGTGTGACCTGACGGATGATGCGCTCGTCGATCAGCTCCTGAACGCGCTCGATCGCCTGCCGCTCGCTCATGCCTGCCTCCGCGGCCACGTGCGCGTACGGACGCGGCGCGATCGGGAACCGGCTCTGCATGAGGTTCAGAAGCCGCTTATCCACCTCGTCGAGTGGAACAGCGGCGCCGTGCTTGCGGCTGCGGAGCTTGGGTCCGTGCTGGCTGCCCACCGAGGTCACGCTGCGGCGTTCCTCACTGCAGCCACCTGGCGGCGTCCTTGGCGTGGTAGGTGATGACGATGTCCGCGCCCGCCCTGCGGATGCCCGTCAGCGCCTCGAGCACCGCGGCGCGCTCGTCGAGATGCCCAGCCGCCGCCGCGGCTTTCACCATGGCGTACTCCCCCGAGACGTTGTACGCAGCCAGGGGCATCCCGGTCAGATCCTTGATGCGGCGGATGACGTCCAGGTAGGGCAGCGCAGGCTTGACCATGACGATGTCGGCGCCCTCTTCGACGTCGAGCTTTGCCTCGCGCACGGCCTCGTCGCCGTTGGCGGGGTCCATCTGGTAACCCCGCCGGTCGCCGAACGCGGGGGTGGAATCGGCGGCTTCGCGGAACGGACCGTAGAAGGCGGAGGCGAACTTCGCCGAATAGGCGAGGATCGGGATGTCGCTCAGTCCTTCCTCGTCGAGGGCCTGCCGTATCGCGCCGACTCGCCCGTCCATCATGTCGCTGGGGGCGACGATGTCGGCCCCCGCCCGCGCCTGGGAAACCGCGGTCCTCGAGAGCAGCTCCAGCGTCTGGTCGTTGTCGACAGACCCGTCGGGTGTGAGCACGCCGCAGTGGCCGTGGCTGGTGTACTCGCAGAGGCAGAGGTCGGTGATCACGAGCGTCTGGGGTAAGGCCTCCTTGATCGCCCGCGTGGCCAGCTGGATGATGCCCTCCTCGTCCCAGGCGCCCGAGCCCTCTTCATCCTTCGCAGCAGGAATCCCGAACAACAGGACTGCGGGGATCCCGAGCTCGGCGGCCTCCCGGGCCTCGGCCACGGCGTGGTCGATCGACAGGTGGTCAACGCCCGGCATGGCTTCGATGGGCTCCCGTCGATCGAGCCCGTGGGCGACGAACATGGGGTAGACGAAGTCGGCGGGCTCCAGGTGCGTTTCGCGAACGAGCCCCCGCAGGGCGCGCGTGGCGCGCAGTCGGCGCAGGCGGGTCTGGGGAAAGGCCATCTTCTACCGCGAGGATACCGGTGGGCTTAGGGCCTGCCCGCCGTGGTACGGGTGATGGGCAGGACTTCGGTCCTACCCGCGGCGGGAGCAGCTCAGACGAGCTTCCAGGGCTCGATGCGCCAGCTCGTCACCAGACCCGCCTCGACGTAGGGATCGCCGCGCACGAACTCCTCGATCTCCTCTTCTCCGACGCCCTTGAAGACAAACGCCGCGCCGCTCGGGGGATCGCCCAGCGCTCCGGCCATGACGATTCGGCCCCGCTCGCGCTCGGAGGCGATGCGGGCCAGGTGCGCTTCCCGGTAGGGGCCCCGGCGCTCGGACACGTCCTCGACGTAGTCGTAGAGCAGGAGCCGGTGGTCCTCCGCACCCGCCATGCGCCCTCAGACTACGCGCTACGCTCACTTGCATGTCAAGTCTCGAGAAGCGCGGCGGCTACACGCCCAGACGGGCTCGTGAGCGCCGGGCATACCGCCTGGTCGTCGGCGGAGGGGTCGCCGGAACCGTCGGCGTCGCCAGCACCGTGCTCGCGATCGCCGGCGTGATCGGGTGGGCCCTCCCGATCGTCGCGTTGATCGTGGCGGCGGTCTGCGTGGCCATGTTCCGCGCAATGACGACCCCGCGCTAAGGCTTGTCTCAAAGCCTGAGTTAGCTGCCCGCGCCACCGGCGTGCGATGTTGACCGGACTATTCGCTGTCAACGTCCCACGCTTCGGTACTGTCCGCGCCACGCCGCCCACCCAATGCGCAATAGGCGGCGCGCGGGCGCCGCCGCCGAGCCGGGCGGGCTCGGGACGCAGGCGACCGCTCCGCCGCAACAGGCGGGCGACCGCGGGCGGCGCGGGGGCTCGTCAGCGTCAACCAGGCACGAACCGCAAGTTACTCCCGGCCGCGGCCCCGTGGCAAGTGTCGCCTGTGGGGTCCGTCCGCCCCGTGGCAACCGGGGCTACGTGGACGCAAACCGCCGCAGGGCGAGCCTCGCCAGCAGCGCGAATACGACCGCCAGCACGGCCAGGTGCAGGAGCGGGAGGCCGATCCCCGGCGAGGTGCCGCTGAAGGCGTTCGAGGCCGCATCCAGCGCGGCCTTGAACGGAAACACGAACGCCACCACGTCGAGGAACGTCTTCAACCCGCTCGAGACGGCGTCGGCCGGTATCAGCGCGACGAACGCGATCGGCAACGACACCAGGAGGGCCATCAAGGAGGCGGCGCTTACCTCTCGCGCCACGCCGCCGATCGCCACCCCGAGAGCTCCAAATGCCAGCCCTCCGACGGCGAGCGCCACCACCCACAGCTCGAACCGGCCCCAGTCCAGATGCACGAACCCCGACACCGCCGCAGCCATCACCAGCGTGACCGCCGCCGCGCAGCCGGCCGCCAGCGCGATCTTCTCGGATAGAAGCCCCTCGGCGGACACCAGCCCCCCGACGAGCCTCGAGTATGTGTTCTCCGAGCGCTCGAGCGCCAGCATGCCTGCGGCCAGCAGCAGCGTGACGAACATCAGCGACACGATCACCGCGATGGCCACGGCGTAGGCGGCGGTGGGCGTCGTCTGACCGGCCAGCTGAGTCTGCTGGACCGTGAGCGGCGTCCCGATCGAGCTGAGCACCGGGGAGGCGAATCCCAACCCCTCGATCGCCAGGTCGGCGAATGCCACCACCTGCCGGAGGGCGGGCCGCAGCGACGAGGATGGCGGTAGCGAAGCGATCGTCCCCTCGATGATCGTGCGCGAGTTGCGAAGCCCGAGCAGCGGAACTGTCTGCCCCAGCAACTGGACCGTGCCGCCGTTCAGGACCTGATGGAGGTCGCTAACTGCCACGCGGAGGACCTGCTTGGAGACGGCCTGCTCGACCTGGTTCAACCGGAGGCTGATCGCCTGTTGGGCGAACTGCCGCTCCAGGGGATTCCTGGAGTTGAGGATCAGCTCCACCGTCGGGCTGCCCACGCCCTGCGTGATGAGGTTCTGGATCTGATTGACGATGTCGCGAGGAACTATCAGCGCCGCGCTCGCCTGGCCGTGTCGGACCTTGTCGATCGCCTGTTGGCGGGAGCTCACCTTGATTGGCTGGATCGACTGGAACAGCTCGTTCGCCACCTTGGAGATGTTGATCTGCTGGCTGCCGAAGCTGACCCGCCCCTTGCCCGGCGCCACCTGGCTGTAGAACGCCACCTTCGGCTTGCCCGGGGGACTGGAGAGGGCGAAGCCGATCATCAGCGCGATTACCACCGGGTAGACGACCAGCAGACCGACCAGCAGCGGCGAGCGTCGCAGGATCTGAAGATCCTTCACCAGCAGCCAGCGCATCGCTCACTCACCTCTTTCGGGACTGGCCGCCGGTCAACGGCCCACTCAGTGGCCGCGCTCGCGCAGGAAGCTGACGAATGCCGACTCAAAGTCGCGCGTACCGCCGCCCACCGCGCGCTCGAGCTCTGCCGGGGTTCCGTCGAACAGAAGCTCGCCATCGGCCAGCACCAGCACCCGCTCGCCATACCTTTCCGCCTCGGCGACGTCGTGCGTGGAGAACATGACCGTCGTGCCACGGGTCGCCAGGCGCGAGATGAATTCCCACAGCCGCTCGCGCTGCCGGGGATCGAGCGCCGCCGAGGGCTCGTCCAGCAGCAGGACCGAAGGCTCGGCCAGCAGGCCGACAGCGATATTCACGCGTTGCCGGTTGCCGCCCGAGAGGTGACCGACCTCCTCGTCGGCGCGGTCCTCCAGCCCGGTCTCCCCGAGCATCCGCCGCACCGCGGCCTCGGGATCGGCCACTCGGCCGAGCCGCGCAAATAGGCGCAGGTTCTCGGCCACGGACAGCTTGGAATAGACCGCCACCTGCTGGGGGACCCAGCCCACCGGTCGCGCATCCGGAGGCCGGGACACCGCGCCCTCGTCCGGGGCCAGGACGCCTGCCAGGATCGATAGCAGGGTCGTCTTGCCTGCCCCGTTGGGCCCGATGATCGCCACCAGCTCGCTCGGGTGAACCTCGAAGCTCGTGCCCGCGAGCGCCACCCGGCGGCCGAAGCGCTTGGTCAGCGTGTGTGCCGCCAGGGCTGCGGTCTGCTCGCCCGGTGCGGTGGTGGTCGACACTCGCCGCAGGCTACCTGGGGCGACGCTCGGGCACGGCCGATTGCCGCCGAATGAGAGGATGGCGACGTGGCGGATAGCATGAGGATCCTGTTCGTGGGCGACATCGTGGGCGGCATCGGCCGTCGTACGCTCGCCGCGCTCCTGCCCTCGCTGCGGGAACGGTTCGCGCCCAGCTTCGTGGTCGTCAACGGCGAGAACGCGGCGGGCGGCGTGGGAATTACCGCCAAGGTGGCGCAGCAGCTGTTCGACTCCGGCGTGGATGTGATCACGCTGGGCAACCACGCCTACCGCCACCGCGAGGTCTATCCGTTCCTGGACGCCGAGCCGCGGATCGTGCGTCCCGCCAACTTCCTGCGAAGCCAGCCGGGGCATGGATGGTGCGTGGTGTCGCGCGATGGGGTGCGCCTAGGCGTCATCTCGCTGTCCGGCAACCTGTTCATGAACTCCGGGCGGCACGCGTTCTCGGAGGCCGACGCGGCCCTTCACGCGCTCCACGCCGAGGTCGACCACGTGCTGGTAGACATGCACGCCGAGGCCACGAGCGAAAAGGTCGGCATGGGGTGGCACCTCGACGGCCGGGTCACTGCCGTGGTGGGGACCCACACCCACGTTCCGACCGCCGATGCCCGGGTGCTGCCGGGAGGCACCGCGTACATCAGCGACGTGGGCATGACCGGACCCCGAGGCGGTGTGATCGGCGTGAAGCGCGAGCAGGCGCTGGAGTCATTGGTGACGCGGATGCCCGTTCGGTTCGAGACCTCGCACGACGATCCATGGATTAATGCGGTGCTGATCACCGCGGACGAGCCGATGCGTGCGCGCTCGATCGAGCAGCTGCTGGAGCCGGCTGATGGAGTGACCTAGCCGCCGCTCAGGACCGCCGGCGCTGGGATCCCGCAGCCCTGGGGTCCCCGTCGTAGCTGGGCCAGCGTCGGTGGATCGGTGGCGAACAGCTCGGGAAGGCTGACGGAGCGAAGGTGACGGCGCTTGAGCTCCGGCAACAGCATCGTCAGGTCGCGAATCGTCTGGCCGTGGTTCTCGTGCATGAGGATGATCGAGCCCGGGTGCAGGCCGGCCTCGACATTCCGGATGATGCCGCTCCAATCTGCGCCCAGCGAGTCCCTGGAGTCCATCGTCCACATGATCGGGAGCAGACCCAGCGACTTGGCGATCCCATCGACCGTTGCGTTGAGGCCACCGTAGGGAGGACGAAACAGATCCACGGGCTGTCCGGAATCGCGCTCGATCTTCTGCTTGGTCAATTCGAGCTCGGACCTGATCTCATCCGGTGAGAGCGCCGTCAGCAACGGGTGGTGATAGGAGTGATCGGCAATCGTCCCGAGCTTGAGCTCCTTGGGCAACCAGCCGGGCCAGGCGTCCATGCTCTTGCCCACCACGAAGAACGTGGCCCGCTCACCGGCTTCGGTCAGCTTCTTTACGGCGAAGTGGGTGTAGACGCCGGGTCCGTCGTCGAACGTGAAAGCGACCTCGTCGCCGTGCGGCCCGCCGCAGTAGACAGGGAGGCCGTACTGGGCGAGACGACCGATCTCGGCCCTGCCGGCGGCGTCTGGGGTCCCCTGCGACGACGATCCAGAGGTCTTGCCGGGCGGCTGCGGTACGGACGCCTGCGCGGTCCGGGACGCCGGATGGCCGGGAGACTGGCCGCCGCCGCCGGACTCGGCGATCGCCACGCCGGCGCCTACTGCCACCGCCGCCACCGCCAGGGCGCCGCCCAAAATGCGCCGTCGCTTGCGGCGCCTGGCCGCCTCTCTGCGGGCGGCCAACTCGGTTCTCGACAAGGAGGGCACGCGGCTCGAAAGGTAAGCAGAGGGGTCTGCGGGACCGGGCCGCGAGGCGGAGGCCGCCCTAGACCGCGGCCGGAACCAGCTGCGCCGGCTCCTCGGCGCGCTCCGGAGCCCGAATCGGGCTGGAATCAACTCCCAGCAATGCCACCATCACCAACGGGAAGAACCAGACTATGTAGAGGTAGAACCAGTGGGTCAGCGAGAGTTCGACCGCGATCAGGATCGCGGCGGCAAGGGCTGAGACCTCGACCAGCCCGCGCCTGCGAGGCAGGATCGCGGCTCCGATGGCAAGCACGACGGTCAGCGCCTGGACGATGTGCTGCTCGATCCCCAGACCGCCCCACAGCCCCCAGATCGAGAACGGCGAAGGCCGATTGGCCTGGTAGGAGACGGTGTCGTGCCAGAAGCGCCACTCGTTGCCGTCGAGCAGTACGGGCAGCATGATCAGCGCCGTCGCCACGGCAAAGGCCACGACGTATCGCGCGGCCGAGCGGACGCTCAGACCTCTGTCCGTCCCGCGCAGGAACAGGGGGCCGAGCGCCAGGGGGGCGAACTTGGTGAGCCCTGCCGCCGCCGCGGCCACCCCGCGGACCGGTGCCCACCTTATGAGCAGTAGCGCCAGGACCACCAGGAGCGGGACCAGCGTGTCATTGCTGTTGGAGTTCAGCGCGAACAGGGTGAAGGGGTACGAGGCCCAGGCGTATGCCAGCCAGGTCCCGAGCGTCGGGCCCCGGATCCGGCGGCCCAGCAGGTAGACACCCAGCAAGGTCAGCAGGTCGAATGCGATCGCCGCGGCGTGGGCCGCGGGCAGATCGTCCCAGGTCCCGCGCCAGCCGAAGATCGCCCGGAACGGCACATATGCGTAGTAGTTGGCGGGCCCGTACGTGTCGCCATATGAGTTGTCTGCGGGCCAATGGCCGTACAGCGCGTGGCCGTGGAGCAGCTTGTTGGCCCCGATCACGCCCGCGTAGCCGACATCGATCACGTTCGAGTCGGTGACGTTCAGCCCGATCCGGAACCCCATCAGAAAGACGACCGCCACCGCCATCCAGGCGACGGGAATCGAGGGACGAGGCGGCCGGCGCGGACGTCCGCGGCCGAATGCGAGCAGCAGCATGCGGACGATCAGATAAAGGAGGAACGGATAGGCCAGCGGGACCGAGAGCCCGATCAGAGCGTGGTTGAAGAAGGCCAGCGAGATCGAGAACGCGAGCAGCACCACCAGGTCGAGGTGAAGCAGGGTGAAGCGCCTGGGGCGACGCCAGGGGAAGAACGGGACGAGGAATAGGGCGCAGAGCGGTAGCCACACGTACAAAGCGTTCGCGCGGCGGCCAAAGGCCCCCGGGTAGCCCCGCGCCATCGTCCAGGCCACCTGAAACCCGGTCCACACCTCGGTGACCTTGCGGGTCTGATCGTCAACGTAGACCTCGAGCAGCTCCTTCTGGTTTCGCCCGCTCGAGAACCAGCTGATCTGCCACTGGCTCATGCCCTTCGTGTACTCGTACGGCGTAGCTCGTGGGTGGCGCCGGAGCTCGGCGCGCGATCTGGGGTCGCGGGCGGCGATCCGCTCGGCCTGCGGCGCGGTCAGCTTGAAGCCAACCGGGGGCTTGTCCAGCTGGGTTACGAGGACAGGCTGATCAGAAGCCGACGCACGCGGAGCGTTGAAGAGCGCCGCGAACAGCGCGAGCAGTGCTACCGCGAGCGCGAGTAGGGGCCGCCTGCGCCTTAGGCGCGGAAGCTCCAAAGCTTCTGGCCGACGAAGGAGAGCGGTGTGGCCGTCGCCACCGCCACCGCCTGGGCGACGACCTTCGCCAGCCCCGGGCCACTGACGAGCGCGACGAGCACTCCGTAGGCGAATGCCTGCGCAAGCACCGAGACGGCAAAGAAGCGCGTCCCCTGGAAGATCGGGTGCTCGTGCTTGGCGTCGAATGTCCAGTGGCGGTTCCACCAGAAGTTGTTGACCACCGAGATTACGAACGCTACGACGAAAGCAAGCCGGTAGTCGATCGCGAGGACGTGCACGCACGCGGCGAACACGGCCAGGTTGAGCGCGTAGCCCGTGGCGCCCACGGCCGCGAAGCGCATCAACTGAAGCCAGTTGCGCCCCTGGCGGACACCATCGCGCACGCGGGCGTGGCCATCGCGTACACGGTGCCCCGCGCGAAGCCGTCCCTCGCGGACGCCGTCGCGCACGCGGGCGTGGAACGGCAGCTCGACGGTTGTGGTCAGCTCGTCGGCCACGGCGGCGAACTGTATCGGCGGGTTGTCAGCCTTCCGTAAACAGCGCCCGCCCTCACGCGCCCCTCATCATCCGACAAGAAGTGCTCGCGCACCATCCCGGCCACATCGCGCAGCGACCATTGCTCCCGGACGTCACGCGACTCTGGCCCCGTCCCGGCCCACAGCAGCGCCCCCAGCGAGTCCGTGGCATGCAGCGAGCCGTGGCTGCCGCCGCCGACGTGGTCGGCCCCTCCCCAATCCACGAACTCGTAGCCGGGGGAGGCCGATAGGAGGACGTCGCCCGCCGTGGGGCAGCGAAGCGCGGACCAGATCCTCTCGAGCGCGTCGGGATATGCGGTGCTCACGAAAAGGCCATCGTCTATCTCGGCCGACAGCGCAGCGAGCTCACCGTCGATGCTCCAGCCCTCCCCGCGCTGGTCCCGCACGTCGCCGCCTCGCGCAAAGCGAAGCTCGCCCCGGGAGCTCATCACCCGGGCCTCCTCGCCCGATCGGGACAGCACGAGGTCGACTCCCTGAAGCTCAGATGCCGCGGCTATCGCCCGCTCCACCACCTCGTCGCGGCGCTCCTCGTCGAGGGCGTAGATCATCGCCGAGCGCTGCGCGGGGCTGAGCGCCACCTCGGCGCCGATGGAGCGCGAGGCGCTGGGCGTGGCCACGTCGAAGTCGGCAAAGGCGGTGTCGAGGCGGATCCGTTCCTCTACCGCCGCCTGGGAGTGATCGGAGGTGACCACGATCGCGTGTCCCTCGAAGAACTCGTCGGGCCCGCCGGCGGCGTGCATCAGCCGCTCGAGCTGGCGGTCGGCCGCCGCCAGCGAGGTGACCTGCGCGTGCGGCCCGTGCTTGTGCGACCAGGCGTCGTTGTCCGGCAGCGAGAAGAGCAGGAAGTCGAACAGGTCGTGCTCCATCAGATAGGCGCCGACGCAGCCGGTGTGCTGGTCGCGGATGCCGGGCATCCCCAGTTGGCCCCGGCAGCCCGTCTTGCGGCTGGCATACAGGTCGGCGTAGAACAGCTCCTGGGGCCCGTCGATCGTCCGTCTGAAGAGCGTGGAGGTGACGATCCGCGCAAGAGCGGTCTCATTGGAGACCTCGTGCTGATGGCGTCCCCGATAGATGAGGTAGGTGGTGCCGGCCGTGCGCACGTCCGCGTCGTCGAGCGTCTCGAACACGGTCTCGACCTCATGAGACAGATGCTCCGCATTCATCCGGTACACGGTGTCCGTCAGCGAGCGCAGCACCCCGAATTGGCGGCTGGCCGAAAAGCTCGACCCGTACTCGACGTAACGGGCCTCCTCGCGGTGGTACCAGTTCATGCTCGGGATCCAGTGGCCGTCGGGCCCCACCCCGGTTGCGATCGTGGCGGCACACACCGGGGTAACGGACGGGAAGACGGCCACGCAGTCGTCGACGTAGACGCCGCGTTCCATGATTTGGCCCAGCGCAGGCGCACGCCCGACGGCGATCGCCCGCTCGAGCATGGCGGGCTTCAGGGCGTCGATCACGACGAGCACGAGCTTCTTGGGGGTCTCCGCGCTCAACTCGTTGCGATCCGCAGCGTGCGCCGTTGCGCTCGAGAGCTCATCTGAGGATCCGGAGGCCCGCGTACTTCTGACCCTCGCGCCGGCGCCCTGCAAGAAGAAGCCATCCGAGACCGACCAGGCCGATCACCCCGACCGGCGGGCCCAGCACCGAGAGGACCGCGAACAAGAGCGCGCCGGCCTCCGCGTAGGCGGGCAGCGCCTCGGCCGCGCTCCGATCGAGCCGCTCGCGCACGCGGCGAAGCAAGGGCACGGTGGCGGCCGCCCCCAGCGCGGCGCACAGCACGCCGCCGATGAGCCCTGGCCAGGCGGTATGGTGGCCGCGCGCCAGAGAGCCGGCGAACAGCAGCGCACCTATCGCCGCTCCGGCGAGGAGAAGCACCGCGGCGAACGGCCCCTGCTCGGGCCTGAAGCGGCGCTCGGCCACCGCCAGGGCGATGGCAGCAACGGCCATCGCGGCCAGGAACGGACCGCCCTGCAGGAAGGAATAATCGGTCCCGTTGAAGTGGATCTGGACGCTGCCGGCGGCCAGCGCCCCCACCGCCAGCGCCGGCAGGAACGGCCGGATCCCGACCGCCGCCGCGATCCCGAGGCCCTGGAAGATGTCGAACACGAGGTGCATGTGCGCTACCGTCAGCGGGCGTGACGATACGTGTTCGGGCCGGTTGGGTGCCGGGCCAGAAGGGGAGGACGACATGACGTCTGGCTCGGGCTCTCGCCAGGGACGCCGGCGATCCACGAGACACGACCTCGAGCGCTACGCGGCCCTGTTCGCCGAGCGCACCAAGGTCATGAAGTCCTCCGCGATGCGCGACCTGATGGCGCTGACCGAGCAGCCCGACGTGATCTCGCTGGCGGGCGGACTCCCGGACACCTCCACCTTTCCTCCCGACTCTTACGCCTCGCTGATGGAGACCGTCGCGGCCGACTCATGCGCCCGCGCGCTCCAGTACGGGCCCACCGAGGGGCTCGCCTTGGTCAAGAGCTGTATCGGCGACGTAATGCGCGAGGAGGGCATGGAGGTCGATCCCGATGAGGTCCTGGTGACGACGGGTGGTCAGCAGGTGATCGACCTGGTGTGCAAGACGCTGCTCGATCCCGGCGACGTGGTCGTATGCGAGGCCCCCACCTACCCCGGTGCGGTACCGACGTTCTGCGCCTACGAGGCGGACGTGGTGCAGGTGACGATGGACCGCGACGGGATGCGGATCGACGAGCTGGCCGAGACACTCGAGCGCCTGGAGCACGAGGGCCGTCGGCCGAAGTTCATCTACACCGTGCCGAACTTCCACAACCCGGCCGGGGTGACGATGTCGCTCGAGCGCCGGCTCGAGCTGGTGCGGATCGCCTCCGAGCGCGAGCTGCTCGTACTGGAGGACAACCCTTACGGAATGCTCCGCTACGAGGGCACCTCGCTGCCGACGCTCCGCTCCCTTGACGAAGAGTTCGTGATCTACGCAAGCACGTTCTCGAAGATCCTCTCGCCCGGGGTCAGGCTGGGATGGACGGTCGCCCCGCCGCCCGTGCTTCAGAAGATGAACATCGGCAAGCAGGCCTCCGACCTGTGCTCATCTTCCATCTCGCAGTACTTCGTCAGCGCCTACTTCGAGTCGGGGCCGTGGCAGAAGTACGTCCGCTCGCTGATCGAGATCTACCGCCGCCGCCGGGACGTGATGCTCGACTCGCTGGCCGAGCACCTCCCGCGCGAG
>DAIPIC010000014.1:0-32553 GCA_036771025.1 Solirubrobacteraceae bacterium
GCTCAGACTCGGCGATCTTCGACAACGTGCTCGAGCTGCTGGTGCTCTCGGGCCGATCGATCCCGCACGCCGTGATGATGATGGTCCCCGAGGCCTACCGGACCCGCAAGGACCTCGACCCGGACGTCAAGGGCTTCTATGACTTCCACTCGTGCCTGATCGAACCCTGGGACGGCCCGGCTGCGGTGGTCTTCACCGACGGCCGGCTGGCGGGCGCGGTACTGGACCGCAACGGACTTCGCCCCGGCCGCTGGGTCCAGGACACCGACGGCTACGTGGTGCTGGCCTCCGAGACAGGTGTCATGACGGTCGCCCCCGAGCACGTCCAACGCAAGGGGCGGCTGGCGCCCGGGAAGGTCTTCCTGCTCGACCTCGAGGACGGGCGGATCGTGGAAGACGAGGAGATCAAGCGCCGGATCGCGCGGCAGAAGCCCTACGGCGAGTGGTACGAGCGCTCGGTGGTCCACATCGACGACCTCCCCGAGCGCGAGCCGCGGACCCCGCGGATCGAGCCCCTGCGCTCCAAGCAGCTGGCGTTCGGCTACTCCCAGGAGGACCTGCGGCTGGTGATCGCTCCCATGGCGACCAAGGGCGAGGAGCCCGTGGCCTCGATGGGCAACGACGCCGCGCTGGCGGTCATGTCAGACCGCCAGCCGCCGCTGTTCTCGTATTTCAAGCAGCTGTTCGCGCAGGTCACCAATCCCCCCATCGACCCCATTCGAGAGAACGTGGTGATGAGCCTCCAGGCCGGAGTCGGCGCGGAGGTCAACCTGCTGACGGAAACCCCGGAGCAGGCCCACAACCTGGTGATGGACCAGCCGATCCTCCGAAACCACGAGCTCGAGAAGCTCCGTCAGGTCTCGCACGAGGTGTTCGACGCGGCCACGGTCGATCTCACCTGGCCCATCGAGGAGGGACCGGACGGGATGGAGGCTCGCCTGGACGCGGTGTGCGATGAGGCGGCCCGCTACGTCGACAACGGCGCCAACATCCTGATCCTCTCCGACCGCAACCTGGGGCCGGAGCGGGTGGCGATCCCCTCGCTGCTGGCGGTGGGCGCCGTGCACCACCACCTGGTGCGGCGCGGGACCCGGTTGCGCACGGGGCTGGTGATCGAATCCGGAGAGCCCCGGGATATCCACCATATGGCCACCTTGATCGGCTACGGCGCGGCGGCAATCAACCCCTACCTCATGTTCGAGTCCCTGGACGAGCTGATTGACAGGTCGCTGCTGCCCGAGGACCTGGACCGCGAGGAGGCAGAGAAGCGGATCGTCAAGGCGATCGGCAAGGGACTGCTCAAGACGATCTCGAAGATGGGCATCTCGACGATCAAGTCCTACTGCGGAGCCCAGATCTTCGAGGCCGTGGGTCTCGAGCGCCAGCTGATCGACAAGTACTTCACGGGGACCGCCTCGCGGATCGGTGGCGTAGGTCTGGAGCAGCTCTCGACGGAGGCCATGGAGCGTCACTTCCGCGCCTACCCGCGGACCGATCGCGACGTCCTGCCGGTTGGCGGCGTGCTCCAGTGGCGGCGCGATGGTGAGGTCCACGTCTGGAACCCGGATACCGTTGCCACCCTCCAGCACGCGGTCCAGGGGGTCAACGGGGACCCGCGTCAGACGTATAACGAGTACGCCCGTCAGGCGAACGACGACGCGGTCCGGAAATCGCTGCTGCGCGGATTGATGAAGCTTCGGCCGGCAGAGATCCCGCTGCCGCTGGACGAGGTCGAGCCGGCCACCGAGATCGTCAAGCGCTTCACCACGGGGGCGATGAGCCTTGGCGCGCTCGGCCGCGAGGCGCACGAGACGCTGGCCATCGCCATGAACCGCCTCGGCGCGCGTTCCAACACCGGAGAGGGAGGAGAGGATCCCTCCCGCTACACCCCGGACATGAACGGAGATATGAGGCGGTCCGCGATCAAGCAGATCGCCTCGGGGCGGTTCGGCGTCCACGTCCACTATCTGGTCAACGCCGACCAGCTGCAGATCAAGATGGCCCAGGGCGCCAAGCCCGGCGAGGGCGGCCAGCTGCCCGGGCACAAGGTCGACGAGTACATCGCCAAGATCCGAAGCTCCACCCCCGGAGTGGGCCTCATAAGCCCGCCGCCCCATCACGACATCTACTCGATCGAGGATCTGAAGCAGCTGATCTACGACCTGCGGTGCGCGAACCCCACCGGGTCGGTGTCGGTGAAGCTGGTGGCCGAGGTGGGTGTGGGGACCGTCGCCGCCGGAGTGGCCAAGGCCAACGCCGACCACGTCACGATCGCGGGACACGACGGCGGGACCGGCGCCTCGCCGCAGTCCTCGGTGCAGGGTGCCGGCGTGCCCTGGGAGATCGGTCTGGCCGAGACCCAGCAGACGCTGCTGCTGAACGACCTGCGGTCGCGGATCACGGTCGAGGTCGACGGCGGTATGCGCACCGGTAAAGATGTCGTCGTGGGGGCGCTGCTGGGCGCCGACGAGTTCGGGTTCTCCACCGCGCCCCTGATCGCGATGGGCTGCATCATGATGCGGGTCTGTCATCTGAACACCTGCCCCGTCGGGATCGCCACCCAGGATCCGGAGCTGCGCAAACGGTTCCAGGGAACGCCCGAGCAGGTCGTCAACTACCTCATGCTGGTGGCCGAAGAGGTCCGGGAGATCATGGCCTCGCTCGGGATCCGCCGCTTCGAGGACATGATTGGCCGCGCCGACCTGCTGGAGATGGACGAGGCGATCGAGCACTGGAAAGCCCGCAACGTCGACCTGAGCATGGTGCTGAGCTGCCCAGAGCTCCCTCCCGACGTCCCCCGGCGCCGGACGCGCCCACAGCTGCCTGTGCTCGAGGGCGCGCTCGACTGGGAGCTGCTGAAGAGGTGCGAGCCCGCGCTCGAGCGGCGCGAGCCGGTGAAGCTTGGACCCGTCTTGGTACGAAACGTCAACCGCACCGTCGGCGGGATCCTCAGCGGGGAGCTCGCCAGGCGCTGGGGGCCTCACGGCCTGCCGGAGGGGACGATCGAGATCGCGTTCGCCGGCTCGGCCGGCCAGAGCTTCGCCGCCTGGCTCGCCCCGGGGGTTACGTTCTCGCTGCGCGGCGAGACGAACGACTACACCGGCAAGGGTCTCTCCGGCGGGGTGATCTCGGTGCGCCCGCCCGAGCGTGCCCGCTTCCGAGCCGAGGAGAACATGCTGGTGGGCAACACGGTGCTGTATGGCGCCACGGCGGGAAGAGCCTTTTTCCGGGGCCTGGCCGGGGAGCGGTTCGCGGTGCGCAACTCGGGTGTGCACGCGGTGGTGGAGGGCGTGGGCGACCATGGCTGCGAGTACATGACCGGCGGCCGGGTGGTCGTGCTCGGGCGCACGGGTCGCAACTTCGCGGCCGGGATGAGCGGCGGCATCGCCTACGTCTACGACGTCGATCGGCGCTTCGAGGGCCGCTGCAACCCGGAGCTGGTGGACCTCGAGCCACTGACCGAAGACGATGCCCACGAGGTCAAGACGCTGATCGCCGAACACGTGGCCCGCACGGGATCGCTCGTGGGGCGCAACGTCCTGGCTGCCTGGGACCGCACGGTGGAGCGATTCGTAAAGGTCATGCCCCGCGACTACAAGCGGGTGCTCGCCGAGCGGGCGGCACGCGAGGCGGAGACGGTCGAGGCCTGAGCTTCGAAGCGGGCGCGGGAGAGCCCCGCGACCAACCTGCTCAGGAGGCGAGGCGCAGCGCGGACACGACCTCTTGCGTCTCGACGAGGTCTTTCACCGGCGCTCGTCTGGAGTTGAAAGCCTCGACGATGTACTGATGGTGGGCCCCCTGGGGGGCCGCCACGAGGATCCGCAAGGGGACGTGGCGAGCGTTCTGGGTATAGATGATCACGCTGCGAGCCGGCATCCCAACCAGCGCCGTGCCCGATGCCTTGATCGTGACCGAGTGATAGGTGTGACGCAGCGCATTGATCGCGGTGTTCAGCTGCGACTGGCTGCTGCCGCCCTTCCCCTGTTGAGAGAGAATCGCGACCACCGCTGTGCCGCCTCGGTTTGCGAGCCGAATGAAGCCGGGCCCGCCTATGCCGGTCCAGTCCGCCGGCAGATAGCCACTGGCGCCAACGCCCTTGTCGGCGAACCTCTTGGGCAGGGCCGGTAGCTTCGCCGGCGGCGGGAGCCTCTTGCCACCGCCGAAATCGACGCTGGTGGCCAGGACGATCACGAGCACGATCACCGCCGTGGCGATCGCACCCAGAGCGAACTGCCCCCGGCCCTTCCGAGGAACAAAGCGCGCCCGGAAGATCCGGGCGCGCTTAATCGATGCCTCGATTCCGCTCAGCTGCTACTGCGGTCCGCTCGCCGGGCCAGGACGCGGCGAGTCCCGAAGCCCACACCGAGCATCAGCACTCCGAGCGTCAACGCTCCGATCACGTCGTAACCAGTGAACGGCAGGGCCGCGGCGACCCTCGCTGCTCTGACCGTGGAGACGACGCAGTCGGCGTCACCATCAGGATCGACTCCGTTGACACAGACCTCAGGCAGACCATTCGGCCCGATCCCGCAGTCATGGTCGGAGTCGGTGCAGCGGGAACCTGCGTTCGAGCAGTCGTTGTCCCCGTCGGGATCCCTGCCATTGACGCACACCTCGCCGGCGCCGCAGTCATGGTCAGCGTCCTTACACGCTTGACCATGAGAGGTGGTGCTGGTCGTCGAGGTGGTGCTGGTCGTGCTCGTGGTCGACGTGGTCGAGGTAGTCGAGGTGGTGGTCGTCGTGGAGGTCGTCGCGGCCGGAGCGGCAGCGGCGGACTCAGACGCACCTGCGGTCACCTTGGCGGCCGCGCCGGCGTCGGCCGGCGTCCCGGGCGGCGGCTGCAGCAGGAACAGCGTCAACGCCTCGCGGACGTTGTACGGGATGGTCGTCTGCTTTGCACCGGTGCTCCCGTTCGTGTCGTCCGCGTTACAGACGATCGGCAGCAGGATCGGAATCCCGGTGACGGTATTCGGCACTCCGTTGCCGCAGCCTGTAGCCGGAATCGGAACCGGGGTGCTGCCGAGCTGGATCACTTTCGAGATCCCGAACGGTGCCACGGAGGCCCCAGGCGCCGAGCTGTTACAGGTCTTGACCGCCGACTTCGACTGGACGGCGGCGGCCACCAGCCCGCCACCCGCGGCCACGTTCGCCACGCTCGAATCACCGGTCGCCGTCTGGCAGAACGTGTCGGCCGAGATGTTGCCGTCCGAGTTGGCGGCGTCGACGACCAGCCCCGTGTTGGGGGCAATCGCACCAATGCCCGCGTGCGCCACCTCGAAGTGGTTGTTCGAGAAGTTCGAACCGGTCGCCGAGTCGGCTGTCACCACGTTGACACAAAGCGCGCCGCCCGATCCGGTACAGAGCGCGTTCAGGATGTTCGTCTGCACAGCGTCAAGCGGGCCATGATGCGACTGGCCCGGGTTGGTGTCCACGCCCAGGATCTCGTTCCCGAACAGGGAGAGGATCGTGATATGGCCGTGGTAGGTGCCGTCGCTGCGCTGGTCGCCGCGTGCTCGGCCCAGAATGACCTCCTCGCGGTTCGACGACACATCGCCTGCTCCCGTCGGATCGCCGGACAGCGGGCGCGTATCGCTCGGCTGGAGATCGACCGTGCCGATCGTCCCCATGCCGTGCGGGTTAGCGCCGTGCAGCGGCGGTTGATAGGTCGGATCGGCCGCCGCCGGCGAGGCCGCAGGAGAGGCGGCGGGAGCGCTAGCCGGCGTCGATTGACTCGACGCCGAAGGCGCCGCCACGCGTCCTGGGATCGCGGCGGTGTTCGATCCTGAAGATAGAGCTGGTACTGCAATCAAGGCCAGCGCTGCCAACGCAGCGCAGATCCCTGCCAACTTCACCACGCGTACCCGCAACCTCACCTGGCTGACCTCCTCGGTACCGGGATTATTCCCCAATGAACGGCAACACGATATCCGTCGCATCGGAGGAACGCAAGCTGAATGCCAAATTGCAGAGTGAGACTGGACGCTCGCTCCGGAGATTGTTCAGCGTTTAGTTTTCGGCCTGCCTGGGGACCGGGGGATTCCCGGCACCTCCAGGGCGCAAGCCCCGGCACCTCCAGGGCGCAAGCCCCGGCACCTCCAGGGCGCAGGCCTCGGCACGTTCAGAGCGCGCCGGCGGGCACCTCCAGGGCGCCCGTGCCAAGCGATTGATGCGGCCCCGCGCCGCGATAAGGTGCCGCCGATGACCGACAGGGCAGTGCTCCTGTTCGACGCGGGATCCGAGTTGTGCCGAACGAGCGTACGGTGGGTCGCACGGCACGATCGCCGCGGGCGGATCCGGCCCGTTCCGATGGGCAGTACCGAGGGGCAGGACCTGTTGGCCTCGGTACCGCCCAGGCTCCGGGACCATTCTTGGCACCTGCTGCTCGACGGCCAGGTGTATTCCGGCAGAGAGGTGCTCGACCCCCTGCTGGATCTGCTCGACCGCCCTCTGGCCGGACGATTCCTGAAGCGTGCGATGGAAGGAATGGGCCGCACGGGTCAGTCGCGTGCCGGCGCCGAGGTCCCCGTCGCACCATCCCAGCGCACCGCGCCGGAGCCCTCGGAGCCCTCCGCCGGCGGCAACGGGGCCCCCTCCGCAGGGCCCGATAGTCCACCGCACCCGAGGCCCGCACCGTCCCCGCCGGAGCCTCGACCCGTCGAACGCGAGCCGGGATCCGTTCCGCCCGAGCGCGTTCCCGCGGCCCCAGCGGTCGGGCTGATGGAACGTCCGGCGCCAGTACGGGCACCAGCCATGGAGTCGCCGCCCGTCGTCGAAGCTCCGAAAGCCGCCCCACAAGTCGAGCGGGCCCCTGGTCCTGAGCCGCCCGAGGAGACCGAGGCCCCGGACTGGCAATCGCGCTTCGAGCGCTCGCCGTTCGGTCGAGGCATCCTGAGCGTGCTGATCCTGATCACGCTGATCGCGATCGTGGCCATCAACCTGCCGAACTCAGATCTGCGCAGGATCATCATGAAGCCGGGACAGCCATATCTGAATGCGCTCGGCCTCGACCAGGCCTGGGGGGTGTTCGCCCCGGACCCGCGCCGCTCATCGATCGACGTCTCTGGGGTCGTCACCTATGACGACGGCAGGGTGGCCCAATGGACCCTCCCCCGAAACGGCGCCCTCATCGGAAGCTACACGGATTACCGCTGGGGGAAATGGGAGGAGTTCCTGATCCAGCCCGGGGTCGGCAGCTCCCTCTGGCTTCCGGCCGCGCAGTGGGTGGCCTCGCAGGAGGTTCGCCCGGGCCACGCGATCAAGCGGGTCGTGCTGGTCGAGCGCTACAGACAGCTGTTCGCGCCGGGGGTGACGCCAAGCCAGGGCCCGACGCAGCGCGTGGTGTTCTACTCCCTGTCACTTCCGGGAGCCGCGCAGCGAGGCGCGCAGCCCCAGGCGCCTCTGCCACCGGGGGGTGGCGGCCTATGATCGACGCGACCCGGGCGGGCATTAGCCGCGCGGCTCGAGCGGGCGAGGACGTGGCCGGCCGTTGGGAACGGTTCTGGTTCACGCCCGAGCCGACCTCGACGCTCGCGGTGATCAGGATCGTCTTCGGGCTGCTGATCTTCGCCTGGACGCTGTCGCTGGCCGGTGATCTCGCGGCGTTCTTCGGCAAGAGCGGCGTGCTTCCGAAGCAACCTGGAGCCAGCGGCGTCTGGGGAGTATTGAGCGTCTTCTCCGGCGACTTCGCAGTGCAGCTGCTGTTCGCGGTCCTGCTGCTGTCGAGCCTGGCGCTGGCGCTCGGTTACCACACGCGGCTCGCGGCGGTGCTGGTGTTCATCGGCGTCATGTCGTTCGAGCGCCGCAACCCATACGTGTTCAACACCGGCGACTGGCTGCTGAGGTTGATGGCCTTCTACCTCGTCCTGGCGCCCTCCGGAGCCGCCCTCTCGCTTGATCGCTGGCGCACGAACCGGAGCCGGTTCTGGGAGTTCCCGCTTCGAGCGCCGTGGGTGATCCGGTTGCTGCAGATCCAGCTGAGCATCGTCTACTTCGCCGCCTTGTGGGACAAGCTCCAGGGCACGACCTGGAACAACGGCACCGCTGTGTCGTACGCGATGCGGATCTCAGACGTCCACCGTTTCCCCGACCTGGGGTTCCTGATCCACTCGGCGTTCCTCTCGAACGTGATGACGGTGGGGACGCTCGCCGTCGAGTTCAGCGTCGCGGTGTTTGTCTGGAACCGGCGGCTACGTCCGTGGGTGCTGCTGGCGGGAGCGCTGTTGCATTTGGGAATCGAGTATTCGATCAGGGTCGGGTTCTTCAGCCTCGGGATGCTGACCCTTTACATCGCGTTCCTGGATCCCGACTGGGCGCGAGTACACGTGTTGAAGCTGCGCGATTGGCTTCAGGGCCGAAGCCAGCTGCGAGTCGAGGGGCGCTCCGTGCCGTCTGGCGCCGTGTTAAGTCAGACCATGGAAGCTGCTGGCGCGAGCCGCTCGACGGAGCTTTAGCCTGACCGCCGTGCTACGAGAGGCCCGGAGGTTCTGCACCCAGACTGCCTGCCGCGCTCTGGCGCCGACCCTGCTCGCCTTTGCCGTGATCGCCCCTGGTCTTGCCCAGGCGGCAACCACGGTCCGTATCGCACCGCCGGCGATTAATCCGAACGGACCCAGCCAGCAGCCGAGCCTTTCTGCCACCGGTCGCTTCGTCGCGTTCTCCTCCCAGGCATCGAACTTCGGCCCCGCGGTCGGCACGGGGCGGGCGTGGAACGTGTACGTAATCGACCGGAGCACCGGCAGGACCACGCTGATCTCCGGTGGGGTGGGCGGGGCGGCATCCAATGGAAACTCCACCAGCCCATCGATCAGTGCCGACGGCCAGGTCGTGGCTTTCGCCTCGACGGCCAAGAACCTGGTCCCCGGCACCTCGAAGAACGTGAACCAGATCTACGTACGGGTCGGGGCGGGCCCGGTACGACGGTTGACGGTGGGATTCGGTGGTGTGGATCCCGACTCCGATTCTTCGCAGCCAGTCGTCTCTGGCAACGGTCGCTACGTGGCCTTCACCTCCAACGCCGACAACCTGGTGGCCGGAGACGACAATGGGGCGTCGGACGTGTTCGTGTTCGACCTCTTGACCGGCGGCCTATTCAGGGCCAGCGTCACGGGCAGGGGCGCTCAGGCCAGAGGCGCGTCGTATAACCCATCGATCAGCGGCGACGGGCACCTGGTCAGCTTCACATCCGGGGCCCGGAACCTCGTCCGGCTGGATCGAAACAAGGCGCCCGACGTGTTCGTCCACGACTTGTTCTCGGGCCGGACTCGCATCGCGAGCGTCTCCGGGAAGGGAAAGCAACAGAACGCGTCAGTGCCCGCGCCGTTCACCCAGTTCTCGGAACTCAGTGGCGACGGCCACTACGTCGTATTCGATTCCAATGCCACAAACCTCGTGCCCGGCGTCGGGAATGGTCACACCGCCGTCTTCCGGCGCGACCTCATCGCTGGACGCACCCAGCTCGTGTCACGGACCGCCCGTGGCAGACAAGCCAACAACGACAGCTTCGAGCCATCAACGTCGGGCGACGGGAGCGTCACCGCGTTCGAATCGTTTGCCGACAACCTGGGCTCGCCCTGGGCGCCGGGCCCGAACATCTTCACCTGGAACTCCAGGATCTTCGCCCTCACGACGGCAGATGTCACGGCGTCGGGCGGGCCGCGCGGGCCGGAGCTCGAACGACAGCTCCTCCAGCGTCCGGCCGTCTCGGCAGATGGTCACGTGATCGCGTTCGTCTCCGGCGCCAGCAACCTGGTGGGTGGGGACTACAACGGCGCCGAGGACGTTTTCCTGCGCATAACGCCCTAGGCTCGCGTCGCGCTACGGGACGCGCAGCCAGGCTCGCGTCGCCCTACCGTTACGCGCAGCCAGGCTCGCGTCGCGCTACGGGACGAACACGGACGTCTTCGCGACCGGCACGCCCTGGTAGGTCTGCCCGCCGGCGACCAGCGCGTGGCCATTCTGAAGAAGCACGGCCATCTGCCTGCCGGCCGCGGGGCTGACGTTACCGGCGAACGACCAGCGGTTCCGCTTGGGGTCATAGATCTCGGCGCCCGCCACCGCCCCGCGATCGTTGTAGCCGCCCACTACCAGCACCCGGCCGTCCCGCAGCCGCACCGAGACGGCGAATGCGCGCGGCTGCGGCAGCGGCGCCGCTGCGTGCCAGCGGTTGCGCGCGGGATCGTAGATCTCCACCCGAGAGGTGAAGCCCGGCTCCCGGTCTCCGCCGCCTACAACCAGGACGCGCCCGCTCTTGAGCAGAGTCGCGGTCTCGTTCGCCGTGGCGTACGGCAGCCGCCGTGCCGAGATCCATTGGTTCCGCGTGGGGTCATACAGCTCGGCGCTCTTGAGAAGGATGAAGTTGCCGGCGCGGTCCTGCTCACCTCCCACCACCAGCACCCGGCCGTTGCCCAGCAAGGTGGCGGTGTGGTGATAGCGGGCCACACGCATGTTCGCGGCCCGGGACCAGCTGTTGGTTCTGGGGTCGTAGAGCTCCGCGCTCTTCACGGCCGGGCCGAACCTGTTGAATCCTCCGGCGACCAGCACCTTGCCGCCATTCAGCAGCGTCGCCGTGTGGTTGTCGCGCGGGATGGAGAGCGTGCCGGCATACACCCATTGGTTGGTCGCGGGGATGTAACGCTGGGCTGAGTCCAGAAACTCGGTCGTCAGGTTCCCTCCGCCGGCTACGAGCACCGAGCCGTCCGAGAGCGCGGTCGCCGTGTGCGAGAACCGCGGCGAATAGAGCGGCGCGCCGAAGGACCATCTACCGGTTCGAGGGTCATACAGCTCGGTGGACGCCAGGAAGTGGTATTGGAAGCCACCGACGAGGAGCACTCGACCGTCGGGCAGAACCGTGGCCGTGGCCAGAAAACGGCTCTGCTTGAGCTTGCCTGTCTTGTGCCAGTGACCGACGGCCAGCGCCGTCGAAGCGCCGATGAGCATCAAAAGCGCCACGCCGACCACGACGAGCTTGTTCCTCCGGCGCGTCCTGTGCTGCAGCAGTGAGGTTGCTCGTCTCACCGCGAAAGCCTGAACGGGAGGATCGTGCGCAGGCGGAGGGCGTAGAAGGCACTCGTGTTGCCCGCGGGATCGACTCCCCGAACTCGAATTACGTAGCTTCCGGCCGGGATTCTGCTGGCCGGGCTCATCCTGAAGCTCCACCGGCCACCCGACAGCTTGGCCGTGAACCAGCGAGGCGACGCGCAGTTGCGGAGCGTCAGCCAGACCTTGCCGTCGTACCAGATGCAGAGGCCACCCGTGTTGATCCGCAGGGACGAATGGACCAGCTGGATCGCGAGCTGGACGCGCGCGACGCCGCTGTCAGGGTCTTGCGCCAGTCCCCGGAACAGGAGGCCGCCCTTCCCGATCCGGACCTTCTGGCTGGGTCGCGGCGAGGCGATTTTCACCACTGGCGGCGTGCCGTCCAGCACCTGGACCAGGACGCCAACGGATCCGGCGCTATGCCCCTGGGCGTCGAGCACCACGACCGTGGCGTCGTATGTGCCGATGTTCTGGTAGGCGTGCATCATCAAGGGCTGATTCGTCGACTCCACGATTCCGTCTCCGTAGTTGAAGACGTAGGTGACGATCGGACCGGTGGACGTCGAGGCGTTGAACAGGACCCCGCGGAATTCCCGGGGATTCGTGTCGCTGACGCTCAGCTTGGCCTGCAGCGGAGGGCTGGGAGCGGCGGCTGCGGCCTGGGCCGGCGCCAATGCCACGAGCGCCAATACGGCGGCGATTGACAGCGCGACGGGCGCAGCCGGACGCTTCATTCCCCTGACAAGGACCCCGCGGCGACGGATCACCGCCGTGATCATACGAGTCATCCTCAGGCCCTACGCCGGTAGCGCTTGGAGCGTCTGCATGCCGCTTCAACGCTGTGCGGCGGACAAAGTTGCGTGGGGGCTCAGCCCCGTCGGGAGCGCGATTACCGCAGCTTGGAGATGTCGATGGCGTTCGCCGGCGCGGTCAGCGAGGCGGACTGGTTGTAGCGGTCGAAGACGATGCGCCCGCCATTTGAGCCCTTCTCCGACACCTCCACCGGGTAGGGCGGCCCGGTGGTGGCCACGTACAGCGTGCCGCCTTTGGTCGTATCGATGACCGCCACTACCTTCTGTCCCGCGACCGTGGAGGTCGGCCCCTTGGCCAGGCTCCCGTGATTGGACAGCAACTTGTTGAACAGCGTCTGTACGTTGGTCAGCGAGGCGATCGAAGAGAACTGGCCGTTGGCGGGCGCCCTCAGCCACTTGCCGTGAAAGAGCTGCGCCGCTGAGCCGCCCCCGAAGTGGCGCCAAAAGGCGTCGCTTCCGTTGATGTACACGACCTGGCCCACCTGGATGAGCCTGAAGCTCAACCCGTTCTGGGACATCTGGCCACCTCCGCCCTTGCCCGAGACCAGGGTGAGGTTCAGCGTGATCGGGGATCCTCCGCTGACCAGGGAGCCCGAAACATGGACCGATTTCACGCCGCTGACCGCGTTCGACGCCGCGCTGACGATTCCGTCGGGCGACTTGGCCGCAACGCCGTTATTGGACGCCCCCCCGCATCCCGCGATCCCGGCCACCGCCGCCACGCAAGCGGCCAGGCAGACAAAGCGGTACCCCGGGCAACGTCGCGCTAGTCCCATGCCGCGGACATCCTAACCGTGCCGTTGGACGCCACGCGTCCGGCTTTGGCTTCAGGTGGAGCTGGAGCGGGGCGTTAGCCAGGGTTGGGCGAGCGTCACGTCGCGAGCGCTGGCCAGACGGGGCGGTCGAACCGCTGAAGTAAGGCCGTCACCCACTGCTAGCCTGCTCAGCCCGATGGGCGAGCTCGGCGCGTTCCTCAAGGTCCACCGGGTCGGTTTCCAGAAACGCGACCCCAGCGAGCGCGTTCACGATTACCATCAGTACTTCAGCCTGGCCCCCGAGGAGGAGCTCCGGCGTCAGGGAGCGCGGTGCATGGACTGCGGGATCGCGTTCTGTCACGAGGGCTGCCCGCTCGGCAACCTGATTCCCGACTGGAACGATCTCGTCTACCGGGACAAGTGGCGCGAGGCCATCGAGCAGCTGCATGCCACCAACAACTTCCCGGAGTTCACCGGGCTGATCTGTCCCGCGCCGTGCGAGTCCGCGTGCGTCTTGAACATAAACGACGATCCGGTGACGATCGAGCAGATCGAGCTGGCGATCATCGATCGTGCGTTCTCGGAGGGCTGGGTCGTGCCCGAGCGGCCCGACCGCCGCTCGGGAAAGACAGTCGCAGTGGTCGGCTCGGGACCCGCCGGGCTAGCGGTTGCCGCCGAGCTCAACAAGAGCGGTCACGAGGTGACCGTGTACGAGCGGGACGAGGGTCCCGGTGGCCTGCTGCGCTTCGGAGTGCCCGACGCAAAGCTCGAGAAATGGATCATCGACCGGCGGGTGGCGATCATGGAAGAGGAGGGAATCAGCTTCGTCTACGACACCGATGTGGGACGCGACGTCCCCGTGAGCGAGCTGCGCGATCGCTACGACGCGGTGGTGTTGACCGTCGGCTCACGCGTCTCGCGTGACCTCGACGCTCCCGGGCGCGAGCTCAAGGGCATCCACTTCGCGATGGACTACCTCTATCAGCGAAACCGGTGGGTCGCCGCTCAGCAGGGCCGCCCATTTCGGCCCACGCCACCCGGCGAGGAGATCACGGCTGTCGGCAAGCGGGTGATCATCATCGGCGGCGGCGACACGGGGATGGATTGTCTTTCGAACGCCCACCGCGAGGGAGCGCTGGCCGCAAGCATCCTCGACGTCTACCAGGAGCTGGAGGGCGGCCACGACCCGCGGCACCCCTGGCCGCTGCCGCCAAAGCGCACGCCGTCGACATATGCGCTCGACGAGGGCGGCAAGCGGCGATGGAGTACCGAGGTCACCGGTTTCGGGGGCAAGGAAGGCCACGTGAGTCACGTGTACGCGCGCAAGGTGACGGGTACCTCCTCGCGCGATTTGACTCCTGTCCCCGGCAGCGAGTTCGTGCTCGAAGCCGACCTGGTCCTGATTGCGATCGGGTTCGAGCACCCCGAGCATGCCGGCGCGGTGACGGAGCTGGGGCTCGACCTCGACCGACGCGGCAACATCCGCACAGCGATGACCTACCGCACGTCGGCCGAGCGCGTTTACGCCTGTGGCGACGCTCGCATCGGCCAGTCGCTGGTGGTTACCGCCATCGCCGAGGGCCGCAAGTGCGCCCGGATCGTCAATAAGGATCTGGGCGGGAGCCCGATGGACGCCGACCGCGAGATGTTGGCGCTCGGCGCCTGGAGCGGTGACCCGGACCGCACGCTACGCCACGAGGCCGAAGCCGCGGGGACCGTGCGCCCGGGCGAGGAGTTCTTCAGCGGGCCGGGCACCCGCACGCGCCCTCGTTGATCTGAGCTCGGCTCGCGGCCCTCGCGCCCCCCGCGCGACCCCGCCCGTTGCGTGCTGTCGATCGGGATCTTCTGGCGTCCCGGGGGCCCGAGTGCTACGCTTCTCGTACGGATGTTGGCTCTTCCCCTGGGCAGAGTGGAAGGGCGAGGTTCAAAGGTTTAGGATTAGCTTGGGACGGGGAAACTCGCCCCTGTCGGTCAGGGAACTGCGCCCCCACTTCCCTGACTCTCCGGGGGGCCCAGATGGATCTGGGTCCCCCGGGCTATTTAAGGAGCGCGCGCCGGCGATCTGAGAGCCGCTAAAACTGGGGATGTAGGAGATGCCGACGTTCTGCCGCCACAACCGCCTGCTTCAGAACTGCCCGATCTGCTCGCGGGAGCAGGAGGTGGAGATGCGACCTGTGGTCTCCTCGGGCGCCCCCGCTAGTTCCTCGCCCAACGCCCCAGGTCCGGCCCGCAGCTCCCGCCGGTCGACTCGCTCCGCCGGCGTCTCACGCGGAGCCGGCGCCGCCGATCTTCGCGTCCGCCGGCTGGAGCGACCCGCCGACGACGGCTACCGCTCGGCGCTGGCGCCCGGGCTGCGCTCCCGGGCCGACGCCGAACGACTCGCTGTCGAGCTGGCATTCGCCGCGGGGCGGATGAAGACGCTCGCGTCCTCCCCGCCCGGGCTCTACGCCGAGGTCGCCGATCGCGGAGGAGACGTGGAGGAGCGGGCCTGGCTCGCGTTCCTCATCGCCTATCTGTGCCCGAGCGAGGACGAGGACCCCTTTGCCGCGATCCGCGATATCAGGGTCACCTGGAGCTCCGGCTCGGTGCCTGCGCTGGATGATGTGGCCACCGGCCCGCGCACCGCGCACGATCCGGATCGCGGTACCCGGACGCTCGAGGCCTACCGTGCGTGGGCCGGCCGCGCCGGATCCCAGGCGCAGGCGTTCTCAGGGGAGCCGCAGTGGACGGCCGAGCGGAGGTTCGCGCGCGCGCTCGAGCGCCTGGCGTTGCCCGGCCTTCACCGCGACGCGAGGTTCGATCTGCTCGTCACCCTGGGGTGCCTGGGCGTGTTCGACCTGCGAGCCGGGACGCTGGCGCTCGGAGGGTCCGACGAGGTCACGGTCGCGGCCAAGCGCCTGCTGGGGATCGGCGACCCGATGCTGCTCGAGCGCCGCGCCGAGCAGCTGGCGGACGCCTGTCGATTGCCGCTCGGAGCACTGGATCTGGCGCTCTTCAACTGGGGGCGGGCGGCAGACGCACGCGCGACCGTCGGCCTCGGTCCGGCGGTGGAGCCCGATCAGGCGGCGCTCGAGGTCATCGGCGAGGCGCTCAACCTCTAGCTCATGGCCGTCGCCGGCGGGTGCTGGCGACCAGTCCCGGGGCTCCGTCCGGACCACCTCTTACCTTCTGCGCGTCCTCACCCATGAGCGGGAGCTGCCATGTCACTCTGCTTCATCGAACCGCAGAACGCCATCAGGGTCATCGCTGATTCGGTCGGGCGCGAGGCACGCCGCCAGATACTGGGGGAGGTGGTGCACGCGTGGGTGGACGAGATTCCCGACTCGGAGCTCGAGTCCCACTACGCCAAGGCCGTGGCCGACTTAGACGAGCACGATCTTTCGCTGCTCGCCGCATGGCACGCCTCGCTTGAGGTGGGCCACCCGCTTCCGAACAAGGAATTCCTCGTCAACGTGTTCCCCTCGCTTGGCGAGAACCGCCGTGAGGCCCTCAAGATCGCCGCGGGGTTCCGGGGCGAGGAAGCGTTCGAGGCGGGCGTCGGGGAGGAGCAGGCGCTGGAGACCGTGCTTCCCTGGCTGTCAGACGAGCGCTGCGTCGAGCTCGCGCGTGAATGCCTCGAGCTCTACTGCTGGGACCGGCTGGGACTCGATAACTGAGCCTCAGCCTCGGCGATCGCTTGCTCGTTCGAGCGAAACCAGACGGCCTCCATCCCCAGCTCGCCCGCCACCTGGCAGTTGAGCTCGACGTCGTCGATGAACAGCGCACCGCTCGCCGGGACGCCCAGACGCTCGAGGGTGATCTCGTAGATCCGTCGCTCGGGCTTGCGCGTCCCGACGAAAGCCGAATCGACCACCACGTCGAACAGCTCGTCGACCGGAAGCTTCGCGCGCCACAGGGCTTCCCATTCGCGGACGTTGTTGGTGCAGATCGCGAGCCGGTAGCCCCGTCTGCGGAGATCCCGCATGTACTCGATCATGCGCTCGTTGGGATGCAGATGCTCGAAGTAGCGCTCGCCGAAGCCGCGCAGCTCCACCGGCCGTCCCAGCTGCTCGGTGAGCTCGTCGCCCAGCGTCCTCAGGAACTCGGGTTCGGTCATCCTGCCGGTCTCGAGCTCGTACAGGGGGTTCGCGCCGTCCCGCTTCCAGATTGCCGCCATCGCCAGCCCCAGGTGCTCGAGCGAGATTCCCGAGGAGTTCTGAAAGGCGGCGAACGAGTCGAGCAGCGGTGAGGTCAGGACCCCGCCGAAGTCAGAGATCACTGCCTCGATCATCGCTGTCGGACGAGTGCGTAGACGCCGGCGCCTTGGCGCCCCTCGGCATGCCAGCGAAACAGGGATGCGTAGACCTCCAGCTGTCCGTTCGAGTGGCTGGCGATCTGGCCGACCGTTTCACCTACCGCGCGCCGGGGGCGGGGCCCTGGCGCCTCCTCTTCACCGCTGGCCGCATCGGCGTCAGGGGACTCGAGCCAGAGCTCCACGCTGGCGCGCGCCGGGGCTCCCGTTTCCTTGTAGGTGGTCGAGAGCCGGGGGTCCTCCACCGTCAGCGCGTGGCCCTGCTCGAACAACGACGCGCTGAGGACGTCCTGATCGTGACCGGCTGCCCCCCGCGGCCTGCCGGACAGCACCGCCAGCCCGAGGTCGGGGCCGAACCACGCCGAGGCGCCGCGGATCGACTCGAGCTGGCCGACCTCCACGTGGTTGCGGGCGGCGCGGGTACCGAGGCAGTCGACCTCGTAATCGGCTCCCCCTGCGCTCAGCCTGCCGCGGACCCTGACGAGTTGATCGAAGCCGTCCGGGAACTTCGCGGGCTCGCCCTCGGGCAGGCTCTCGAGCTCGACGTCGTCCGAGGCCAGCCACCACGCCCCGACCTCGTCCTCGGAGAGCTCGAGCCGCGCGGGCGGGTCGACCACCGCGGCTCCCCCGCGGCCCCCGAGAGCGGTCAATGACTTGCCGTCGGCGCCGAGGTCCCACGCGGAGCCCCAGATTCCTGTCTCGGCTTCCCCGAACGCCAGCGTGCGCAGACTCATGGCCGGCGAAGCGTAGCCGGGCCTAAACTGAGGCCATGGCCTCAGTGGATGAAGTGACAGACGCCCTCCGCGACGTGATCGACCCCGAGCTGGGGCTCGACTTCGTGGAGCTAGGGTTGATTTACGACGTGGAGGTGGATGACGGCACGGTCAGGGTGACCTACACGCTCACAAGTCCCGGGTGTCCAATCGGGCCCCAGGTCTCCGAGCAGATCGAGGAGTTCGTCTCAGAGCTCGACGGGGTGGAGGAGGTCCAGCCCACGATGACCTTCTCTCCGCCTTGGACGCCCGAGCGGATGAGCGAGGACGCGAAGTTCGCGCTGGGGTTCTGACGCGCCCGACGGCTGGCTCGGGTTACTAGCCGCGCCTCTTGTCCGGAACCACCAGCAGCAGTCCCAGGTTGACCGTGGTGCTGTACACGCGAACGATGACGGCGTGGAAGCGATGCTTGCGCAGCAGCGGGCTCACGGAGCCCAGCGCCGCCGCGCGCGTGGCCTTGGGCGGTTTGTCGATGATCCAGATTCGCTTGTAGCGGCGGAAGACTTCCTCCAGGCGCGGAGGGTTATCGAGCCCCACCAACTGGAGCTTTGGCCTGATGAGCCGCGTGTGTGTGACGTAGTAGAAGATCGGGGTGTCGGCGATCGGGACACCGGGGTCGAGCATGTAGTCACCGGGACGCTCGCGCGCCGCGACGTACTCCATCGGCTCCTTTACGGGCGGCCAGAAGCCCGATCGGCTGTGGTTGTTGACCAGCCCGGCGGCGGATACGGCGACGGCCCCCGCCGCCAGCGCGGCGCCGCCGATCCGCGGCAGCTGAGCGCACCCCGCGGCGATCGCCGTCGCCAGGAACGGCGCCGTGACCATCGTGTACCGCGTGATCATGATGTGCTTGCCGGTGAAGTCGAGAATGAAGATGGCCACGATCCCCACGACTCCGAGCGACACCAGCAGTCCGCGTTCGGCGAGGGGCCGGCGCCGCCAGAGCAGCGCCGCGATCGCGAATAGGACCACCAGCGCCCCGCCCACGGTCTCCCCATCTATCGGTGTGCCCAGGCGGTAGCCAAATGGTGTGCCGATGACGGAGATCGCGTTGTTCCAGTTGATCTGGCCGTTGATGGCCCCGCCGTTGGGAAAGATCGAGTACTGCTCGAGCAGCAGCGGCAAAACGGTCCCAACCCCCAGCAGGCAGGCGGCGATGAAAGCCGCTCGCGCGCGGCGGGAGAGCTGGGGTCGTGTTCCCACCCATATGGCCAGCGGCAGGAGCACCGAGATGGCCGTGTAGTGGAGCCACATGGAGAGGAAGGCGCACACCGCCCCCACCGTCAGCAGTGCCGTGCGCCGCTCGGGCCGCTGGCCGGCGCGCACCGTAGCCCCGACCGAGATGACGAGCGCCAGGATCAGAAAGATGTAGACGCGCGTCTCCTGCGCGTAGCTCTGGATCAGGGGGCTGATCGCGCATAGCGCCGCCGCGCCCAGCGCGACCCAACGCGAGACGAACGCCCGAGCCATCCAGTAGACGGCGCCCACGAGCGCCACACCGGCCACGGCCGACGGCAGTCGTGTGACCCATTCCGCCTGCGAACCGGTCCGGATCATCCACTCGTGCAAGAACAGGAAGTACGTGTAGGGCGTCGTCTCGGTGTGCGCCACCTGGTGGAACAGCGTGTGGAAGCCGGGCAGCGAGTGCATGACGCTGAACGCCTCGTCGATGAAGTAGCTCGACGAGCCGAGCTGCCAGAAGAAGTTGGCGGCGGCCACCGCCAGGATCACCGGCAGCGCGAGCCGACCGGCGATGGAGCGTGCGTCTGACCAGCCGTGCGGGCCCTCGCCGACGCGGGAACGGGAGACGGTTGTGACCGACATTTACGTGACCGGCATCTACGGTGCGCCTGGTGGCGAGATGCTAGGGATTTCCCAGTCTCCGCAGCTCGCGGCGCAGGTCGATCGCCCTCATGTCGTGCTCATCCGGCAGCTTGTCGAGAACCTGCGCGACAACATGCTTGACGTCATGCTCCTCGTGCCCCAGGTCGTCGTACAGCGATCGAAGCGCCGTGTACACCATCTTCATCTGGGCCGCGGTCAGGTCGAGGTGGTAGGCAATCTCGCCGGGCTGGATCAGGTCGTCGGCCATGGCCGAACGGTAGCCGCCCTGTCGGCGGACGGCAAACCACCCTCGATGTGGCTGGGGCGGACCCGCTTATCTCATCGAGGCGGCTTTGAGGCCGCCGAGTGGCGCCTGCCGTCTCGCGCGCGCTTGGCGCGCATGTCGCTGGCGGGACCTCCCTTGGGCCTCGTCCCCGCCGCGGGCAGGATTGGTGCAGGCTGCTCGTGCGGCTCAGGCGAGGGCTCGCCGTCATCCTCCACGACCGGCTGCTCCGCAGCGGTCTCGGGAGTCGTCTCCTCGGAGCGCTCGGCCGCTCCCTTCGGCCTCGCCGCCCGCGCGCTCTTCGTCCTGGCCGCGCGAACCAGCTCGGCCAGCGACTCCTCGATCCCCTCGGCGATGACGTCGATATCCGGCAGCGCGTCGTAGTCCCCGAGCAGTCCAAAGTCGATGCCGCCGTCGTAGGACATGATCGCCACGGCCAGGGCGTGATGCTGGGGCAGGAACGCGACCGGGAACAGGTCCTCGAGCCGACGGCCGAGGACGTACAGCGGGAACTGCGGTCCGGGGATGTTGGTCACGATCAGGTTGAACAGCCGAGTGGAGAACTGAATCCGTGAGGCCTGCGCCAGGATCGTCGGCGGTGCCAGGTTGTTGACCGCGGCGATCGTGGCCGCTCCCACTGCCTGCTTTGACTCCTTTAGCCCGTCCATGGCCTGCCGGATGAATCGCAGCCTGGCCACGGGGTCGGTGATGTAGACGGGCAGCGGTCCACGCATCGCGGTCAGCTGGTTGCCCAGGGTGTGACGCTGATCCTCCCGGCGCACCGATACCGGGACGAGCGCCCGCATCTCGAGGCCCTCGGTCCGGACTTTGCGCGATCGAAGCCATCGCGCCAGCGCGCCCGAGACGACCGCGAGGACGACGTCGTTGACTGTGCCGCCCAGGGCGTCCTTGACCTCCTTGTACTGGGCCAGGTCCTGGCGGACCACCTGGAAGCGCCGGTGGGGTCCGATCTCAACGTTCAACGGTGTCTCGGGGGCGGGATTCAGTCCCGCCCACACGAGCTCACCGATGCCCTCCGCCGCTTCGGCCAACGCTCCCGCGCTCCGCGCCGGCCGGGACGCCGCCCGCAGCGTGCGCTCCAGAAGCTCGAGCGCGGTACCCACGAGCCCCTTGACTCCGGCGAGCACCAGCTCGGCCGAGCTGGGCTCGCGGTGGGGGTGCCAGGGCTCCAGCTCCATGCCGGGCGGCGCAGGACTGCGCTCCAAGTCGAGCAGCACCGTCGCCAGATCGACGCCCGAGACGCCGTCCACAAGCGAGTGGTGGGTTTTGCAGACCAGCGCGAACCGGTCGTCCTCCAGGCCCTCGACGAGCCACATCTCCCACAGCGGTTTTGAGCGGTCGAGTCGCTGGGAGGCGATCCGGCCCGCCAGCCGGAACAGCTGGTGCTCGTTGCCGGGCGAGGGCAGCGCCGAGTGCCGGACGTGGTACTCGAGGTTGAAGTTCGGGTCATCTACCCACAGAGGACGCCCCGTTTCGAGTGGAGGGGTGGCCAGCTTCTGCCGGTAACGGGGCACCAGGTGAAGCCGGCTGCGGACGTGGTCCAGGAAGTCGGCGAACTTGGGCGGAGGTCCTTCGAAGATCAGCACGCCGCCGATGTGCATGTGCGAGGACGGTCCCTCCTGAGCGAGGAAGGAGGCGTCGGTCGGGGTCAGGCGGTCGAGGTGCTGCTGAGGCATCGAGTGTCGAAGGGTACGCTGTGGCGGGATGGCTTGGGATTTCTCCACCGAGCCCGAGTTCCAGCTCGAGCTGGATTGGATGCAGGGGTTCGTCCGCGAGCGCGTGTGGCCGCTCGAGACGCTTATCGATGAGCTCGGCGTCGAAGGTCTGGGGCGGGCGATCGCGCCGCTTCGCGAGGAGGTCAAGGCGCGTGGCCTGTGGGCCGCCCACCTCGATCCCGAGCTCGGTGGGCAGGGCTTCGGCCAGGTGAAGCTGGGCTTGATGCACGAGATCCTCGGTTCGTCATTAATCGCCCCGCTGGTGTTCGGCAACGCCGCACCGGACTCGGGAAACTCGGAGATCCTGGCGCTGGCTGGCACCCCGGAGCAGAAGGAGCGCTACCTCTACCCGCTGCTGGAGGGAGACCTCAGGTCCGCCTTCAGCATGACCGAGCCCGATACCGCCGGCTCGGACCCGACGCTGCTTCGAACCACTGCGGTCCGCGACGGCGACGGCTGGGTCCTGAACGGCCACAAGTGGTTCTCCTCGAACGGGTCGATCGCGGACTTTCTGATCGTGATGGCGGTCACCAGCCCGGACGCCCGACCCCACCAGCGGGCGTCGATGTTCATCGTCGACGCGGACAAGCCGGGGGTGCAGATCCTGCGCGACGTGGCGACGATGGAGCACCCCTTTGAAAACTACGGTCGCTACGGCAACCACGCCGAGATCGTCTACGAAGACGTACGCCTCCCAGACCAGGCGCTGCTCGGGGCGGAGGGGGCTGGCTTCTTGATCGCCCAGCAGCGGCTGTACCCCGGACGGATCCATCACTGCATGCGGTGGCTCGGTGTCGCAAAGCGCGCGTTCGACATGCTGTGCGAGCGCTCGCTCTATCGCTATGCGCACGGCTCGACGCTGTCGGGCCACCAGACCGTCCAGAACTGGATCGCCGATTCCGCCGCCCAGATGCAGGCAGCTCGGTTGATGACGCTCCACGCGGCGTGGAAGATGGACAGGGAGGGGGTGGCCGCGGCGAGGCAGGAGATCGCGCTGATCAAGTTCTATGGGGCGCAGGCGCTGCACGACGTGATCGACCGGGCGGTCCAGGCCCACGGGGCCCTGGGGTACTCGACCGACCTGCCGCTCGAGGCCATGTATCGGTTCGCGCGGGCGGCCAGGATTTACGACGGCCCCGATGAGGTTCACCGGGCGTCGGTCGCCAGGCAGATCCTGCGGGGCTACGAACCGCCGCCCAACGGGATCCCCTCGGAGCATGTCCCCACCCGTCGTGAGGCGGCCCGGAGGCAATTCGCCGACCTGCTCGAATCGGTCACTGCCAACGACTGAGGGCCGAGCGCCCCTACACTGCTCAGCAGATGTCCGCCGTCCCTGTTCAGGTGTCCGCTCCCGAAAAGCTGCTGCTGGCCGCTCCGCGCGGCTATTGCGCAGGCGTCGACCGCGCCGTCCAGACGGTCGAGCGCGCCCTGGCGCTGCACGGGGCGCCGGTGTACGTGCGCAAGGAGATCGTCCACAACAAGCACGTGGTCGAGCAGCTGAAGCAGCGCGGCGCGATCTTCGTGGAGTCAGAGACCGAGGTGCCGGAGGGCTCGACGGTGGTGTTCTCGGCCCACGGCGTCGCTCCCCACGTGCATGACAATGCCGCCGAGCGCCGGCTGCGCACCATCGACGCCACCTGCCCGCTGGTGACTAAGGTGCACGTGGAGGCCAGGAAGTTCGCCGCCGAGGATTACACGATCGTGCTGGTGGGCCACGAGGGGCACGAGGAGGTCGAGGGGACCATGGGCGAAGCTCCAGGCAACATCGTGCTGGTCGAGTCGGCCGAGGACGTGGACCGCCTCGAGGTCGAGGACCCCACCAAGATCGCCTACATCTCCCAGACCACCCTTTCGGTGGACGAGACCCGCTCGATCATCAACCGCCTGCGCGAGCGATTTCCCGAGATCGTGGGACCCCGCACGGACGACATCTGCTACGCGACTACCAACCGCCAGGCGGCGGTCAAACAGCTGGCCCGCTACTGCGACCTGGTGCTCGTGGTGGGCTCGCGCAACTCGTCTAACTCCATGCGGCTGGTCGAGGTGGCGCGCGAGCATGGCGCCGACTCGCACCTGATCGACAACGTGGGCCAGGTGCGCGAGCAGTGGCTCGAACACAAGCGGGTGGTCGGCATCACCTCGGGCGCCAGCGCACCCGAGGAGCTCGTCCAGGGCGTGATCGAGTTCTTCCGAGCCCGCGGCACGGAGGAGATAGAGGAGCTCGAGGTGATCCGCGAGGACGTCCGCTTCATGCTGCCCAAGCCGATCCGCTCGGTTCCCGCGTAACCCTGCGCGCGCTGGTCGTCTCAGACCTGCACCTGGGCGCGCTGAGCGGCGTCGACGTGCTGCGTCTGCCCCCGGAGCAGGAAGCGCTCGTGGAGGGGCTGGAAGGAGTAGAGCGACTCGTCTTGCTGGGTGACGTACTCGAACTGCGCCATGGCCCTCTGCGGAGCGCCCTCGCGGGCGCGGAGCCGGTCCTCAAGAACCTGGGCCAGGCGCTGGGAGCCGATCGGGAGGTGCTGATCGTGCCCGGCAACCATGACCACATGCTCCTGCGGGCGTGGTTCGAGCGGCGGTCATGCGACTCGGTCCCGTCGCCCCTGGGGCTGGAGTCCGAGGTCGACTGGCGAGACGGGGAGCCGCTCGAGGCCGTGGTTCGAGCGTTGAGCCCGGCACGAGTGCGCGTGCTCTACCCAGGTGTGTGGCTGCGCGGCGACGTTTACGCCTCCCACGGCCACTATGGCGACCGGCACAACACAGCGCCG
This sequence comes from Solirubrobacteraceae bacterium, assembly GCA_036771025.1. Lineage (GTDB taxonomy): Bacteria > Actinomycetota > Thermoleophilia > Solirubrobacterales > Solirubrobacteraceae > Palsa-465. The sequence continues at coordinate 24,274 of DAIPIC010000014.1, forward strand.
ATCGTGGAGCGGCTTGGCGCGGGGCTGATGGCCCGATTTGTCCCCGAGCGCGATGGAGGACCGAAGCGAGCCGAGGACTACGAGGCCACGCTGGCGCCGATCTACGCCTGGATCGACGCGGTCGCGCAGGGTCGGACGCCTCGGCGGAATGGGGGACACGGAAGTCTGCAGGTGAGCATCTGGCGCGAGCTCACGGCCGGCGGCCAGCGGCCGAGCGTCCGCCGCGCGGGGCTGCGCGCCGGGTTTCCGGTGTTCGTGGGGGCCCTGAACCGCGCTCGCCTGGGCCCGCTGCGAGCGGACGTATCCGGGCCGGAGCTGCGGCGCGGGGGGCTGCGCGGGTTTGCGGAGGTGCTGGGACGCCTGGGGGTGAAGGCCCGCTACGCGGTATTTGGCCACACCCATCGCGCCGGCCCGTTACCGGAGGACGAGGCCAGGGAGTGGACGAGGCCGGATGGCACCTCGATGGTCAACGCGGGCTGCTGGGTCAGGGAGCCCAAGTTCCTCGGTCCGGATCCCTCGAGGAGCCCATACCGGCCGGGATTCTGCGTCGTCGTCGACGACGGCGACGGTGCGCCCCAGGTCAGGAATCTTCTGGATTAGGCCAGGCCGGGGGTAAAGCAGACCGCGTGGCAGCGGACTCCTTCGGCGACCTCGAGCTCCAATTGGCCCTCGCTGCTCCGCGGGTGGGAGATCAGCTCGTAGCACCCCGGACCGTCCACCCGGATCGCACGGCCTGACACCCTGACGGTCCCGCTGCCGTCGAGCACGGCCCACACCCCGCCCGCTCGATAGCGACCGCGGTACGGGCCGGCGACGTCTTCGGTCTGAGCGTCGAGCACTGCTCCCGGGACGTCCTCGGGCCGGATCGGCTCGAGGAGAGGCCGGCCGACGCCGCACAGCTCTTGGATTTCCTGCTCGGTCTCGGCGTAGTTGCCCTCGCCGTAGTGGTAGTGGGTCAACGTCAGCCTCCGATCGAAGAGGTAGCGGGCGGGCCAACCCATGTTTCCGTACAGGCGCCAAATCTCGTGCTCGGAGTCCACCACCACCGGATACGGGATACCGAGCCGGGCGACGGCGGCCCGCACGATCTCGGGATCTTCGGACAGCTCGAAGCCGGATGAGTGGACGCCGATCACGCGCAGCCCGTGGTCCCGGTAGCGCTCGTGCCACGCCTTGAGGTAGGGCAGGGTGCGAATCGAGTTCGGGCGGCAGAAGTCCCAGAACTCGACCAGCACCGGCCGCCCCAGCTGCTGATCCAGCCGCAACGGCGCCGTATTGACCCACGGCAGCCCCCTCGGGAAGGGCGGAGCGGTGATGTGGTCGACCGGAGCCTTGATACGCGTGATCGTAGAAGGCTTATAAGTGGACCACGATGCGCCGCCGCTGTCCGGTCGCGCGGCTCTTAGCCCCATTGCGGGTAGGGCGGAATGGTTCCGGACATCGGCGGCGTTCGTGGTCCTATACTGAGTGAAGTATTGAAATCAGGGCGCCTTTGAGGAGAATTCGAAAATGAGCCCGTCAGGAGCGGAGCTGCTCCGCCAAATCAAGGACCGCATCAGCGAGGTTGACCCCGCCGACGCACGCGAGCAGATGAACAACGGCGCGGTCGTAGTCGACGTCCGCGAGGCTGAGGAGCTTCAGAGCGGCAAGCTCCCCGGCGCAAAGCACGTCCCCCGCGGATATCTCGAGTCCAGGATCGAGGGAGCCGTGCCCGACCGTTCCCAGCACGTGATCCTCTATTGCGCCTCAGGCAACCGCTCTGCCTACGCCGCCCGGACACTGGTGGAGGACTTGGGCTACGAGCACGTCGAGTCGATGCGCGGCGGCATCACGCTGTGGAAGGACCGGGGCTACGAGCTCGAGGTACCTCGAACCCTCAACGCCGAGCAGCGCGAACGCTATTCGCGCCATCTGCTGCTGCCCGAGGTGGGCGCCGATGGTCAGCAGAAGCTGCTCGAGGCCAAGGTGCTGCTGCTGGGAGCAGGTGGGCTGGGCTCGCCGGCCGCGCTCTACCTCGCCGCTGCTGGCGTGGGGACCGTGGGGATCGTTGATTCCGACGAGGTCGATCTGTCGAACCTCCAGCGGCAGGTAATCCATTCCACCGACCGCATCGGCGTCTCGAAAGTCGATTCCGCCGAGCAAACGATCTCCGCCCTGAACCCAGACGTGAACGTGGTCAAGCACGAGGTCCGCCTGGACGCTTCGAACATCATGGAAATCCTCCCGGGCTACGACATCGTGGTGGACGGCCTCGACAACTTCCCCACCCGCTACCTGCTCAACGACGCCTCGGTCCGGCTGAAGATCCCGGTGGTGTCCGCCGCCATCCTGGGCTTCGAGGGTCAGCTGTCGGTGTTCAAGCCCTATGAGGGCCCCTGCTATCGCTGCCTGTTCCCGGTGCCGCCGCCCGCCGAGTTGGCGCCGTCCTGTGGCGCCAACGGCGTCCTCGGCGTACTGCCAGGCACGATGGGGCTGCTTCAGGCCACCGAGGTCGTGAAGCTGATCCTGGACGAGGGCGAGCCGCTCATCGGTCGCCTTCTGATGTACGACGCGCTGGCGGCGACCTTCACCGAGGTCAAGGTCCGCCGCGATCCGGAGTGCCCCGTCTGCTCCCGTGATCCGGAATCGATCTCCGACGAGGAGCTCGGGGTCTTTCCGGACTACGAGGCGTTCTGCGCCGGCGCCCACTAGGGTTCGGCTTCCCCATGGCGACGGTCCGGATACCACCAGTGCTGCGCCCGTCCGTCGGCGGCGAGAAGGAGCTGAGCGCCGGCGGCTCGTCCGTGGGGGAGGTGCTTCGGGCCGTGGCTTCGACCCACCCCGACACCGAATCCCAGCTCTTCGCGCCGGACGGGGGGCTCAACCGGTACGTGAACGTCTACCTCAACGACGAGGACGTGCGCGTCCTCGAGGGTCTCGACACCTCTGTGCGTGACAACGACACGCTCGTGATCCTGCCCGCCATGGCCGGCGGCAGCTGAACCGCCAGGCGCGCCCGAAGCGACTCGCGCCCCCCGACCGAGCGCGTCAAGAGGCCCGAATAACTCGGGAAGGTTCCCGCCCCGGTGGCGTCCTTAGCGTCGAATACCCACGATCGAGGAGGACGTGCATATGCGTAGGGCAGGTACGAAGATGATGGGGCTGTCGGCTGCCATTCTCGCCGTCGGGCTGGCCGGGATGGTCGGGGCCGCAGCGGCGAAGGCGCCCCCCACCCTCGGGGTTTTTAACAGCACCGTCACCAACTTCTTGAGTTCGAACACCCACACGACCTTCTCGGCGAAGATCGTGGGCGCCTCGGGCGGGTTCTCGGTTTACACGCTGACTGGCGATTCGAGGAACCACCCCCAGTGTCTCTCGAAGGCATGCCGCGCGATCTGGCCCTGGGTGGCGGTTAAGAACGGAGTCATGCCCACCAAGAATCCGCTGATCAAGGCGAAGCTGGGCATCTGGAAGCACAACGGCGTCAACCAGCTGACGCTTGGCGGACACCCCCTGTACTTCTTCTTCCAGGACAAGTCGAAGAAGCGGGCCCATGGGGAGGGCATCGTCAGCTTCGGAGGTACATGGCACGTGTGGAAGATCTCGAGCTCGATGTCGGTTAGCAGTCCGATGCCGATGCCGATGCCGATGCCGAACCCCTATCCCACGTCCACGGCTACGCCGACTCCCACCCCGTACCCCTAGACCCAGCCGGCAAACGCTTCCCCGATCGGGGCCGCGAGCCCGTCTAACCCCCTCCGGCGGGCTCGCGGCCGTCCACCGGCGAGCAGCCCTCCGTCGCTACACTTCGTAAAGCGATGGCCGTCGAGCGGCTCCAGAACAAGCCCTGCGGGGGGCGATATGGGGACCTCGTCCAATCGATCGGCCACACGCCGCTGATCGAGCTAAAGCGCCTCAGCCCCAAGCCCGGGGTCAGGATCTGGGCCAAGCTGGAGTCACGAAACCCGACGGGCTCTGTCAAGGACCGCGTGGCCCGGGCGATGATCGAGGAGGCCGAAGAGAAGGGCCTGATTAGCCCGGGGCAGACGATCCTCGAGCCCACCTCAGGCAACACCGGCATCTCGCTGGCAATGATCTGTAACCGGAAGGGCTATCCGGTCAAGGTAGTCATGCCCGAGAACGTGACCCGCGAGCGCACCGAGCTCCTTGAGATGTACGGGGCGGAGATCGTTTACTCGGAAGGGGCGAAGGGCTCCAACGGTGCGGTCGAGTTGGCGCTCGAAATGGCCGAACGCGACGCCTCGTACTACATGCCATACCAGTACGGCAATCAGGCCAACCCGATGGCCCACTACAACGGAACGGCGCTCGAGATTCTCGAGGAGCTCGACGAGGTCGCGGCGTTCGTGGCCGGGCTCGGCACCGGCGGGACGCTGATGGGCAACGGCCGCCGGCTCAAGGAGGAGCTGGGCGATCAGGTGAAGGTCGTCGCGGCCGAACCGATGCAGGGAGAGCCGGTCCAGGGCCTGCGCTCGCTCGAGGATGGCTTCATCCCTCCGATCATCGACCTGTCGCTGTTGGACCGCAAGATCTTCGTGACCAATCAGGATGCGATCGTCTTCACCCGCAGGCTGCTCGACGAGGAGGGGCTGTTCGCCGGCGTTTCCTCCGGGGCGATCGCCAGGGTGGCGGTCAGGATCGCCGGCGAGCTCGACGACGGCAACGTGGTCTTCATCGTCGCGGACGACGGCTGGAAGTACTTGTCAAGCGGCATCTATACGCGGCCGATCGACGAGATCGAGAATCTGGACGCCACCGTTTGGTGGTAGGTTCGGGCTCCGCGGTCTCCCGGCGGCAGTTGCTGGGCGCGTCGGGCGCTGCCGGCGTGGCGCTGGCGCTTGCGGGTTGCGGCCGCGCTCACCCAGCCGCCTCACACGTGTCGAAGCTTCCGCCGAATCTGAAAGCGGTGGACGCCGCCATCTTCAATCGGTTGATCGACGCGGAGTACGTCGTGGCCGCCATCTACATCGCTGGAATCCCGCTCCTCAGCGACCACAACGCACGCGCCGCAAAGCACTTCCTGGTCCACGAGGTGTCTCACATTCAGCAGCTGGGAAATCTGGTGACCGTGGCGCACGGCGCCCCCCACGGCCCTCGCCCCAGCTACGACCTTGGCCATCCCAGAAGCGAGACGCAGATCCTCGAGCTGATCCACCGTGCCGAGCAGGCGACGGTTCGCGCCTACCTCGATGCGATCCCGAAGCTCACCCCAGGCGCGGCGCGAGCGGCGGCGGCGTCGATCCTGGCCAACGAGGCCCAGCATGTCTCGATCATCCGGCGCAATCTAGGCCTGGACCCGATCCCTGACGCCGTCGTGACGGCAGCCGAGTAGATGCTGCGCACCCGGCGGCAGCTGCTCCGCAGCGGTGCGGTGGGTGCCGCTGCGCTGACCGCGGTGGCGGCGCCATCCAGCGCCGAGGCGGACGATCCGCTGGCCGGCGCCAATGGGGACACGGAGCTCCTGAGCAGGCTGGTGGAGATCGAGCAGCTGATCGAGTTCGCCTACGGGCATCTGCTGCAAGCCGGAGGGCTGTCGCCGTCGCCCGCGCGGATGTTCAGGACTCTTCTCTCCCACGAGAGCGGGCACGTGCGGCTGCTCTCGAGCGAGCTCGCCCGTCGCAGGGGGGCTGCTCCGGCGCCGCCGACCGACGTCAAGGCCGCCGGCAGCCAGCTGTCCAAGCTGGGCGCGGGCGGAAGCCTCAGGGACTCGCGGGGGGACTCCGTCTGCGTTCGCTACATGATCGGGGTCGAGACAGTCGCAGAGGGCGTCTACTACTCCGCCATGTCAAAGCTCTCAGACGCCAGGCTGCTGACGCGGGCCGCACAGATCATGGCCTGCGAGGCACAACATTGGACGTCGCTGAGCGGGCTGCAGCACGCCGGCGACGTGTTCCTGGGCGTGCCCTATCCCACCGTCACCGGCGAATAGCCGGCTGACGCGCCAGGCGGCGCGTGACCCGCTGGTAGCGTCTTTCTCAAATGCGGATCACCAAGCAGCTGCTCGAGGAGATCACCGATCACGCTCGGTCCGAGGCGCCGCTCGAATGCTGCGGGATGATTGCGTCCCGGAACGGTGAGGCGGTGCGCGTTTACCGGGCCACCAACGCGGCGGCGAGTCCGCTGCGCTACGAGATCGATGGAGCGGAGCAGTACCGGATCCAGATGGAGATCGAGGACGCGGGCCTCGATCTCGGAGCGATCTATCACTCGCATACGCGCACCGAGCCATATCCCTCTCAGACCGACATCAACCTGGCTTTCTATCCCGAGGCGGTGTACGTGATCGTGGGGCTCGCCGGGGATCAGCCACAGATCCGCGGGTACGAGATCCGCGACGGACGGGTCCAGGAGGCCGAGCTGGTGGTCGAGTGACCGCCCTCGTCTGTCCGAGCTGCGGAGAGTCCTACCCGGACAGCCAACGCTTCTGCGCCTCCTGTCGGGTACCTCTGGTGTTCGCCGCGGATGAGTCGGCCGAGGAGCCCGCCTCCGAGCGACACGAGCGGGCGAGGAAGGTGAAGCCCCAGCTGGCCGAGGGCGACCTGGTCAAGGTGGCCGGGGCGCGGAATCAGGCCGAGGCCGAGTTCATCCAGGGGTTGCTGTTGGAGGAGGGAGTTCCGAGCCTGCTCCGCCGCAGTGCCGGCTTCGACGTCCCGGACTTCCTGGCCGCCGGCCCACGGGACGTGCTCGTCCCCCAGTCGGGGGCCGCAACTGCGCGCGAGGTGCTGATGGAGGCGGAGCTACTCCCGTCGGGCGAGCCGCGGCCCGCCGTCGCGCCCCTCCGGCTGCTGCTCGGCCTGCTGATCGCGCTCGCGCTGGGCGCGCTCATCGCCTGGCTGGTGCTGTCGATCAATCCCTGAGCGCCCCGGCCGGGGTCAGCCGGTTGCGGCCAGCCGCTGGAGGTGCGAGCGCCACCCCCACTCGACGTCCGCCATCGGGCGGCTGCCGAACGCTCTTGACAGCGTCCCTCTGGGCCCGTGGGGATGCAGGCGGGAGACGAACTGCGCGGCGGCCTTCTCCCCTTGCTCGCTGGCCAGGAAATCGATCACCGTGGGGCCGAGCAGCGGCGCGTCGCGCGTGCCGGGCGGGAAGCTCGGCCGGGCACCCTCCCTCAGGCGGCGGGCAATGGCGGCACGGGAGTGCTCGGTCTGGCCCGCGAACCACCGGGCCCCTCCCTCCACCAACCACGCCCATCGAAGCTCGAGCCCGACGCGGACGGGGGGCCGGGCCTGGCGCAGCTCGAGATTGTTCTCGGCGATCACCCGACGGGCGTACAGCGCTGCCGGGGCCAGCCTCAGCATCTCGCGGGACCCAGGCAAGTTGGCGGCTCGGGTGTGAAGCGTCGTCGGCGAGAGCACGTGCAGCTCGCGGCCGCCGACCCACCCGGCGACGTATCGCCGGGCTGCGGGAGCGGTCGCGATCCATGAAAGCGGCAGCAGCGGGTTGGTGAGCGACAGTCCCATCATTCCCCGATGGAGCACCACGGTCATCTCTTCGGTGGCGCGCGGGAACAGGCGCTGCAAGCGATCGCGCGTGCGTTCCAGGGAATAGAGGACGCGGTCGGCATCGTCGGCATCCGCGACCTCGTGTCGAGCGCGGAACGACGGCGACACCGACTCAACCCACGTCATCTTCGTTGCGACCCTACCGGTCGCCGGGTCGCGATCAGACGAGTACCGGCTGACGATCAGAGGCGATCGCCGCGATTTCCTCCGAGGCCCGCTCGAACTCGTCGTCTGACAGGACGGGGGTGCCCTCGAACGGCAGCTCGCGCGTCAGCTCGAGCCACGAGCGACAGCCGCCGTACTCGTCGCGCACCTTCACGGTCACCGGGCGCGGAATGCGGTAGGTCCGCAGCAGGATCACGTGCAGCGGGTGGCGCCGCTTCCAGGCCAGCCGCTTCTCGGCGTAGTCGGTCGTCCATACATGAAACGGCGACAGCGCGTCGATGGTGCGGCGGTCGGTGATCGTGTAGTGAGCGGCGACCTCCGCCCAGGCCCGGATCCTCACGCGGTCGGGCTGCATGATCGGGATGTCGCGCCTGAGCGCATGGGGCGGCGGCTCACCGTCGCTCCAGACGCCCTCCTCCAGCGCCCGCCCGAGCTCGGGCTGGTGGGATTCGCGCACCAGGTCGGCGCATTGGTGGTCGAACGTCGGATAGAGGAAAAAACGCTCGTAGTCGAGCTTGAAGTGCTTCTCCGGCTCGCGGATACCGCCCTTGCGCAGTGTCAGGAGCTGCTCGCCCTCGGCGAGAGCCCGCACAGTGACGGCCCACTCTTTAAA